>NZ_JAMYOX010000028.1:0-80725 GCF_040320025.1 Mesorhizobium sp. M0808
CCCGCCGCGCGGTCGGGGCGGGGGGGCCGAATCCACACGCCCCCCGCGCTCCCGGTGGGGGCCCGGGCCCTGGCCGCGCTTGGCCACGGCCCGCCGGTCTGGGTCCATGGCGACGTTGCCTCGGGCAATCTGCTCGTCGAAGATGGCAAACTGTGCGCGGTCGTCGATTTCGGCAGCTCGGCTATCGGCGATCCTGCCTGTGACCTGGTGATCGCGTGGACGGAATTTTACGGCGAGAGCCGCCAGGCGTTCCGCGCCGCCATTGCCCTTGACGAGCACAGCTGGGCGCGCGCACGGGGCTGGGCGTTGTGGAAGGCGCTGATCGTCGCCTCGGGACATGACGGCAACCAGCGCGAGGCGGAAAAATCGTGGCGGGTCATCGATGAGGTGCTGGCGGATCACACAAACAGTCGAAGCGGGAAGGCTAATTCAGTCTGAACGCGTCCCGCTCTAGTAACGAAAGCATTACTGCCCGCCCATCTCCTTCCTGAACGTATCGAAATCGACCTGCATGCCGTTGAAGATGGTGCTCCAATGGCGGGTCAGCGCTGAAACGGCGACCGCCTCCTGGATCTCCTCGTCGGTGGCGCCGGCGCGCTTGGCGTCCTGCGTGTCCGACCAGATACAGTAGTTGCACGGGATTTGCGCCGCCACCGCCAGCGAGATCAGCGACTTGACCTTCGGCGGCAGCGCCGTCTTGTCGCTGAGCTGGATGGCCTTGACCTCGGCCCATGCACCGGGCAGACCGGCTTTCGGGAACTGCTTTACGAAACCGGGCACCCCGCCCATGGTCGACTGGATGTCCTTGACGGTCGCGTCATACTCATCGGCATAAGAAGGAGCTGCAGCCAGGGTCAGCACACAGGTGGCGGCGAGCAGGCAGGCGCGGCGGATGGAAGAATGCGTTGATGAAAGAGTACGATAGGCAGACATGACATTCTCCTCTGGCATTTGTTGGCCTTACGGTGTAAGGTAACGTCGAAAATGAACCTTACAGCGTAAGTTGTCAAGCGGCACCATGGACACATCGATCAAAAAAAAGCGACTGCGCGGCCGGCTGTCTCGCGAGATGATCGAGGATGCGGCTTTGAAGGTTATCGAGAGCGAGGGCCTCGCCGGGTTTTCGATGCGCAAGCTGGCGGCAGAACTCGGCTGCGAAGCCATGAGCATCTATCACCACTTTCCTTCGGTGGCGCATCTCTTCGAAGCCTTGGTGGATCGGCTGATCGGCTCCCTCGAAATGCCCGACGCGGACCTCCCTTGGCGACAAAGGTTACGCATTGCCGTGCAGGATTTCCGCCGCGTCGCGCGTGAGCACCCGGCCTTTGCCACGTTCCTTGTAACCTACCGGATGAATTCGCCGACGTGTCTCACTTGGCTGAACGGCATCCTTGGCCTGTTCGAGGCCGGCGGCTTCCGACCGGAACTGGGTGCGCGGCTGTTCCGCACCACCGGCTATTATCTGATGGGTGCCATCCTCGACGAGACTGCCGGCTATGCAAAGGGGCCTTCGGCCGTGAGCACCGTCAGCGATGAGCAACTGGCGCAGGATTTTCCAAAAGTAGCTGCGGCGGGGCGTTATTTCGGCACCGCCGAATTCGACCGGACGTTTGATCTCGGCCTTGACATGCTCCTGGACGAAATGGAGCGCGCCCGCGACGGCGCCAACGCGCCGAATACCGGGTCTTGACCTCATGCGCTCTCTGTTCGCCCTGATCCTGCTCATCGGTACCGGCATCGGCGTCGTCTACCCCTGGGCGATGACCAACTTCTCCGGCCGTGAGATCGGCACCTGGCGGGTGTATGACCAGGGCCGGTTCAAGCCGGTGACGGTACCCCTGAGCGCACGCGACGGGCCGCTACGCGTGCTGGTCGATCTTACGGCAAGAGCCGAGCGCATCGTCTCGCAGCAGCGCACTGTGTTGACCCTCACTGCCGCCGCCGGCGGCAGGACGGTGCTCGCCTCGACGCTGCAGTTCAATCACTCCGACAATCCGCGCCAGGTCAGCCCGCAACTGCCGGACAGGATCTTTCGCGACGAGGCCGGCCTGATCCCGACCGTTACCCCTGGTTCCTACATCTTCACCGTCGGTCCGGGCGACGCCGAAGGCATTCCGATGCGGGCCGTCGATCTCGTCCTGCGCTCGGGTGCCGGCGAGGTCGACCGCCGGGCGCGCCCGGTCGGTTTTTCCCTGATGGCGGCCGGCCTGGTCGGGCTGGTGCTGGCATTCCGTTTCGGCGGCCGCCGGCCGGAAAATCCAAACTCGCAGCCGCCACCGCCGCGCTGGGGCAGGGGCTCCAATTGAACTATCGCCACGCCTACCATGCCGGGAACTTCGCCGATGTCGTCAAGCATGTCGTGCTCAGTCGGCTGATCGAATATCTGAAGCAGAAGGACAAGGCGTTTCGGGTCATCGACACCCATGCCGGGATCGGCCGCTACGATCTGTCCTCGACCGAAGCGCAAAAGACCGGCGAATGGCAAGGCGGCATCGGCCGGCTCGTCGATGCGGCCCTCGATGCTCCGGCGGCGGCACTGCTGTCACCGTATCTTGAAGCCGTAAATTCGCTCAATCCGGACGGCGGCGTGAAAAAATACCCGGGTTCGCCGCTGATCGCCCGGCACCTGATGCGCAAGCAGGACCGGCTGTCGGCAGTCGAACTGCACCCTAAGGATGTCGTCAGGCTGAAGGCGCTGTTCGACGGTGACTTCCAGACCCGGGTGATCGAGCTCGACGGCTGGCTGGCGCTCGGCGCGCATCTGCCGCCAAAGGAAAAGCGCGGCCTCGTGCTCATCGATCCGCCTTTCGAGGAAGGGGGCGAGTTCGGTAGCTTGGTCGACGGGCTGCAAAGAGCCCATCGGCGCTGGCCAGGAGGGATTTACGCGCTGTGGTATCCGCTCAAGGACCGCAGGGCGGTCGCCGCCTTCCGCAAGGCGCTGAAGCAGACGGGCATTTCGAAGCTGCTCGACATCGGTTTTGAGATCAGGCCGGACGCCGTCGAGCCGAGCCTCGACGGCTGCGGCATGGTGGTGGTCAATCCGCCCTTCACGCTGGAAGGCGAGTTACGGACGCTGCTGCCGGCGCTGCACCGGCTGCTTGCACTTGAGCAGCCGTCGCATTGGACGCTGGACTGGCTGGCGGGAGAGTAGTTTGAGGCGCGGCCCTGCCGTTCCGTCAGCGCAACCATCGTCACCACAACCACGGTCGCTACAACCGCTTGACCGCGCGTCAGCGAATCCGCACAGTGCGCGCAGTCGACCTTGAGAGGCTGCCATGACTCGCTTCGCCCAATCCGCCCTTGCCGCACTGCTCGCCTTTTGCACGCCGCTGGCCGCACCTCTTGGCGTCACCCAGGCAGTCCAGGCGGCCGACCTTGCAATCTATACCGACGAGGATAGCGGCGTCTGCGGCGAGGCCTGGGTGCTGAACAAGATCACCGACCGCTTCTCCTATCAGGTGCATCACGTGCCGCATCTGCCGGATGTGCAGATCGTCGACTTCCAGCGCATCCACCAGCATCGCTATCTGCCGGCCGACGACACCTGGCCGATCGGCCGCCGTTATTGCGGCGCCACCGTCAGCCTCTCCGACGGCGGCGCCCGCACCATCTGGTACCTGATCGAGGAAGGCCAGGGTTTTGCCTCGATCGGCGACAATGTCGAATTCTGCGTCTCGGGCTTCGACCGCTGGATGGTCTACAACGGCCGCTGCCGCGTCCTGCGCTGATCGCGCACTCGCTGATTCCGACTTTTTAGCACCGGCCACCTGATCGACCGTCACCGTTTCCATGCGGCGCAGCATTCGCGGGAAGCGCGATCTGCTGTCACGAGTTTGCGGGGAAACAGCACCACATGGATTCGCTTGTTTATACTGTTGCTCTCGGCGCGGTCTTTGCAGGCTTCGTCCAGGGGCTGTCCGGGTTCGCTTTCAGTCTGGTTGCCATGTCGTTTTGGGTTTGGACCGTGGAGCCCCAGCTTGCTGCCGCCATGGCGGTCTTTGGGGCGCTCACCGGCCAGATCATCGCCGCCGTCACCGTCCGCCGGGGCTTCGACCTCAAGCTTCTGCTGCCATTCCTGATCGGGGGGATCATCGGGATTCCGGTCGGTGTCGCCATCCTGCCCTTGCTGGATGTGCAGTTGTTCAAGTTGGTCTTCGGAGCGCTGCTGGTCGTTTGGTGTCCCTTGATGCTCTTTGCGCGTCGCCTCCCTCCCATCACGGTCGGGGGTCCTGTTGCAGACGGTGCAATAGGTCTGGTCGGCGGCGTCATGGGTGGACTTGGCGGCTTCACCGGCCCGGTTCCAACGCTGTGGTGCGTGCTGCGCCAATGGGAAAAGGACAGGCAGCGTATTGTCATCCAGAATTTCAACCTTGTGACCCTCTCCATGACGATGGCTGCCTATCTTGCGGCCGGAAAGATCAAGCTCGAAATGCTGCCGATGTTTGCCGTCGTCGCGCCGGCGATGTTGATACCAACACTCCTTGGCGCGAGACTCTACATCGGCGTTAGCGAGGCGACTTTTCGAAAGATCGTCCTCGCACTCTTGGCCGCATCAGGTGCGGCATTGTTGGCATCGTCCTTGCCGCACCTCATAAGCCGGGTTTGAACGACACACAGAAATCCCGACTTCCGCCGTGCCATGCGCTATCGACCGATGCGGCCTGCTCCCGATAGGTAGGCGCAGACCAGTTCGACGAGTTGCTTTTGCAGCTCCGGCGCGGCGAGCATGTTCCGGCGTGCCGCGTTGTGGATCACACCTTCGATCGCTGACGACAGCACGCGCGCCACGGTCTGCATGTCGGCGCCTTTCCTTGGCTTGCGATAAGTGGCGACAGCAGTCGCATAGTGGTTGAGGTATTGTGCCTGGAACGAAGCATGGGCGGCCCTGGAGCCGCGATCGCCCGGCGCCTCGTCGAGCAGCACCTGATGTAGTGTCGGGTGAATGCTGTGCGCGGCGATCATGCCGCGCACCAGCTCCTGCGCGAATTTCCTGAGCGGCTTTTGGTCTTCCGCCGAATCGCGAATGACCGACAGCACATGATCGAAGTGACGGCGCCGGACGGCAGCGAGCAGGGAAAGCTTGTCGGGAAAATACTGGTAGAGCGTGCCGATGCTTACACCTGTTGTCTCGGCAACCTTGTTGGTGGTGAAGCCGGCCCAGCCCAGCCCGCTCAGAACATGAGCCGCCGCCTCGATGATCGCCTCGACGGTTGCCCTGGAACGCGCCTGGCGCGGCTGTTTGCGCATGCGCGGATGCGGTTTTGCAATGCGAGTAGACACGTTCGCCCATTCTCCTGAAAATATAAACAACATACTCGCATTTCCGGAAAAGGACACCGACCATGAATGCGCTCGCTCTGCTTCGCAGCCTGTTTGCCTATCAGGCCTGGGCCAATGACGAACTGCTGGAAAAGCTCGCGAGTCTCGACCCGCATGTTCACGGCAAGGAACGGCAGGCCGTGATACGGCTCGTCGATCACAGCCATGTGGTGTCGCGGATATTCTCGGCGCACCTGGTTGACGCAAGCCATGGCTACTCCGCCGACACCACCGAGGACACGCCGGCGTTCGACGAACTTCGCGCCGCGGTCGCAGCGACCGATCGCTGGTATCTCGATTATCTCGAAACCGTTTCGTCGCGGCAGCTGTCCGAGCCCGTCGCATTCGTGTTCACCGACGGGGATAAGGCATTGATGTCGCGACAGGAAATGCTGACCCACGTCGTACTGCACGGCGGCTATCATCGCGGTGAAGCGGGGCGCATCCTGGCGCAGATTTCGGTCATGCCGCCATGGGATACCTTCGCCGTCCATCTCCACAGGGCCGAGCCTTCGCGCCGGCTGCAGATAAGCCGTGAACCGCTCGGCGCCTGAACGGCCGAGCGCTTTCGATCACGGTCGGCTCGACCGGATCTATCGAACGATATCCTGTCCTTTAGAAATGCGAGCTATCTGCTTACTTTCATCGCGTCGTGCAAGATAGTGCAGCGGCGTGCTCGTCGCGTTGCTTCCTACTTACCTGTAGTTTATCGTTTCGGACAAGACGAGGCGGGCGACCGCCTTCGCTCTTGACAATGTTCGCGCCGAGCGTCGGACGTTGAAGCGCAAAGCAGGTCGAAAAGGTCCTGAGCTTGACGAGAAGACCGGTCGAGATAGAGCGACCAGAATTTCTGTCGCAGAACTTCGCTGCGGGACACAAAGATTCGCAGCCGATTTTTGCGCGGGTAAAATGGTCGCGCGCTCGCCGTAACCAAAACTTAAGCTGCAAAAATCATTCTAATGCTTCGCTGGCTAGCAAGCCGCGAGTCAGATATGCAATGCGCGCCGGGTCAATAACGGCCGTCGGCACAACGGAAGGGGCATGATATGGCTAAGCAGTCATCCAAAGCGCCGGCATCCAAGGCACCGGCAAAGTCACCGGCAAAGAAAGCACCAGCAAAAGCAGCCGCGGCAAAGGCCGCAACTGCTGTGAAGAAAGCAGCACCCGCTGCCAAAGCGAAAGCCGCCGCGCCTAAGGCAAAAGCAGCGCCGGCCAAAAAGCCAGCCGCCAAGGCCGCGGCAAAACCGGCCGTGAAGAAAGCAGCACCTGCCAAGGCAAAAGCAGCACCGGCCAAGGCCAAGGCTGCACCGGCCAAGAAGGCGGCACCGGCCAAGAAGCCGGCTGCAAAGGCCGTGGCGAAGCCCGCTGCGAAGAAGGCAGCACCGGCAAAGGCCGCCGCTGCGAAATCTTCTGCAGCAGTGAAGAAAGCAGCGCCCGCGGCCAAGCCGAAGGCAGCGCCCGCAAAGGCGAAGGCCAAGAAGTAGTCGCGGTCCTGCTGTCGCAGGGGACAGTACTCAAGACAGCCAGGGCGGGATGCCGGACAGGCGCCTCGCTTCTTGGTTGACAGTCGGGCAGGACCAGAAAGAGGCGGGAGGAAGACGTCTTTTCGCAGCTCCCAGGACTTCGCCATGCGGCGAAGTCCGGTGGGATTTTCGTGGCTGCCAAAACCAACCTTCGGTGCAAGGCCGAGTTGGTAGCTAATCGGATTTGGATTGTCCGACCCGCTCGCGTCTGCCGCACTGCGGCTTATCACATCGCGATTGACGTCGAGACAATGGTTATACGCTGGCGGCGCGGTTTTCCGCCTCTGGCCGTTGATGAACCCTGCATGATCGGTCAACAGTGCCCACGCACGAGCTCCCTGTCGGAATCGATTTTCGGTGAGGGTCATGCGCGAAGTCACAATGCTACAGCGTCCTTTTGCGCGTCCAACGGGGCATATGGAGCTGTAGCCGGCAAACAGGAATCGACAATGCCCAGACTGCTCTACGCGTCTACTTCCCCCTACAGTTCCAAGGTGCGCATGGCAGCACTTCATGCCCGCATTGCGGTCGATCTCGTGCCGATAAAGACCGAGGAAAGGCCGGCCGAACTGATCGGCGCCAATCCGCTCGGCAAGATCCCGGTGCTGGTGCTCGATGACGGCCGCTCGGTCCACGACAGCCGCGCCATCACCCAGCATCTCAACCGGATGTCGAAGAACGCATTGTTTCCGCGCAATCCCGACAAGCGCCTTGAGGCGGAGGTGCTGGAGGCATTGGCCGACGGCATCTGCGACTGCGCGCTGTCGATGGTCTATGAGCGGCGCACACGGCCGGAAGAGATGGTCTACCAGCCTTGGCTCGAGCGCCAGTGGACGAAGATTTCGGCCGCGCTCGATCTGCTCAACGCGAACCCGCCGAAGCTGCCGAAGAAAATCACCCTCGGCCAGATCGCACTGCGCGCCTGCCTCGGCTATCTCTCGCTGCGCTTCGCTGGAAAATGGGAAAAGGGCCGCGGCCGGCTGACGCGCTGGGCGGCACGCTTCGACGAGAAATTCCCGGAGCTGAAGCCCGCTATCCCGGCTTGAGGACAAGCGGTCTCAACCGATGCCAACAAAAAAAGCCGGGCGCGAGGCCCGGCTTTTTCGTGTCGTGGCTTGGACGACTTAGAACTTCATACCGACGCCGAAGGTGACGCGATTGTCGGTCGACTTGACCTTGCCGATACCGTCGAAGTCCTTCCTGCCGAAGTCCGTGTAACGATACTCGACACGGCCGAACACATTGTCGGTGATCTTGATGTCGGTACCCACGCCGGCTGTCCAGCCAAACTGCGTGTTGGTGTCGCTTACGCCGGCAGCTTCAATCTTCTGGTTCTTCAGCGCGCCACCGGCGGTGCCGTAGAGCAGGATGTCCGGGGTGACAGCGTAGCCGAGACGGGCACGCAGCGAGCCCTCGAAGCCACCCTTGGCCTCGATGCCGGCATCGTCGCCCTTGACGCCGTTGTAGCCGATATCGGCTTCGGCACCGTAGACGAAGTTCTCCTGCTGCCAGTTATAGCCGCCGAAGACACCGCCGACAAAACCCTTGGTGTCGACGTCGACGCCAATGTCTTTGGCTTTGGCGTGGCCAGCGAAGCCGTAGCCGACGCTCACACCGGCATAGGGACCAGCCCAGGATGCGACCGGAAGTTCTGCGATCGGGGCAGGTGCCGGCGGCTCTTCCTGAACCACGTCCGCGGCATAGGCGGTTCCGCCGAGGGCGAACAGCCCAAACGCCACCGCGAGCGGTCGCGCAAATTTAAGATTGGCTTGCATTGTTCTTTACTCCTTAAGCCACAGGACACAGGCTTGTTTTTTCATGAGCGCCCTCAACCCGTCCGGGGGGTGAAACGGATCCGGCGTTCAACGGTTCCAAATGTCGTGTCGAAATGCGGCTGAAGCGAACCTGAACTTGGGTCATTACCTGGCACGAATGAGGCAGAACCTTGACGTTGCATCTTCGCAACAGCGAATGTCAGCAGGTTCGCCGTGCTGCACTGCACACGGCTTGGTGTAAGGGCTCCAGCGCCCTATATTGCGGGCGGGCTGGCCCGAATTCCGGTCGAGCCAAAACGCCCACCGGCCACTTTGCCACAATCCTGCCCCAGGTGGAAATGGGATTTAACGCTTGGCGGGCCATAATTTGCCGGCGCGATCCCGGCAGGTCGGAATCGGCATCGGATTAAGGATTGACAGATGAGCAAGGTCGCCGCGACGGCACTGGTGACGGGCGGGGCGAAGCGGATCGGCAGGGCGATCGTCGAAGATCTTGCCGCGCATGGTTTTGCCGTCGCCATTCATTGCAATCGCTCGCTGGCCGAGGCGGAGGAACTGGCGGCCCAGATCACCAGTGGTCATTTTGGTCGACATGGCCGGGCCGCAGTGATTGCTGCCGACCTGACCGAGATGGACGCCGTCGGCGACCTGGTCGGTCGCGCGGCGGCGGCGCTCGGGCCGGTGTCGCTGCTGGTCAACAACGCCTCGCTGTTCGAGCACGACAGCGTTGAGGATTTCGACTGGCCGGCCTGGGATCGCCATTTCGCCATGCATGTCAAGGCGCCGGCGCTGTTGGCGCAGACTTTCGCCCGGGCCTTGCCGCAGAACAGTGAGGGGCTGATCGTCAACATGATCGATCAGCGCGTCTGGCGACCGACGCCGCGTTATTTTTCCTATGCGCTGTCGAAGTCGACCTTGTGGGCGGCGACCGAGATGATGGCGCAGGCGCTGGGTCCCCGCATCCGTGTCAACGCCATTGGTCCTGGCCCGACCTTGAAGAACACGCGCCAGCACGACAGCGATTTCGATGCCCAGATTGCCGGGCTGATCCTGAAACGCGGCCCGGAATTGCCGGAATTCGGTGCCACTATCCGTTATCTCTGGGCGGCACGCTCGGTCACCGGCCAGATGATCGCGCTTGACGGCGGCCAGCATCTTGCATGGCAGACGCCCGATGTGACAGGCATGACGGAATGAGCCCCATGGACCAGAAACAAAAAACGCGCGGTGGCGCCGACGACCTGCCGCCCGAAATCGACCTCGAGGACGAGGCGGCCGAGGAAGTCGTCGAGCCTGCAGCCAGCGGTCCGGACGTTACCTTCACCGCCATCGACTGGACCCCGCATGCCGGCGACGCCGACGGCATGGTCGGCGCCGAGGTGATCCAGACGCTGGTAAAGCGGCTGCCCAATGCGCCCGGCGTCTACCGCATGATGAATGCCGCCGGCGACGTGCTCTATGTCGGCAAGGCACGCAGCCTGAAGAAGCGGGTCACCAGCTACGCGCAAGGCCGGTTCCACACCAGCCGCATCGGCCGCATGGTGCGCGAGACGTCGACCATGGAGTTCGTCGTCACCCGTACCGAGATCGAAGCGCTGCTGCTTGAAGCCAACCTCATCAAGCGCTTGCGGCCACGCTTCAACGTGCTGATGCGCGACGACAAGTCGTTCCCCTATATCCTGTTGACCGGCGATCATGTCTCGCCCGGTATTTACAAGCACCGCGGCGCGCGCTCGCGCAAGGGCGATTATTTCGGCCCCTTCGCCTCGGCCGGCGCAGTTGGCCGTACCATCAACTCGCTGCAGCGCGCCTTCCTGCTCAGGAGCTGCACCGACTCCTTCTACGAGAACCGCACCCGGCCTTGCCTTTTGTTCCAGATCAAGCGCTGCGCCGGCCCGTGCACCGGCGAAATCTCGCACGGCGACTATGCAAGGCTTGTCGCCGAGGCGAAGGATTTTCTCTCCGGCCGCAGCCAGAAGGTGAAGACGGAGATCTCCGCCGCCATGCAGCAGGCTTCGGAGAACCTCGATTTCGAACGCGCCGCCATCTATCGCGATCGGCTGGCGGCGCTGTCGCATGTGCAGAGCCATCAAGGCATCAATCCGCAGACCGTCGACGAGGCCGATGTCTTCGCCATCCATCAGGAGGGCGGCCAGGTCTGCATCCAGGTGTTCTTCTTCCGCACCGGCCAGAACTGGGGCAACCGCGCCTATTTTCCCAAGGCCGATCCGGCGCTCGAAGCCGGCGAGGTGCTGGGATCGTTCCTGGCGCAGTTCTACGACGACAAGCCGACGCCGCGCACCATCCTGTTGTCGCATGGCGTCGAGGACCAGGAATTGCTGGCGGAGGCCCTCTCCACCCGCGCCGGCCGCAAGGTGTCGATCTCCGTGCCGCAGCGCGGCGAGAAGAAGGACCTGACCGACAACGCGCTGCAGAACGCGCGCGAGGCGCTCGGCCGGCGGCTCGCCGAAACCTCGACCCAGGCGCGGCTGCTCACTGGCTTTGTCGAGACCTTCGGCCTGGAAAAACCGCCGGTGCGCATCGAGGTCTATGACAACTCGCACATCATGGGCACCAACGCCGTCGGCGCCATGGTCGTCGCCGGGCCGGAAGGTTTTGTGAAGAACCAGTATCGAAAGTTCAACATCCGCTCGACCGAGATCACGCCGGGCGACGATTTCGGCATGATGCGCGAGGTGATGCAGCGGCGCTTTTCGCGGCTGTTGAAGGAACATGGCGACGCCCCGCAAACCGAGAGCGCGGGCGAGGCGAGCCCTACCGAACCGGGCGACGATATCGAGGACGCGGGCGGCTTCCCCGCCTGGCCCGACGTCATCCTCATCGACGGCGGCCAGGGCCAGATGACGGCGGTGCGCAAGATCCTGGCCGACCTCGGCATCGAGGACCGCGTCGTGGCCATCGGCATCGCCAAGGGTCAGGACCGCGATGCCGGCCGCGAACGCTTCTTCGTCAAGGGCAGGGCCCCATTCTCGCTGCCCGTTCGCGATCCGGTGCTCTATTTCGTCCAGCGGCTGCGCGACGAGGTCCATCGCTTCGCCATCGGTTCGCACCGCGCCCGCCGCAAGAAGGAGATGGTCAAGAGCCCGCTCGACGAGATCAGCGGCATCGGACCCGGCCGCAAGCGCGCGCTGCTGATGCATTTCGGCACGGCCAAGGCCGTCAGCCGCGCCGCCGTCGAGGACCTGGTCAAGGTCGACGGCATTTCCGAGCAGGTGGCGAAATTGGTCTACAATCATTTTCACGAGAGCTAAGACGTATTGCCGACATTTCGGCTGGCTAATCGATTCTGGCCTGTTGACCCCCCACATTCGCTTCTGATTTGACTAAGCAGGCAGAAAGAGTTCCCAAAACATGGCTCAGCGCGCATTCAACCTGCCCAACATGCTCACTTATGCCCGCATCCTGGCGGTGCCGCTGGTGGTGCTGTGCTTCTTCCTGGAAGGGCATCTGAAATCGAGCGACTTCGCGCGCTGGTCGGCGCTCATCATTTTCCTGCTCGCCTCGATCACCGATTACTTCGACGGCTATCTGGCGCGCGCCTGGCAGCAGACCTCCAACATCGGCAAGATGCTCGACCCGATCGCCGACAAGCTGCTGGTCGCCACTTGCCTGCTGCTGCTTGCCGCCGACACCGACCGCCATGCCGGCATCGCCGGCTGGTCGCTATGGGCGGCGATCATCATTCTGTGCCGCGAGATCCTGGTCTCGGGCCTGCGCGAATATCTGGCGGCCCTGAAGGTCTCGGTGCCGGTGACGCAGCTCGCCAAATGGAAGACCACCATCCAGATGATCGCCATCGCCTTCCTGCTTGCAGGTCCCGCCGGCGACAAGATCTTCCCGCTGACCACCCAGACCGGGCTGGTGCTGCTGTGGATCGCAGCCCTGGTGACGCTCTACACCGGCTACGACTATTTCCGCGCCGGCCTCAAGCACATCATGGATGAATAAAATGTCGACGAAGCTCATCTATTTCGCCTGGGTGCGCGAGCGGATCGGCAGACCGGAGGAAGAAGTCGAACTGCCGGCCGGCATCGAAACGGTCGCCGACCTGTTGCGCTGGCTGAAATCGCGCGGCGAGGAGTACGAGAACGCGCTGCAATATCCTGACGTGATCCGCGTCGCCATCAACCAGGAACATGTCGAGCACCGCGAGAAGATTGCCGGCGCGCGCGAGATCGCGCTGTTCCCGCCGATGACCGGTGGCTGAACCATGTCCGCGGTGGTGCCGGTCGTGCGCATCCAGGCGGAGGATTTCGACGTCGCCGCCGAGATCGCCAGGCTGACCAGGGGTCGCAACGATATCGGCGCTGTGGTGACCTTCTCCGGCCTTTGCCGCGACGAGCAAGGCAGGCTCTCGGCGCTCGAGCTCGAACATTATCCCGGCATGGCGGAAGCCGAGATATCCCGCATCGCCGGCGAGGCAATCGAGCGCTGGCCGCTGCAGGGGCTCACCGCGATCCATCGCCACGGCAAGATCGCGCCCGGCGAAAACATCGTGCTGGTAGTGGCGGCTTCCGCCCACCGGCAGGCGGCGTTCGAGGCCGCGAATTTCCTGATGGACTATTTGAAATCACGGGCGCCGTTCTGGAAAAAGGAACACCATAGCGACGGTTCCGAAGGCGGCTGGGTCGACGCCAAGGAGGCCGACGACAAGGCGGCGAGCCGCTGGAAGCAGCCGCCGTCCAAATAAATCCCTGCGACAGCCATCCCATACCCTGCCGGCCATTCATTGACCGCAATCCTGCGAGACCCTTGGCCGGAAGGGGAGCAGGATCATGCTGGACAGGATCGCCGAGTTCTTCATCTTCGGACTGGTGCCGCTGGCCGTCGGCATCCTGGCCGTTCCGGATCATTCCGCGGCTGCCGAAAAGACCCTCAAGGGCGAGGTGATGTATCGCGAGCGCATCGCGCTGCCGCCCAATGCCGTGCTTTCCGTGCAGCTTGCCGACGTCTCGCTGGCCGACGCGCCGGCCGCAATCATCGGTGAGCGCAAGGTGGTGCCGGCCGGCCAGGTGCCGATCAAGTTCGAGATCAGCTTCGACCCGCGGGTGATCCGGCCTGATATGACCTACGCGCTGCAGGCGCGCATCACTGTCGATGACCGGCTGCTGTTCGTCACCGATGCGCGCCATCAGGTCGACCCGCTCAGCGACGCGCCACAGACCATCATGCTGAAAATGGCGGCGCCGAGCGATGCGCCGGCGGCAGCCTCGGTGTTCGGCCAAAGCTGGCTGGTCGAATATATCGACGGCATCGGCGTGATTGCCGAGCCGCGGGCGACATTCCGGATCAGCGAAGCCGGCAAGGCCGGCGGCAGCGGCCCTTGCAACGTCTATTTCGCCACCGCCAGGGTAGACGGCTCGACGATCGCCATCAGCGACATCGGCTCGACCTTCAAGGCCTGCGCGCCTCAGGTCATGGCCGAGGAAAAGGCGCTGTTCGAGGCGCTGGCCAAGGCGGCATCCTACCACGTCGACGCCGGCAAGCTTGTCATCATTGACAGCGGCGGCCGCGACATTCTGCGCTTCAACGCCGCGAGCTAGCGCATCACCCAAGCCGATTACTCTCTGCGGCAGCTGCATGCCGATCACGTTGTGTTTCAGCGGGAATAGGCCGGGCAGGGGGCGCGTTAGTTCTTCATAAATGGCGGGTAAGGCAAAAGGGACGTTTGTCCCTTCGTTGAAGCCGCCAGAATGGCTGCGGCTCGTTCTGGCCTTAACTCAAAGGAGTCCAGACATGAAAACGCACACGCTTATCCTTGCCGCCACCGGTGCATCGCTCCTTGCCTTTACCGGCCTTGCCAAGGCGGACGACCATCTCGTCAATGCTCTTGACCACGGTCTCAAAGCGGACAGCCAACCGTTCCAGACCAACAAGGCCGGCCATAGCGGCGATCTCGCACCGGGGCAGGGCAGCCCGTTTTCAGGTGAAGAGACCAAGACCCCGTCCACCGACACGGAAGCGGCGAACGAACATGCGAACGTGAAGGAACGCGAGGCGAAATAGACAGGCAGAACCCGCCGCTAGGGGGCGGCGGGCGACATGTATCGGGCGACGATGCCGCATCTCATGCGATATTTCTCAATTCGTCGCGAGTTTGAATACCGCGCCATAGTGATAGGGCGGCACATCAACCAGCTCGGCGAGCTTGAACCCGCTCGCTTCCACCGACGCGGTGGTCTGTTCGGGTGACAGCCTCAGCTCGGTCTTTGGCCCGCGCGGCTCGCCCAGGACCGTGGTCTGCTCGCGCGGATACTGGTGCCAGTTGACGATGGCAAAACGACCGGCAGGGCCAAGCGTCGCGCGCACGGCGCGGGCAAGCCGCGGCCGATCCGGAACGCCGTGGAAAGCGTTGGCGATAAAAACGAAGTCGACGGTTTGAGGCACCAGCCTGGCAAGTTCATAGGCGTCGCCCGCCAAAAACTCGCAATTGCCCGCGCCTCCTTCGGCCAGCCGCCGCCTGGCGACGTCGAGCAGATCGGCATCGATGTCGATAGCGATCACATGACGGGCGACCCTGGCGATTGGCAGCGTGAACCAGCCGTCGCCGCAGCAGAGATCGACCACGTCCGTGCCGGGCTTCATGCCGACTGCCGCCAGGACACTGGCAGGCTCGGGCCACAGCGCTTCCCACCAGCCGCTGGTTGGCATTTCGGTGCCTTGGAAGAAACCGGGAATGGTGCTGGTCATGGCCTGGTCGGCTCCATTGTCGGGATCGCGTTTGATCCGCCCCTCCGAGCTTAACGCACCCGTGACCCGTCGAGGAGCCTGAAGCTGAAAATGTCCGCTACTGCATGTCGCGCAAAAGTGTGCAGCGGTTTTGCGATAACGACATGCATCAAGACAAGAAACCTGAAGCGCGTCGCATGAGGCCGGTCGAACGCGACGCGCTTTAGCAAAAAAGGCCGGCATTGCGCCGGCCTCTTTGATGGGGTTCGGGATGCCGGCTCAGCCGACGATCTCGGTGTCCGAGAACCAGTATTTGATCTCCTGCGCGGCGGTTTCCGGCGCATCGGAACCATGCACGGAATTCTCGCCGATCGACAGCGCGTGCAGCTTGCGGATGGTGCCTTCGGCTGCGCTTGCCGGATTGGTGGCGCCCATCACTTCGCGGTTCTTGGCAATGGCGTTCTCGCCTTCCAGTACCTGCACGACTGTCGGGCCCGACGACATGGATTCGACCAGCTCGCCGAAGAACGGACGCTCCTTGTGGACGGCATAGAAACCTTCCGCCTCACGGCGGCTCATCCACACCCGGCGCGAAGCGACGACGCGCAGGCCGGCATCTTCCAGTATCTTGGTGATAGCGCCGGTGAGATTGCGACGGGTCGCGTCCGGCTTGATCATGGAAAAGGTGCGTTCGAGCGCCATGGGATCGTCCTTGTGATGGAGAGTGGAATTGAAGGTGGCGGGCTATATACAAGCCGCCCGCCGCCTTGCCAAGGGGAGGCCGGCGCGGCGCGCATTTCTGCGCTGGGGCGGCGGACTTTCAAGTCGAACCATGCCGCCGCTCCATCTTTTTGCTCAGCATCGGATTTTCCAGAAACCGGTACTCACTTTGGGTCCGATCGACTGGCAGCCCTATAGCGCGTCGTCGCCAGCCTGAGACTACGTCGTCATAACTGCATCTCGATCGTCAGGTTGGCCGTGTCGCCAGCCCCGAGGCCTTCGCGAACCCGCACCGCGGTCTTGATCGGCAAGAGCAGGCTGCCGGATTTCTTGTCGGGAAACAGCGATGTCCGCCATCTGGTCTGGCCGATGACGGCTTCCACGCCAAGCGAGCCCCAGGGCCTTGCCATCCCCACCATCGCCGTCTTGATCCGGGCTCCAAGCTCCGGCGGCAGCGTCACGAAATGCCAGCCGCCCTTGCCCTGATAGACCCAGATCTCGGCCTGCACGTCGCAGCGAAACATTCAATGCCCTTCCTCAGATCAAGGCCGTCGTGACTGGCCTTGCCACGGTCTCTTGTTGGCGATGCTGACGATCGGCGAAAATCATCCAGAATATCCATTCTGCCCTGCAAGGGAGGAGCGCAAAGAGGATGGCAGCGCCGCCGTTGCACTACCGCCTTATCACGATCGAAGCGCGCCGGACCTCCCAGCCTTCCCGTTCCAGTTCCGGCACACTGTGTTCCTCCGAGGGATAGCCGACGCAGAAATAGCCGATCAGCGTCCACTCCGCCGGCACGTCCATGATCGTCGCCATCTCGGCCGGATCGAGGATCGAGACCCAGCCCATGCCTATTCCTTCGGCTCGCGCCGCCAGCCACATCGTGTGGACCGCCATGACAGCGGAATAGTCTATGGTGGCTGGCATGGTCAGGCGGCCAAGCCCATGCCCTTGCTCGGTTGCGCGGTCGGCGAAAACCGCAAGCTGGCAGGGCGCCTCATTCAGGCCGGCAAGCTTCAGGCGCGAATACAGGGCGGCGCGTTCACCGCAAAAGCTTTGGAGTGCCTCCGCGTTGCAGCGCTCGAAGCAGGCCCTGACGGCGGCGCGGCATGCTTCGCTCTCGGCGACGACGAAGCGCCAGGGCTGGCTCAGCCCGACGGACGGTGCGGCGCTGGCAAGCTCGAGCAGCCGCTCCAGCGCTCCATCGGGGAGCGGCGTCGGCTTGAACCGCCTGACGTCGCGCCGCCACAGGAAGAGGTTGGCGAGCGCAGCGCGAAAATCGGCCGGGAACTCTGGGTTTGCGGTCATGGCGCGCTGCCTTTGTTGTGATTGCCCGGTTCGCCGGATGTTCGTCCTGTTTGCTTCGATCCAGGCGCTGATGAGGCGCTTCGAGCGACACTTCGTCTACCCGCATTGTCGCATTTCGCCGGCTGGCAACTTTCAGCTAAGGCCGGACGACATCGCCGCGATCTACGCCGTTGGACCTCGATCGGCAAAACAAAACCCGCCTCGGCAGGCCGGGCGGGCGTCGGTGCGAATCATCACCATATCGAGATTAGTAGCATAGCTGCCGGCACAAAGCAAGAACAAAATGTGCCGCCGCCGATGAAAACTGCCGATTTCAACTCTCAAGGCGGGAGATCGCTGCGGCCGCAACCGTGCGGCCGAGGCCGCCATGCAGATCGAGGCATCGTTCGAACCATTGCGCCACGACATCGGTGTCGTCGAGCAGCCGGTAGGGCGTGGCGATGCGCGCCCATTGCAGCGCGCCGAAAACGATGTAGTCGGCAAATAGCGGCGACCGGCCTCCGATGAAGGGCTGATAGCCAAGCATCGAGCGCAGCGGCTCCAGCGAGGCGCGGAAGCTGGCGAGCCCGGCGTCGCGGGTGGCGTAAACCGCCTCCAGGGGCTTGCCGAAGCGCTGCTCGCGGTTCTGCCGGAAATAGGCGGCGTTCGCCTCGTCCTGCATGGCGTGCAGGTCCAGTATCGCAGCGGTGGTGACGTAGGGATGGATGGTCAGCTGCGACCAGCGTTCGATGAAGCGCGCCGTCGCCTTGCCGCCGTCGCCGGAAAACAATGTCGGCCGCTCGGGATAGGTCTCCTCGAGATAGAGCGCGATGGCGAAGGAATCGGCGACCACCGTCTCGCCGTCGCGGATCACCGGAACGAGCTTCGAGACGCCGCCTTCCACCTTCGGCACTTCAAGGAAACGGGTCGGCACGCTGGCGATGTCGAGCCCTTTGTGGGCCACCGCCATCGCCGCCTTCCAGCAATGCGGGCTGAACGGGCGGGCGGCGTCGCGTCCGACAAGGTCGTAGAGCAGAATGGTCATTGGCGGCAGCGTCCTTGCAGTCTAACTATGGCCGAAACGGACCCGCGCAGGGGGTCTCGCAGGTCGAGAGAAAATGAAACAGCATTTCAGGATGTTTGCGGCCTACAATCAATGGGCCAACGGCCGCATCTACGATGCCGCTGCCGATCTCGTCGAGGAAGAGTTCGACCGCAATATCGGCGTCTTCTTCGGTTCGATGATGGGAACGCTCAACCACCTCCTGGCAGCCGACCGTATCTGGATGAAACGCTTCACCGGCGAGGGCGACGCGCCGGCAAGGCTCGACACGATCCTGCACCGCGCCTTGCCAGGCTTGCGGCTGGCGCGCGAGGCCGAGGACAAACGGATCATCGACTGGGTCGACGGCCTGAGCGACAAGGCGCTGTCGGGCCGCTTCTCCTACATGACCGTCTCGGATATGCGCACCGTCTCGCAGCGGCTGGCGCCGGCGCTCGACCACTTCTTCAACCACCAGACCCACCACCGCGGCCAGGCGCATGCGATCCTGACCATTCTGGGCAAGCCAAGCCTCGGACTGGACCTGACGATGTTCCAGCGCAGCGAGGAGGGCAGGGCCTTCGCCTGAACCTGGGCGGCTGGTGAAGCGGACCGTGGATAGAGGACGATCTGCCGAGATTGCAAAACGCGCCGAAACATTTTATGGAGCGGATGGTCGTGAGGGCGGCCGCTTCAGCAGCATTCAGCAGCAACAGCGAGAATTGGCACGCATGCCCAATGAACCCTTGCGCCTTGTGGCGTTCTTCGCCGTGGTCTTGGCGCTTCTCAACTCCGGTTATTATTTCCACCAGGGCGACATCGTCGCGACCATCTATTTCATGATCGGCGCCATTCTTGTGACTGCGGTGACCCGGATGAGTATCAGAAGGCAGCTGATTTAGGATCCGCCGGGCCAGCACTGGTGACCGGAATCCGGCCGGCCATGATGACGAAGAGTCTTGTCAGGCGGCGTAGCCGCCGAGGCCCCGGGCGACCGGCTTGACCGAGACTGCCGGCTGGGCGGCCGGCCAGAGGATACCTGCCGTCACGGCGAAGGTGATCAGGGCGTCGCGTGCCGCTTCGGCCGAGATATCGCCGGCACGTGCCGCCTCGCAGGCCTTTACCGCGGCGCCATAGCTCAGCCGGCGGCGCGAAGGCGGGAACTCGGTCAGGAATTCGTGCATCTCGGAGAACGAAGCGATCGTACGCTTGTAGCCGGCGCCAACAGTTAGGGCGACCGGGGTGGAAAACGTCCTGTCGTGCATTCTGGCCTCTCGAATGGGCGGAGGTCACGGCGGACGCCGTTCTCCGGTCTGGGGGTCGGGCAGAAACGCGGATCACGGCGCGAGGTTCCATGTTGCCGGGATTGTTTTTTCGCCGGCTCTGGGAGCGGTCGCCGGGCGAGCAGCGCCGACGTCGAGGCGGGTGCCTATTTCCACATGCCGCGCATGCGGGCGCCGAGGTCGACACGCACCTGCGGCTGGCGGCGCGGATCGTCTCTGGCCTGGACGCTGGCCCATGCCACCTGCTCGAAGGCGCCGAGGATAGAGCGCGGGATGAAGCGCGTGCGCGAGGCATAGACATGGCGGTCGCCGCGCGCCGCCTGGCCGTGGACGAAAAAGCGATGCGGCATGACCAGGTGCAGGCTGTCCTTGGCCCGCGTCATCGCCACGTAGAGCAGCCGCCGCTCCTCGTCGACGTCCTCCTTGCTGCCGACGCCGAGATCGATCGGGATGCAGCCGTCGACGGTGTTGAGCACGAAGACGTTCTTCCACTCCTGGCCCTTGGCCGAATGGATCGTCGACAGGATCAGATAATCCTCGTCGCGGTGCGGCGGGCCGGCTTCGTCGCTGGTCGCGTCCGGCGGATCGAGCGTCAGCTCGGTGAGGAAGCGCTCGCGCGAGCCATAGCCGGAAGCGATCTGCTCGAGCTGCAGGAGGTCGGCCCGGCGCGTCGTCGCATCCTCGTGGATGCGTTCCAGATGCGGCTCGTACCAGAGCCTGACCTGCTCGATGTCGGCCGGCCATTTTTTTGCGCCGGCGCGCAGGCCGCAATAGAGCGCGACAAAGCCCGGCCAGTCGTCGGCGGCCCGCTGCGGCGGCCGGTAGCGGGCAAGCCCCATCGTCTCGTCGAGCGACGTCGCCATGGTCTCGACGATCGCATTGGCGGCCGAGGGGCCGATGCCGGGCAGAAGTTGCAGCACGCGAAATCCGGCGACGCGGTCGCGCGGGTTTTCGGCAAAGCGCAGCACGGCCAGCACGTCCTTGACGTGGGCGGCATCGAGGAATTTCAGCCCGCCGAACTTGACGAAGGGGATGTTGCGGCGCGTCAGCTCGATCTCCAGCGGGCCGCTATGGTGCGAGGCGCGAAACAGCACCGCCTGTGCTTTGAGAACGGTGCCGGCCTCGCGTTCGGTGAGTATCGCCTGGCAGACATAGCTCGCCTGCTCGGTCTCGTCGCGCACACTCACCAGCTTCGGCTTTTCCGCAGATTTGCGCTCGGTCCAGAGATTTTTGGTGAAACGCTCCGAAGCTTCGCCGATCACCGCATTGGCGGCCGCCAGGATGGTCTCGGTCGAGCGGTAGTTGCGCTCCAGCATGACGACCTCCGCCGGCTGCGCGAACTGCTTGGGAAAATCCAGGATATTGCGCACTTCCGCGGCGCGGAACGAATAGATCGACTGCGCGTCGTCGCCGACCACCGTCAGCCCCGATCCGTCGGGCTTGAGGGCCGTCAGGATCGAGGCCTGCAGCCGGTTGGTGTCCTGGTATTCATCGACCAGCACCTGGTCGAAACGTGCACCCAGATGCGCGGCGATTTCCGGCTCGCCGGCCATCTGCGCCCAGTAGAGCAGCAGGTCGTCGTAATCGAGCACGTTCTGCGCCTGCTTGGCCTCGACATATCGGGCGAACAATTGCTTCAGCTGTTCGGCCCAGCCGGCGCACCACGGGAACACCGAACCCAGCACCTCGCCGAGCGGCGCCTGTGCGTTGACCGCGCGCGAATAGATCGCAAGGCAGGTGCCCTTGGTCGGGAAGCGGGCTTCGGTCTTCGAAAACCCAAGCTCGTGGCGGGCGAGGTTCATCAGGTCGGCGGAATCCTCGCGATCGTGGATGGTGAAGGCCGGATCGAGACCGATCTCCAGCGCATAATCGCGCAGCAGCCTGGCGCCGATGCCGTGGAACGTGCCGGCCCAGCTCAGCGCATCGGTAATCACCGAGGCATCGCGCCCCAGCACCTCGCCGGCGATGCGCTCGACCCGCTTGGCCATTTCCGCTGCGGCACGGCGCGAAAATGTCATCAAAAGGATGCGGCGCGGGTCGGCACCCCTGACGATCAGATGCGCGACCCGGTGCGCCAGCGTGTTGGTCTTGCCGGAGCCGGCGCCGGCAATCACCAGCAACGGCCCGGCGATCTTGCCGTCGCCATGTTCGACGGCAAGCCTCTGCTCGGCGTTGAGCTTCGCCAGATAGGCCGGCTGGAAGGACGAATCACGGGCGGCGAGGTTCATCGCCCATCAAGCATCGTTTCTGCTTTGTTCGCAACGGTTTGCGGAGCCGGAATAGGGCCCGTGAGCGAGAAGCCTTGCGGGCAGGCCTGTCGACTAACGCTCGGGCTCGACGCCCATCCTTGCCGATTGCCGCCGCAGCGCCTCGCGATCGTCCTGTGGCGGTGGCAACAGCAGCGGATCAAAATCGTCGGGCACCTCGTCGATCACTTTCTTGGCGACGCGATAGGCAACATAGACGATTGCCCCGGCGATGAGCAGACGGATCATGCCTTCCTCCATTGATTGTGGAGCAACCGGAGACGCGGCATTTTGTTCCCAGGCCCCTTGGCGAATGCAGGAACGACACCGGCCGCGCAACCAAATCGCCGACGCCTCGTTGTCGGGCGAGAGGAGACTGCGATGAAAAAGCGCTCAATCCTGCTGCTTATGGCAGCTCTGACTGTTGCGGGTTGCGACAACAATATCCAGCCGACCAAGGCCCCTGGCGACACGGTCGATCAGAACCCGCAGGTCGACAAGAATCCGGTGCCGAAGTCGACGACCGGCGGCGATCAGCCCGGCACGCCGCCGAAACAATGACCGCCTCAAATGGCGTCGGCGCCGGTCAAGGAAGGTGGCCGGCGCCGCTTGGGAGGAAGCTGATGGCGCCGGCCAGGCGGAGATCAGGCCCGCCGCACATCCAAGGATAGCCGAGTCTTTCCGCAGCGTCATGGTCGATAGCGTACAGACGGCACGCCCCTGTGGACAAACCTGCCGGCCACAGCAGCATTTGTTCATCACATAGTTCGTTCTTCCCAAGGAACAAACCGGGCTCCTGCGTGTTTGGATGTCGATCGGACGCTCCCAAGGCCGCCGTTCACGAAAGAGCCCGCTCTCCTTGTCCCCCCTCAGGATAGCGGGTTCTTTTTGCGTTTTGCGGGAAGTCGCGGCGCGGCGGGCTGACTTGCTTGCCGGTTTTCGCGCCTTATGCGGCGAACCGGGGCTCAAGCCCTTGCGAAGCATGGTTGTCCCGTGCAAAAGCCCGGCCATGCTGATCATCAACGACCTTTCGCTCCGCATGGCCGGACGCCTGCTTCTCGACCATGCCTCACTGACCTTGCCGGCCGGCAGCAAGGCTGGCCTTGTCGGCCGCAACGGCACCGGCAAGACGACCTTGTTCAAGGCGATCACCGGCGATCTCGCCTCCGAAACCGGCTCGATCAGCCTGCCCAAGAACACGCGCATCGGTCAGGTGGCGCAGGAAGCGCCGGGCACCGAGGAGCCGCTGATCGAGATCGTGCTCAAGGCCGATCTTGAACGGAGTGCGCTGCTCGAAGAGGAAAAGACGGCGACCGATCCGCACCGCATCGCCGACATCCACATGCGGCTGGCCGATATCGATGCGCACTCGGCCGAGTCACGCGCGGCCACCATTCTCGCCGGCCTCGGCTTCGACGATGCCGCGCAGCGGCGCCCGGCCTCGTCCTTCTCCGGTGGCTGGCGCATGCGCGTCGCGCTGGCCGCCGTGTTGTTTGCCGAGCCCGATCTGCTGCTGCTCGACGAGCCGACCAATTATCTCGATCTCGAAGGCACGCTGTGGCTGGAAAACTACGTGTCGAAATACCCGCACACCGTGCTGCTGATTTCGCACGATCGCGACCTGCTCAACCGCGCCGTCAACTCGATCGTCCATCTCGACCAGAAGAAGCTGACCTTCTGGCGCGGCGGCTACGACCAGTTCGAGCGCCAATACACCGAGCAGCGCGAATTGCAGGAGAAGGGCCGCGTCAAGCAGGAAGCAGCGCGCAAGCACATGGAATCCTTCGTCGAGCGCTTCCGCGCCAAGGCGTCGAAGGCGAGGCAGGCGCAGTCGCGCATCAAGGCGCTGGAGAAGATGAAGCCGATCGCCGCGATCGTGAACGACACGGTGCGGCCGTTCTCCTTTCCGGAGTCGGTGAAGTCGGTGGCCTCGCCGATCATTGCGCTGAACAACGTCAACGTCGGCTACACCGAGGGCGAGCCGATCCTGAAGAAGATGACGCTGCGCATCGATGCCGACGACCGCATCGCGCTGCTCGGCGCCAACGGCAACGGCAAGTCGACTTTCGCCAAGCTTTTGGCCAGCCGGCTGAAGCCGGAGACCGGCAGCATGACGGTGGCGCCCGGGCTCAAGGTAGCAATCTTCGCCCAGCACCAGCTCGACGACCTCAGGCCGGACGAAAACGCCTATGAGCATGTCCGCCGGCTGATGCCGGAAGCGCCGGAATCGAAGGTGCGCGGTCGCGTCGCCCAGTTCGGCCTGACCACCGAAAAGATGAACACCGCAGCCAAGGACCTGTCCGGCGGCGAGAAGGCGCGGCTGCTGATGGGACTGTCGGCCTTCGAGGGGCCGAACCTGTTCATCCTCGACGAGCCGACCAACCATCTTGATATCGACAGCCGTGAATCGCTGATCCATGCGCTGAACGATTTTCCCGGCGCGGTCATCCTGATCTCGCACGACCGCCATCTGCTCGAAGCGACCGCCGACCGGTTGTGGCTGGTCAAGGACAGCGCGGTTAATCCGTATGACGGCGATCTCGAGGATTACAAGACGCTGGTTACCGGCGTCTCCGGCGACCGCCGCGGCAAGCGCGAGGCGGACAAAGCGTCGAAGGCCGACCGCCGCCGCGATGCGGCCGCGCGCCGCGCCGCCTTCGAGCCGCTGGCCAAGGAAATCCGCGCCACCGAAGCGCTGATGGACCGCCTCCGCAAGCGCATCGACCTGATCGAGGACGAACTCGCCAACCCGGCCGTCTACGAAAAGGACCCCTCGACCGCGACAAGGCTGGCCAAGGAGCGCTCACAACTTGCGCAACAGCTGGCCGGCCATGAGGAAAAATGGCTGTCGATGTCGGCGGAGTACGAGGAAGGCACGGCGGAGTAGGAGAGCGTAATCTCCCCGCTCGTGGGTTCCCGCCAGCCTGACAGCCATTTGGAGCCGCCGGTCGTTGGAGTTTGATCAAGAGCGAGTCACACCGACGACGTAGCGATCCTTCACGCCCCCCTCTGTCCTGCCGGACATCTCCCCCACTTGGGGGGGATTGGCTCGTCATCTGGCCCTACACCTGGTTGTCCAAAGCAGCTAGTTTGACCCCATGAATCAGCATGCCAAGCTCAAAATCGGCCATTCGGCCTGTCCGCATGATTGTCCGTCGACCTGCGCGCTCGAGGTCGAGTTGCTCGACGCCAGGCGCATCGGCCGCGTCCATGGCGCCAAGGCCAACAGCTATACGGCCGGCGTCATCTGCGCCAAGGTCGCCCGTTACGCCGATCGCGTCCATCATCCCGACCGCCTGCTGAAGCCGCTGGTGCGGGCCGGCGCCAAGGGCGACGGCGCCTGGAAGGAAGCGAGCTGGGAGGCGGCGCTCGATCTGGTCGCTGAAAAATTCATCGCGGCGGAGGCAAAATACGGCTCGGAGACGGTCTGGCCCTATTACTATGCCGGCACGATGGGGCTGGTGCAGCGCGACGGCATCGAGCGGCTCAGGCACGCCAAAAAATACTCCGGCTTCTTCGGTTCGATCTGCACCAATCTGGCCTGGACCGGCTGGATGATGGGCGCCGGCGCGCTGCGCGGCCCCGATCCGCGTGAGATGGCAAAGTCCGACTGCGTGGTGATCTGGGGCACCAACGCCGTGGTCACGCAGGTCAACGTCATGACCCACGCCATCAAGGCGCGCAAGGAACGCGGCGCCAAGATCGTCGTCATCGACGTCTACGAAAACGCGACGATGAAGCAGGCCGATCTCGGCCTGGTGCTGAAGCCCGGCACCGACGGCGCGCTGGCATGCGCTGTCATGCACGTGCTGTTCCGTGACGGCATGGCCGACCGCGCCTATCTGGAAAAATACACCGACGATCCGCACGGTCTGGAAGCGCATCTCAAGACGCGGACGCCGCAATGGGCCGCTGATATCACCGGGCTTTCTGTCGACGAAATCGAGACCTTCGCCCGGCTCGTCGGCACGACGAAGAAGACTTACTTCCGCCTCGGCTACGGCTTTTCGCGGCAGCGCAACGGTTCGGTCAACATGCATTCCGCAGCCTCGATCGCGGCGGTCACCGGCTGCTGGCAGCATGAGGGAGGCGGCGCCTTCCATACCAATTCGGGCATCTTCAAGCTCAACCAGGAACTGCTGGAAGGCACCAAGATGCGCGACCCCGCGATCCGTCATCTCGATCATTCGCGCATCGGCCCGGTGCTGACCGGGGCTGAGGATGCGCTCTATGGCGGCCCGCCGGTGACGGCGCTGCTGATCCAGAACACCAATCCGGTGAATGTCGCGCCGGAGCAGCGGCTGGTGAAGCAAGGTTTTCTGCGCGACGATCTGTTTTCCTGCGTGCACGAGCAGTTTATGACCGACACCGCCAAGCTCGCTGATGTGGTGCTGCCGGCGACGATGTTTCTCGAGCATGACGACGTCTACAAGGGTGGCGGCAACCAGCACATCACACTCGGGCCGAAGCTGATCGACCCGCCGGAAGGTCCGCGCACCAACCATTTCGTCATCGAGGAGCTCGGCAAAAGGCTCGGTGTCGCCGACCGTCCGGGCTTCGGCATGACCGAGCAGCAGCATATCGATATCATCCTGGGCAAGCGTGGGCTGGGCAGCTTTTCGAGCCTGAAAGAGCAGAAATGGGTCGATTTGCAGCCGGATTTCGAGGCCGCGCATTTCCTCGACGGCTTCGGCCATGCCGACAAGAAGTTCCATTTTCGCGCCGACTGGACGGGCCAGGCGTCGCCCAACCGGCCACCGAAAAGCATGGGCCTGTTCGGGCCGGTGGCGAGCCTGCCGGAATTCCCCGATCATGTCGACCTGATCGAGGTGGCGGACGAGGCGCACCCATTCCGGCTGACCACCTCGCCGGCGCGCAATTTCCTCAATTCGACCTTTGCCGAAACACCGGTATCGCAGGCAAAAGAGCGCCGGCCGGAGCTGCTCTTGCATCCCGATGATGCGGCGGCACTCGGCGTCGCGGACGGCGGCCGTGTCGAAGTCGGCAACCAGCGTGGCGAGGTGGTGCTGCACGCAAAGCTGTTCGACGGCATCAAGCGCGGCGTCGTCGTCGCCGAAGGCATCTGGCCGAACAGCGCCCATGAGCGCGGCGAGGGCATCAACGTGCTGACCGGCGCCGATGCGCCGGCGCCCTATGGCGGCGCCGCCTTCCACGACAACAAGGTCTGGCTGCGCCCGGCGGATTGAGCGTCGGAACGATATCTCCATCCGGCCGTTTTCGCGTGGCGGGTGGAGGCATTGTCATGGCAGAAGTGTTGCCGGCGCCGGATCCCATCGGAAGGACACTGTCGTCCGGCGAACTCGTAACCACGATGTCCCACTTTCATCGCGCCGAGATTGCGCGCATGGCTGGGTGGCGCGACCGCCTGGACCGGACAAGCAACTGGGCAATAACGGTCGTCGCGGCGATGCTCTCCGTCTCGCTTTCGACAGCCAGCGCTCATCACGGCGTGCTGCTGTTTGCCATGCTGCTTGTTCTGCTGCTGCTGTGGATCGAGGCGCGGCGATACCGCTTCTTCGACTTTTACCGGGCTCGTGTGCGCCAGTTCGAACGGCACTATTTCGCGCAGATATTCTCGCCGCAGCCGGACTTCGCGTCCGATTGGCTGTTGATAGTCGGCGAGAGCCTGCGCGCGCCGAAATTCCTGATTTCGCAACGCGTGGCTTTGGCGCGCCGCCTGCGTCGCAATTACATCTACATGCTGCTGATTCTGCTGCTGGCCTGGATCCTCAAACTGTCGACCCCCAGTCTTCTGACCGAAGGCGTCCGCATCGGCTTCGTCGGGTCGATGCGTGAGGCCGTCGCCAGTGCTGCCCTGGGTCCGGTTCCTGGTGGCGCCATCGTCGTGCTGGTCGCCGTCCTCTATGCAGGCCTGCTGGTGACAGCCTTTCTGACAGAGAGCGACGACGGCGAACTCTCCTTCGGTGACGTTCACGTCTAGCAACGCAACGCCCTGTCGCGCGTTGTTGGACACGTGCATTTGGGCGATGGGGGTTTCATGGCTTGGCAGGTTCCGACACGTTCCAGCCTGGCGCTGCTGGTTTGCGCTTTCGTCCCCGCGGGCGCGGCCTGGGCAGCGGAGACGCTCGTTGCCGGTACCCGGGCCTCCGGCATGGGTGGTTCGGGCGAAGGCGCTTTCGTCGCCGAGATCGTGCTTCTGCTGCTTGTTGGGCGCGGCCTGGGCGAAGTGCTACAGCGTTATGGCCAGCCGGCAATCATGGGCCAACTGATCGGCGGCATCCTGCTCGGTCCTTCGCTGTTCGGCTGGCTGTGGCCGTCGGCCCAGCACCTGATCTTTCCCAGTGATCCTGCGCAAAAGGGCATGATCGACGCCGTCTCGCAGCTCGGCATCCTGATGCTGCTTTTGCTGACCGGCATGGAGACGGACCTGCGGCTGGTGCGCCGGGTTGGCGCGGCATGTTTTTCCATTTCGGCGACCGGCATTGTGGTGCCCTTCATCTGCGGTTTCGCGCTGGCGCAGTTCCTGCCGGACGCACTGCTGGCCGACGCGACGCAACGCACCGTCGCCGGGCTGTTCCTGGGCACCGCGCTGTCGATCTCGTCGGTCAAGATCGTCGCCATGGTGGTGCGCGAGATGAACTTCATGCGCCGCAACCTCGGACAGGTGATTATTTCCTCGGCGATTATCGAGGACACGATCGGCTGGCTGGTCATCGCCGTAACCTTCGGCATCGCCACCAATGGCAGGCTGCAGCTCGTGCCGCTGGTGACCACCATCGCCGCCGTGGCACTGTTCATGGTGTTCTCCTTCACCATTGGCCGCCGTCTTGTCTTCACCCTGATCCGCTGGACCAACGATCAATTCCGCAGCGAGTTTGCGGTGATCACCATGATCCTCATCATCATGGGCGTGATGGCGCTGATCACCAACATGATAGGCGTCCATACCGTGCTGGGGGCGTTCGTCGCCGGTATCCTTGTCGGGGAATCGCCCATCCTCTCCAGCCATATCGAAGGCCAACTTCGCGGCGTCATCACCGCGCTGTTCATGCCGATCTTCTTCGGCATGGCGGGGCTTTCCGCCGATCTCACCGTGCTCGCCGATCCAACGCTTGCCATGCTGACGGGCGCTCTCGTGGTCATCGCCAGCATCGGCAAGTTTGGCGGCGCGTTCATCGGCGCCAAGCTCGCCGGCATGTCGTTCAAGGAAGCAATCGCCGTCGGCAGTGCCATGAACGCGCGCGGCTCGACCGAGGTGATCGTCGCCAGCATCGGCCTGTCGATGAACATCCTGTCGCACAATCTCTTCACCATGATCGTCACCATGGCCGTGATCACCACCTTGGCCGTGCCGCCGATGCTGCGCTGGGCGCTCGGCCGGCTGCCGGTTGGGCACGACGAGCAGCAGCGTGTCGAGCGCGAGGCGTTGGACGAATACGGCTTCATTTCCAGGCTGGAGCGGCTGCTGGTGCTGGTCGACGACAGCAGGATCGGCAAGTTCACTGCCTATCTCGCCGGACTGGTCGGCGGAGGCAGCGGCATGCCCACCACCTTGCTTCAGCCGAAGGACGGCCGAATTGACAGGCCAACCGACAGCAAAGGACAGGAGCGCACCCTGAAGGAAATCAAGAAGGGTGCAAAAAAAAGCGCCCGGGCGGTGAAACGGATTGAAGATACGCTTGTCGGCAAAGTCCACCTGACGGCCCGCACCGAATTGGAAGCCACCGGTGAGACGATCGCCGAAGAGGCCCGCAAGGGATACGGCCTGCTGCTGGTCGGGCTTGACAATGTGCTGACCGCCGATGGCGCCTTCGCGCCGGCCCTCAACGACATCGCCGGAGGATTTGACGGCCCGCTTTGCCTGGTCCTGAACGGCGGCAATGCTGCCGAAAAGATGCCGACTCTGAAGGCCGGCACCAGCATTCTCGTCCCCGTCAACGGTACCCAAGTGGCGCGTCGCGCCGCCGACTTGGCGCTGGCGCTGGCCCGTCCAAACCGGGCGCGGGTCAAGATACTTTACGTCTCGCAAACGGCAGCCAAGGGCCGCAGGTCGACATCGGTGTCGCATAGCCGCGAAGAGGCCGTCCTGAAAGACATCGCTGATCTGGCGGGCCGCTACGGCCTGCATATCGACACAGCGTTCCATACCCGCGTCACACCCGACAAGGCGATCACCCGGGAGGCGGCCAAAGGCGCGGCGATCGTCGTGATGGGCGTCACCCAACGTCCGGGTGAGGACCTGTTCTTCGGTGAAACCGCCGGCGCTGTTTTAGCCGCCTGCAACTGCCCCGTCGTGCTTCTGGCCAGCGCGCGGCCCAAGCACGACGCCGCTGGCGCTGAGCTGGCAGCGTGAATTTCACGGCGCATTGATCCGTCGGCAGGAATGTCGATCGAGCCTCTGAAAGCGCTGATCAGCCAAACGTAAAGGAACTCGAACCGAACGGTTCGGTGCTGTTGACAGAGAGTACAGGAAAGGGTGAACGCCGGCTCAAAGAATGTTCGCGCGGCAAATCACCACTGACCGCATAACTAGTTGAAAAGAAAGAAGAACATTGTGGCGAAAGGAGCTGCATGTCGAATTTCAAGCGGCCAATTTGGCGCACCCGTACAAAATTTTCGTGATTGGAAACGACAGGCTTGCCGACCCATCTCGGGGTGGTCCGAGCGACGCGAATTCCTCCCGAGGCACGCCACTTGACGGACAGACCAAAGAACTACCGGAGTACCCGAAATGACTAAGCTCGCTCTTACCGCCGCCGCCATCCTCGTTGCCACCGGCACTGCTTTTGCCGGCAGCGACCATTATGGCTCGGACAATTTCAACCAGCCGGCCGCTGCTGCTGCTGCCAACGTCGACAACACCTTCACCGGATCGATCCGCAAGCCAGTTACTTCCGAGCATACCGGTGCCAAGATAACCTCCGAGTCGGTGGCGCCTGAATCCGGCCAAGGCATCTGGGGCCGCTGATTATCACGGCCCGCAACACAAAGAGCGGCGGGCTTGGCCCGCTACTCTTGCTTTCGCGTATCAACGGGCGTGTGCGCCGAATAGCATCCTGCGCCAATCGAATACGTTGATCTGCAGGTTTCATCTGTAGCCACAATCTCGGTTGCTGAAATCGTCCAGCAACGTGCACATCGGAAAAAGCCGGGTGCGTATTCGTCGGCGCGGACAGCGCTCTCATCTCGAATGCGTCGAAAGCAACGACAACTCACGAATGACCAGTACATTGGAGTACCTGAAATGACCGAGATTGCTCTTACCGTCGCCACCATCGTCCTCCTCGCCACGGGCAGCGCCTTTGCAGGCAGTGATCACTATGGTTCGGACGGCGTCAACCAGCCGGCCGCGCCTGTTGGCAACGCGCCTGTCGGCACCATCGACAGCGGGTTTACCGGTTCTATCCGCAAGCCGCTGACGGCCGAGCACAACGCCGTCGACACCAAGGCGACGACCCGGTTCGGCACGGATCAACCCGTAGTGCCCCAATCTGGCCGGGGCAATTGGGGCCGATAGTTCCTCAAACCCCGGAGCACGAAGAGCGGCGGGCTTGGCCCGCCGCTTTTGTTTGTGCGAAGCCGGGTTTGGTCGAAAGGTCGGCGATCCCCCGGCCTGTCGGGCAGTCCCTAGCGAAGATCCTTCGGCCAAATGCAGTGCGTCAGTCGGGCGCTGCCGAAGGTGAGACCGGTCCAATCGCCGTCGACGTCGAACCGAGCCAGGCCCGCGGTTGGGTATTTCTCCGCCAGCTTCTTCAGCGCCGCTTGGTCCGATCCAGCCTCGGCAAGCCCGCGCGCGAACTCCTCCAGCCCGGGATTGTGGCCAAGCACCAGCAGTGTTCCAGTCCCCGCCTTTACTTGCCGCACCTTGGCGAGGATGTCCGCCGCCGCTGCCTCGTAGAGCGCCTGGGAAAATTTGGCCTGCACCTTCGCCGGCAATTCCGCCGAGACCAGCCGCCACGTGTCGCGGGTGCGCAGCGCCGGCGACACCAGCGCCAGCTCCGGCAGCCAGCCGCGCCGGGCCAGTTCGCGCCCGACCAGTGGTGCTGCCTTCAGCCCGCGCGCGGACAGCGGCCGGTCGAAGTCGATGAGGTCGGGATCGTCCCAACTCGACTTGGCGTGACGCAGGAGCAGCAGTTGCTTCATGGATTCAAAATAAGGCCGAAGCGTCGCGTGCGCCATGCACGACGCGGACGATCTCGACGCGCTGTTCGGCTAGGCGATAAAGCACGAGATAGTTGCCGATCGTCAACGCCCGCACCTCGGCAGCGATGTCGGGCCTCTTGGGACCGGATTCCGGGAATATGCCCAATTGCACGATGCGCTCGGCAATAGCATCCAAAAAGCGGTCCGCGGCAAGCGGGTTGTCCCTTGCAATGCCAAACCAAATATCGATCAGGTCGTCTTCTGCCGCCGGGCTGTGGACAATGCGGATGTCAGCCATTCCGCCGGTTTTTGCTGGTGTTGCCCAACCGGCTGCGGGCTTTCTGTTTTATGTCCTCGATGTCGAACGGCGCAAACGGACCGCTCTCCAGCCCTTCCGTCCAGGCTTTCCGCAACCGCTCCGCTTCGGCCTCGCGCAAGGGCTGGCGAAGCCGCCATTCGCGCAGTGCCTCGCGGATCACTTCACTTGTCGAACCGTACTGCCCGCTGGCCACCGCGCCTTTGACCATGTCCAGCAGTTCCGGGGAAAGCGCTACGCTGACTTTTTCGACTGGCGCCATCAAGCCGTCTCCTCACGAAAACGGTAGCAAAATTTGCTACCAAATTCAAGAACTGACCCTCACGGCGTGATCCGCGCCAGGTGCTCGAGATCGGTCTCTTCGCGCAGCGGGTCGGGCGCGATCACCACCGACGTGGCGTTGTCGGCATCGTCGGCGAAGCGCGAAAACACCGTGCGGCCGCCTTCCATTCGCGCCTTGCCTTCGGCGACAAGGCCCAACGCCAGCGGATAAAGTTGGTGCTCGGCCTTGAGCACGCGCGCGGCCAGCGTGTCCTCATTGTCGCCGACCATCACCGGCACGGCGGCCTGGGCGATGATCGGCCCGTCATCCATGTCGAGCGTGACGAAATGCACCGTGCAGCCATGGATGCGCATGCCTGCGCGGAGGGCCCGCGCATGCGTATCCAGCCCCTTGAAGGCAGGCAGCAGGGCAGGGTGGATATTGATCATGCGGCCCTGCCACTTCTCTACGAAGCGCGCGCCGAGGATGCGCATATAGCCGGCCAGCGCGACGATCTCGGCGCCGAACGATAAGAGGGCCGCATCGATCGCCTCGTCATGCGCTTGCTTGCTGGCATAGTCGGAGCGCGAAATCACTCTGGTGGCGATGCCGCGCGCCGCGGCGATGCCAAGGCCGGCGGCATTGGCGCGGTCGGAGATGACGCCGACGATCTCGGCCGGATAGGCCGGGTTGCTCGCCGCCGCAACCAGCGCCGTCATGTTGGAGCCGCGCCCCGAGATCAGTACGACCGTCCGTTTCCTGGTCATAGGCCAATCGAGCCCCGATAGATGACGCCGGCATCGCGGCGCGGCACGATCTGCCCGATCGGCGTCACCGTCTCGCCGGCCTCCTGCAGAACGGCAGCGACCTGCGCCGCCTGGCCGGAGGCGACGACCAGGATCATGCCGATGCCGCAATTGAAGGTGCGCATCATCTCTTCCGGCGCGACGCCACCGGTCTTGGCCAGCCACGAAAACACCGGCGGCACCTCGATGGCGCCGAGATCGAGCTCGGCCGAAAAATCCTTGGGCAGAACGCGCGGGATGTTTTCGGGAAAGCCGCCGCCGGTGATATGGGCCAGCGCCTTGATGCCGTGCGTGTTGCGGATCGCCTTGAGGATCGACTTGACGTAGATGCGCGTCGGCTCGAGCAGCGCCTCGGCCAGCGTCGCCTCGTCATTGAACGGCGCCGGATCGCCCCAGCCAAGGCCGCTTACCGCGACGATGCGGCGGACCAGCGAAAAGCCGTTCGAATGCAGGCCCGACGAGGCGAGGCCGAGCAGCACGTCGCCCTCGACGATGTCGTCGGTCGGCAGCAACTGGCCGCGTTCGGCTGCACCGACGGCAAAGCCGGCAAGGTCGTAGTCCTTGTCGTGATACATGCCAGGCATTTCCGCCGTCTCGCCGCCGATCAGTGCGCAGCCGGCCTGCCGGCAGCCGGCGGCAATGCCGCCGACGATTGCAGCACCCTGGTCGGGATCGAGCTTGCCGGTGGCGAAATAGTCGAGGAAGAACAGCGGTTCGGCGCCCTGCACGACGATGTCGTTGACGCACATGGCGACGAGGTCGATGCCGATCGTGTCATGCTTGCCGGCGTCGATGGCGATCTTCAGCTTGGTGCCGACGCCGTCATTGGCGGCCACCAGCACCGGATCGGTGAAGCCGGCGGCCTTGAGGTCGAACAGGCCGCCGAAGCCGCCGATCTCGCCATCGGCGCCCGGCCGGCGGGTGGCGCGCACCAGCGGCTTGATCTTCTCGACCATGAGATTGCCGGCGTCGATGTCGACGCCCGCTTCGGCATAGGTGAGCCCGTTCTTGCGCTTGCTCATTTCCGGCGCCTGCTCATCTGTTGCGCTTGCCTGTCGCTGTTTTCACTCGCGTGCGGGCTCTTCGCATGAACGGTTTTGCCCCGCAAGGCAAGCGCGCGATTAATGGTGTTTTCAGTTGGATGCCGGGGGAACCGGGCGTGATACACTCCAACAATAAAAAGAAATGCCTGCCAGAATTGCGGCGAGGCCACCGACGGTGGCAAGAGATCTGATTTCACCGTCGAAGGGCAGGGTTCCATACGAGAAGCCGGCGGCGACCAAAGCCGCCGCGGCAGCCCACAGACCTGGATTTGCAACGATCGACCGCGCGAACAGGAACGCGACGACAGCGGCGGTCAGCCAGGCGGGCCAAGAGACGACCACGCCTACGGCCAGATAAAGAGCGAAGGTCGAAAGAAGATCCTGCGCTGCCACGTTGCGGTGCGAGGCTCCGAAAAATGCGAAGACCAAAAGACTTTCCGTCAATCCGGCCAAATAGCAAAGCGTGACTCGCCAAACGATTGTGATTCTCTGTGTCATCGTCGTTCGGCGGTCGGAAAATAAGCTATTGCTTTCCCCGTTTCTTCGCATGAACGACCGCACCTCGCAAGGATGACGGCGGGATCAGACGGTCTTGGCTCGACAAAAGAGTGGAAAGTCGCCCAAGATGCCGCCCTTACGGACGACCCTCTCGTTCCGCCAGAACCATGTCGACGCGGTCGAGTTGTGCCTTGGCGTAGCCGCTCAGCGCTATTCCGCTATTGTTCGTTCGAATCCAGTGCACAGCCTGCTTCACCCGCTCGTAGTGCCCAAGTTCGATTTCGCAGGCAATCAGCGCGAGGATTCGAACTGCGAAGGGCTGTGTGAATTCGTAAGGTTTGTCGAGCAACTCGCTATGTCCGGCGACGTAACTGGCGAGGTCCGGGTTCTGAGCCCTGATCCGTCGCGCCAGCTCGACATATTTCCCCAGCAACCTATCTATGCTCGTCTGGTCAAGGTGCTCAAAGTAACGAGCATAAGCTTTCAGCTCATTGTTTAAATATCGTTTCAGGATGAAACTGCGACAGTCCGGGCCAGATCCATTTTTTGCCGTACAGCCTTTCAAGCAACGGCCTGACGGTAAGAAAGTCCAGGTAAACGAGCATGTTCAAATGAACATCGCCATAGCTTGCAGTAAAGGCCTCTTCGAGAATCAGGCTGATATCGTCGCTCCGGTCGACTTCGAAGACGCCTTTCCGGATGCGGCGAAAGCCATGTCCCGTCATGAACGTATCGAGATACTTACGCGCTTCGCCAACGGCCAAAGACAAGGTTCCACTCCCTCTTTGTTGCGCATCGTGCCTTGCTAGCGGCCTATTAGTCCATCCACAGCGCGCCTTGTTTCCTAACGGCCAAAGGATAGCGCGCTTCGGGCTCGCTTCCATTTGGTTAGTTCAACGCTGGCTATCCTTCACGCCCCCTCTGCGTTGATCGCAAATTGCGCGGCGAAAGCCCGGATATAAGCCGGCCGAGCTTCCCCGCGCGCTACATAGGCAGCCAAGTTTTGATATTCGTCCAAAATGCCTGACATTCTTAGTCGCAGCAGCACCGACACCATCAACAAATCGCCCGCGCTGAACGCATCATCGAGCCAGTCGGCGACGCCCAAGTGAGCCGAGAGTTTGTCCAGCCGAGCGCGAACACGGTCCTTTACCAACGGCAAGCGCTCCTCGCTCCAAGGCTTGTCACGTTCGAATATTCTTGCCGTCGTTAATTCGAGGATCGGCGGCTCGACGGTGTTAAGTGCGGCAAACATCCACGTGATCGCACGCGCGCGGGCATTGCGATCCTTCGGCAGCAATCCCGCATGCTGCTCAGCAACATGAAAGACGATCGAGCCGGTCTCGAACAGCGAGAGAGAACCTTCCTCATAGGTGGGGATCTGGCCGAAGGGATGGATGGCCAGATGTTCATGCGCCTTCATCGCTGCGAAGGAAACAAGACGAACCTCATACGGCTGCCCCACTTCTTCGCGCGCCCAGCGAACGCGCGTATCACGCGCCAGTCCCTTGCCGCCATCGGGCGATCGTTCAAATGCTGTGATAGTGATTGTCATCGCGTCCGTTTCCTTGCTGGGCAAATTTCCTCGGCTTCCTATCGTGAGACGAATGAGCCTCCCCGAAATCGACATCGGTCTTGACCTATTTCATTGCTGGCGCCCTCGTGGGGAGATTGGCAGCTTCTGTGTCGCTTCTCACTTGCCGTAACCCTCCATCTCCATCATGTATCGACAAACAAGAGCGACGGGATATGCGTTTGACCATCCCCAACATGATCACGATCATGCGCTTCGTGCTGGTGCCGGCCGTGGTGCTGGCGATGCTGCAGGAACGCTGGGACTGGGCCTTTGCCGGCTTCCTCATTGCCGGCATTTCCGACGGGGTCGACGGCTTCATCGCCCGCCATTTCAATCAGTTTTCCAGGCTCGGCGCCTATCTCGATCCGATGGCCGACAAGCTGCTGCTGGTCTCGGTTTTCGTGGTCCTGGGCTTCAGCGGCGAACTGCCGCTGTGGCTGGTCGTTACCATGGTGTCGCGCGATGCGCTGATCGTCTGCGCCGTGCTTTTATCCACCGTCATGGCGCATCCGGTCGAGATGAAGCCGCTCCTGGTGTCGAAGGCCAACACCGCGATCCAGATCGTGCTGGCGGCGGTGGTGCTGGGCGAACTCGCCTTCGACATCCGTCTCGATCCGCTGAGGCCGGCCCTGATATTGCTGTCCGGGGTCTTGACCGTGGCTTCGGCCGCGGCCTATCTCGTGGCTTGGCTGAGGCATATGAGCGGCTATGGCGAAGGCTCCACACCCGGCACCTGAACACGGGGCACCTGACCACCGGGCACCTGACGAACGGTCCATCGACGCCGAGGCCGAAGCTGCGGCAGCGGAGGCTGCGGCATCGGCGTCGTTTCGCCGGCAGATCCGCTTCTGGCTGGTCAGCGCCGTCATCCTCGCCGTCTTCCTCTATGTCTTCAGCGGCATCCTTCTGCCGTTCGTCGCCGGCATGGTGCTCGCCTATTTCCTCGATCCTGTGGCCGACCGGCTGGAGCGGCTCGGCCTCTCCAGGCTGATGGCGACGGTGGTCATCCTCATCGCCTTCATCGTCGTCCTGGTGCTGGCCGTCGTTATCCTGGTTCCGGTGCTCGCCTCGCAGATGGCTGATTTCGCCAGCAAGCTGCCGGACTATCTGACCCGGCTGCAGGGCCTGATCACCAGCTTCGACCCGAAATGGCTGGAAGAAAAATTCGGCGTCGACGCCAACGGCCTGCGCGAAGGCCTGAACTCGCTGCTGACCTCCGGCTTCGGCCTCCTGACCACCGTCTTCACCTCGATCTGGAGCTCCGGCGTGGCGCTGGTCTCGGTCGTCAGCCTGTTCGTGGTAACGCCGGTCGTCGCCTTCTACATGCTGCTCGACTGGGACCGCATGGTGGCAATCGTCGACAGCTGGGTGCCGCGCGATTACGTCAAGACCGTCAGGACGATCGCCAGGGACATCAACACCGCGACGGCCGGCTTCGTGCGCGGCCAGGGCACGCTGTGCCTGGTGCTCGGCGCCATGTATGCCACCGGCCTGACACTGACGGGCCTGAATTTCGGCATCCTCATCGGTCTGTTCGCCGGGCTGATCTCCTTCATCCCCTATGTCGGCTCGCTGACCGGCCTGGTGCTGGCCGTCGGCGTCGCCTTCGTCCAGTTCTGGCCAGACTGGACCATGGTCGCAGCGGTAGCCGGTGTGTTCTTCGTCGGCCAGTTCATCGAGGGTAACATCCTGCAGCCCAGGCTGGTCGGCAAAAGCGTTGGCCTGCATCCGGTATGGCTGATGTTTGCGCTGTTTGCCTTCGGCGCGCTGTTCGGCTTCGTCGGCCTGCTGATCGCCGTACCGGCTTCCGCCGCCGTTGCCGTTCTGGTGCGTTTCGCCATCGCGCGCTACCTCGAATCGCCGCTCTACAAGGGCCATTCGGACGAGCCGGTGCCGCCGCTGCAGGTGCGCCGCCGCGGGGGCGCGCGCGGTTGAGCCAGATGCCGGACAAGATCGATCCGCCGCGTCAATTGCCGCTCGATCTAGGCCACGGCACCGGCTATTCGCGCGACGAGCTCGTCGTCTCCAGCACCAACAGCCAGGCGGCGGCGCTTGTCGACCGCTGGCCGGACTGGCCGTCGCCGGTCGTTGTGCTGGCCGGGCCGGCCGGCTCGGGGAAAACCCATCTGGCCTCGATTTGGCGGACCCGCGCCGACGCCATGAAAGTGGCGGCCGGCCGCATCGGCGACTGCATCGAAAACCTCGGCCCGCATCCGGCCCTGATCGACGATATCGATGCCGAACCGATCGATGAGCACGGCCTCTTCCACCTGATCAACGCGGTGCGCGGCGCCGGCTCGAGCTTGCTGTTGACGGCGCGGCGCTTCCCGTCCGCCTGGGGCGTCAGGCTGCCCGACCTGGTGTCGCGGCTCAAGGCGGCGGCGCCCGTCGAGATCCACGAACCCGACGATCTTCTGCTGGCCGGCGTCATCACAAAGCTGTTCGCCGACCGCCAGGTCGAGGTCGAGCCGCATGTCGTGCAATATCTGGTGCGCCGCATCGAGCGCTCGCTGGCCACGGCCATGCGCGTGGTCGAACGGCTCGACCGCACCGCGCTCGAGCGCAAGACGCCGATCACCCGCGCCCTGGCAGCCGAGACGGTCAGCGCCATGGACGAAGGGCAGGGCGAGTTCGAGATTTGACGATTCCAGTTCCGCCATTGTCCCATTTCGGGAACAAAAGCTGGCATCTGTCTTGCAGCAAAGAGCTTGCCGGCTAATCCCGGTCCTGATTGCGTATCAAATCAGGTAGTAGGCTCGCCGGGAGATGGGGCGGTTGGGGTTCTCTTCCCGGCGAGCTTGCCTTTGGCAGCGTCGATCGATAGCGGCATTGCGCGGCGGCCAGGCCTCAGCTTTCGTCTCCCCCAAGCGCCGCTCGTTCCACGCCAAAGCGCCGGCGATAGTCGCCGGGCACCAGGCCGGTTATCCTGGCGAATACCTTGCGGAAGGAGCCGGGATCGTCATAGCCGACCTCCCAGGCGATCTGGTCGATCGCTCGCATCGTGGTTTCCAGCATCTCGCGCGCCTTGCCGACCCGCAGGTGCTGACAATATTCGGTCGGCTTGAGGCCAGTGGCGCTGCGGAAGCGCCGCAGAAAAGTCCGCTCCTCCAGCCCGGCATGCTCTGCCATGGCGCCGAGCGTCACGTCGCGCGCGCCGTTCGCCTGCAGCCAATGCTGCACGTTGAGGATCGCTCCGTCGCCGTGGGTCAGCCGCGGCGCAAACGGACTGTAAAAACGTTGCTCGCGGCCCGGCGGGTCGACCAGCATGAAACGCGCCGTGTCCATCATGACGGCTGACCCGAGCACCCTGTCCACCAGCTTCAGGCCGAGATCGGTCCAGGCCATGTAGCCGCCGGCGGTGATGATATCGCCATCATCGATAACCAGCCTGTCGGCGTCGAGCAAGATGTCTGGAAAGCGTAGCGCCAGCGCCTCGCGATAGGCCCAGTGCGTCGTCGCCGCACGGCCGGACAACAGGCCAGTCTCGGCAAGCACGAAGGCGCCGGCACAGACCGAACCGAGCGTCGCGCCTGCCGTGTGGCGATCCCTGAGCCAGCCGGCATAGGGCGCGGCTGCTTCCCGAGCGATCGGATCTCCCAAGGTCGGCGGGAGGATAACCATGGCTGGTTCATTGTCGGCGCCGGGGTCGCTGTCGAAGGTGCGGACTACGGTGTGGCCCGCGTCCTCCAATTGCCAATGACTGACGCGAAGCCTCGCCGCCCCGGGCGACCGCTCGACAGCCAGCCGGTTTGCCAGCATGAAAAGGTCGGTCAGGCCGAGCACGGCCGCTTCCTGCACGCCGGGATACAAGACAAGGCCGATTTCGATCAGATCACGCGCAGCCGTCATTTGTCAGTTTTGCCACGTTGAATGTCCGTTTTGCCAATGCTCACCCTGGCCACACTGTTATAATTTGTCCAGCTGAAGGGGCTAAAAGCTTCCCTGTTACCCCCGACTTTTCCATCAAGGAGTAGGACGATGAGCACATTCACCACCCATGACGGCACCGAGATTTTCTACAAGGATTGGGGCAAGGGCCAGCCGATCGTGTTCCATCACGGCTGGCCGCTGAGCTCAGACGACTGGGACAACCAGATGCTGTTCTTCCTCGAAAAGGGCTACCGCGTCATCGCACATGACCGCCGCGGCCACGGCCGCTCGTCGCAGACCGCGACTGGCAATGAGATGGACACCTACGCCGCCGACGTTGCGGCGCTGGCGGCGCATCTCGATCTCAGGGATGCGATCCACATCGGCCATTCGACCGGTGGCGGCGAGGTGGCCCGTTACGTCGCGCTTTATGGCGGTGGCGGCCGCGTTGCCAAGGCGGTGCTGATCGGCGCCGTGCCGCCGATCATGGTCAAGACCGACAGCAATCCGGGTGGCCTGCCGATCGAGGTCTTCGACGGCTTTCGCGCCGCTTTGGTCGCGAACCGCGCCCAGTTCTACAGGGATGTGCCGGCCGGCCCGTTCTATGGCTTCAACCGCGAGGGCGCCAAGGTCTCGCCAGGGGCTATCGACAATTGGTGGCGCCAGGGCATGATGGGCGGCGCCAAGGCTCATTACGACTGCATCGAGGCCTTTTCCGAGACCGACTTCACCGACGATCTCAAGAAGATTGACGTGCCCGTCCTGATCATGCACGGGGACGACGACCAGATCGTGCCGATCGCCGATTCCGCGCTGCTTGCGGCCAAGCTGGTGAAGCACGGCACGCTCAAGGTCTACAAGGGCCTGCCGCACGGCATGTGCACCACGCATCCGGAGATCATCAATCCGGATCTGCTGGCCTTCGTCCAAAGCTGACGGCTGGATATCGGACGGGCAGCGCTGGCTCCGCTCAGTCCGTCCGTTGCCTGAGCGTGATACGACGACGGGTCACGCTCGAGCGTGGCCCGCTTGCGCTGCCGACGAGATTCGCTTGATGAATGGTCGGAGTGGAGAGATTCGAACTCCCGACCCTCTGGTCCCAAACCAGATGCGCTACCAGGCTGCGCTACACTCCGAACGGTCTGTTGCCTAGTGATTTCAGCCTGCCAAAGCAAGCGTAAAAAGCCATCGGCCTTGCTGCAGGCGGCATTGCGCAGTAATGACGGGCTAGTGCATGGCCAGAGAACAGTAATGTGGTCTCGGGGTCGTGTGCTTGCAACCAGCAATGAGGTGGTCATGTCAGCCCGCATTTTCAGCCCAGCCAAAACCGCGATGCAGTCCGGCAAGGCCAAAACCGGCTATTGGGTGCTGGAATTCGATCCGGAGCAGCGCAAGAAGATCGATCCGCTGATGGGCTACACCACGTCCGGCGACATGCGAAGCCAGATCAGGCTGACCTTCGACACAAGAGAAGACGCGGTCGCCTATGCCGAGAAGGAAGGGCTGGCTTTCCGCGTCGAGGAGCCGAAGGAAATCAAGCGCCGCCAGATTTCCTATGCGGAGAATTTCCGCTATGACCGCAGGACGCCCTGGACGCATTGATCCCATACCGGCCCTCCCGGCACAATTCGCCGGTCATGCGGCCGGCCAGCGGTCCCGTAGCTCAGCTGGATAGAGCACCGGCCTTCTAAGCCGATGGTCACAGGTTCGAATCCTGTCGGGATCGCCAATATTTTCAAGGTCTATTCCGGACAGGTTCACTCGCCAGTCGCGAACAGGATTTCCGAAACATGACAGCGATGGGCGCGGCGGCACTGCTGATCCTTGTCCTGACCTATGCCGGCGTCGCAATCGGCAGGATACCCGGGCTGCGCCTCGACCGGGCAGGCATCGCGCTGCTCGGCGGTGCGGCGATGATCGCCATCGGCGCGCTCACCATGGAAGACGCCTACCGCGCCATCAGCTTCGACACCATCACGCTTCTGCTCGGCATGATGATCGTCGTGGCGCATCTGAAAGTGTCGGGCGCCTTTCGCGCGCTCGGTGGGTTCGCCATCGAGCACGCCCATGCGCCATTCATGCTGCTGGTGATGGTGACGCTGTTGACCGGCGTCCTCTCGGCGTTCCTGGTCAACGACGCCATCTGCCTGGTCATGGCGCCGATCGTCGTCCATGTCACCCGCGTCATCAACCGCAATCCGGTTCCCTATTTGATCGCCACCGCCACGGCGTCCAATTGCGGCAGCGTCGCCACCATCACCGGCAATCCGCAGAACATGGTCATCGGCGCGCTGTCGGGGATTTCCTACCCGGCCTTCTCGGCGGCGCTGGCGCCGGTCGCGGCGTTCGGCCTCGTCGCCGTCATCGTCATCATCCGCATCGTCTACCGCGCCGAATTTTCGCGCAAAGCCGAGCTCAGCCCCGAAGTCTATCGCGGCCGCATGCTGCCGGGGCAGGTGGTGAAGGCGGTGGTCGTCTGTGTCGGTTTGGCGATCGCCTTCTTCGCCGGTGTTCCAGTCGCCAAGGCAGCGCTGATCAGCGGCGCCATTCTTCTTTTGACCCGCGCCATCAAACCTGAGCGCATCTATCGCGAGATCGATGGGCCGCTGCTGTTCATGTTCGCCGGGCTGTTCATCGTCGTCGCCGGGGCGGAGAAGACGCTGCTGACGCCCGACATCGTCGCCTCGGCAAAGGACCTCGGGCTGAATGACGTCTGGCGGCTGTCCGGCTTCACCGCGGTGCTGTCCAACATCATGAGCAATGTCCCGGCCGTGCTGGCGCTGAAGCCGTTCGTGCCCGGACTGGAAAACCCCGAGCGGGCCTGGCTAGTCGTCGCCATGAGCTCGACGCTGGCCGGCAATTTCACGCTGCTCGGCTCGGTCGCCAATCTGATCGTTGCCGAGCACGCGCGGGTCTCCGGCAAACCGCTGGGCTTCATCGCCTTCTTCAAGGTCGGCCTGCCGTTGACGCTGGTCACGCTTCTTGTAGGGACGGCATGGCTGGCGGCCTAAAAGCGCGCCGGGACGCGCATTGGGCTCTTGTTTTATGCATGTCGTTATCGCAAAACCGCTGCACACCTTTGCGCGGCATGCATCAGCCAGTCAGGGCGACGTCACCGTCAGATGGCCTTTCATGTTGGGATGGAAGCGGCAGAAATAATCGACCGATTCCGCCTTCTTCACCGTCAGGCTCGCTGCCTTCTTCGGCGGGATCATCACTTCCCAGGCGCCGTTGACGGTTGCCGTGTGGGCGAACACGTCCTTGTTCACCCACTTGATCGTGTCGCCGACCTTCGCCTCGATCCTTGCCGGCGAAAACACAAGCTTCTCGATCGTCACCTCGATGGTGTCGGCCTTGGCCGGCGCGGCACCCATGGCCAGTGCCAGCACAACCCACAGATGCCGCCTCGACACCATTGGCCCAATCCTCACTTCAGCATGCCGGCGACGTGTTCGGCGTGCTGTTCGTGGCCCTGGAATATTTTCAGGCCGGTTTCCAGCAGGCTTTTCAGCTCGGCATTGCTGGCCGACGGAATCAGCAGTGTTTCGAGCGCGCCATCGACCTGCTTGTGGTAGACCACTTCGCTGGCGACATAGGCCTTGTCGAACGCCGCGCCCTTGAGCTTGGCAAGCTTGGCACGTTCCTCGGCCGCCGCCTTGGTCAGCGCCTTGCTGGTCGGATTGTCCTCAGGCGTGACCTTGAGCTTCTTGACCAGGTCGAGAGCCTGTTTGTTGACCGCCTCGTGATCTCGCACCATGTCCTTGGCGAAATCCACGACCTCCTTGTTCTTCGATTTCTTCAGCGCCTGCTTGGCCGCCTCGACGTCAAGCACGCCCGCTGTGTAGGCGATATGTGCAATCTGCGGATCGGTCGGTTTGTCGGCAGCTTGCGACAAGGGCGCTGCGCTAAGCAGGAAAACTGCGGCCAGCGCCGTGGTCGATCGAATAAACATGATGCTCTCCTTCGCCCCGACGCGGAACTGCATCGGGCTTCGTTTTCAGTGATGCTCATTGGATGCAGGTCGCTGCCAAACGTTCCCGCGAAAATCGGCGCGGCCTATCCGGAAAGACCAAGCCGCTGCATCACGGCATTGGTCAGCCGTTCGCAGCGCCGGCCCGCGAAGGGAAAGGCGTCGAGCAGCACCGGGCCGATCTGGTCGTCCAGCGCCTTGCGCACCAGCGCGCGGGCGCGGTGCAGCCTGGTCTTGATGGTTTCTGGCCGCACGCCAAGCAGTTCGGCGGTCTCCTCGATGCTCAATCCCTCGATGACGCGCGCCACGAACACCATCCGGTAGACATCGGGAAGACTGTCGGTTGCCCGTTCGACAAGCTCAAGGATCTGCCGTTGCGCCATCGTCCGCTCCGGATCGTCGCTCGGGTTGAGGGGAAACCGGATGATTTCGGCTTGCGGGTTTTCAGGCATCGCTACCATTCGCCGCCTTTTGCGCAAGCGACCGAGCGCTTCGTTGATGACGATACGCGATAGCCACGTCGCGAGCGAGGCATCGCCGCGAAAGGCCTCGAGATGGGCAAAGGCGCTGACATAGGCCTCCTGGACGATGTCCTCGGCCTCGCTGTCGTTACGCACGACGCCTCGGGCGATGCGGTAGAGCCTTTGGTTGTGCGTCTTGATGATGGTGCGGAATGCATCGCCATCACGTGCCAGCGCGCGGCCGACAAGCTGCATATCGCCGGAAGCGGCGGGCGTTGCCGTCAACGCAGCAGGCATGGCCGATCTCCTGATAGGCTTCTCATCGCGACATTGGATGCATCGGCCGACAAAAGGTTCCCGACCGATCCCGCCGGCCAGCCTCAATCCGTGTCAACGACTGGCAGAGGCTATTCTACCGCCTTCACCACGCCGCCGCCTCTATTTTGTAGAGCCGTATCATCGGTCGATCGGTCGCCATGATATCGCTCAGGATCGCAATTTTTCCAGGCTGTTACGCCGATTTTCTGACTCAGTTTGAAAAGGTGCTGGCTCAGGCCCCAGCGGCCGCCGCCAGCCCGCGCGCCAGGTCGGCCTTCAAATCCCCTACATCCTCGAGCCCGATCTGCAGGCGCACCAGCGGCCCGTCATACGGGCCCTTGGCGATGGTGCGGTCGCCAAGGAATACCGGCACGGCAAGGCTCTCATAGCCGCCCCAGGAATAGCCGAGGCCGAAAAACTTCAACGCGTCGAGGAAGGCGTGCTGCTGCTTCTGTCCGCCGCCCGCGAGAACGATCGAGAAGATGCCGCTCGATCCGCAAAAATCGCGCTTCCATATGGCGTGGTCGGGATGACTGGGCAGCCCCGGATGCAGCACCTGCGCTACGCCCGGCTGACCCTCCAGCCAGCCGGCGAGGGAAAGCGCGCTCTTTTGATGGTGCTCCAGCCGCACGCCCATGGTGCGCAGGCCGCGCAGCACCTGGTAGACGTCGTCCGGCCCGGCGCAGCAGCCCATCGTGTTGAACGTCTCGCAAAGCTGCTTCCAGCAGGCTGCGTTGGCCGACACCGTGCCGAGCAGCACGTCGGAATGGCCGGCCGGGTATTTCGTCGCCGCGTGGATCGAGATGTCGACGCCATGGTCGAGGGGGCGAAAGTAGAGCGGCGTCGCCCAGGTGTTGTCCATCATGACGATGGCGCCGGCGGCATGCGCTGCCTTGGCGATGGCCGGTATGTCCTGCACCTCGAAAGTGTTGGAGGCCGGCGATTCGGTGAACACCACCTTGGTGTTGGGCTTGATCAGCGCCGCGATGCCGGCGCCGATGCGCGGTTCGTAATACTCGACCTCGATGCCCAGCCGCTTCAGCATCGTGTCGGCGAAGTTGCGGGTCGGATGATAAACGGAATCGACGATCAGCAGATGATCGCCGGCCGACAGGAAGGCGAGCAGCGGCAGCGTCACCGCCGCCAGGCCGGACGGTACCGCGACCGTGCCGGCGGAGCCTTCCAGCGCATCGATGGCGCTGGTCAGCGCATCGGTGGTCGGGGTGCCGCGCGTGCCGTAGGTGTATTTCTGGCTGCGCGCCGCCATTGTCGCGGCATTGGGATAGAGCACGGTCGAGGCATGCACGACCGGCGGATTGACAAAGCCGAAATAGTCATGCGGGTTGTTGCCGGAATGGGCGAGCCGCGTGTTGACGCCCATCTCGCTGTCGTCTTTTGCCATTGCTTTTCGTCCCATGGGTTGGTCGTTAGCCATAGTGCGGCGGCATTGGCCGCGCAACCGCACCGCACTCGCCAGGCCAAGGTCTTGAATATGCCAATTCAGCAATGCGCCGTAGATCCTCTGGACGGCTGCCAGGTGCGCTTGGCAAGTCACGGTCCGACTTTGCCGGCTTTATTGGCGCGCTGACCAATTTGCGAGCGCGTTTGTCTGCAATTTCAGGCATTTCAGGCGGTTGGTTTTCAAAGTCTTTCGGATTTGGTCATTTCCCTTGACCTCACAGGAATAATCGCCTTCGATGTTGTTCGTGAATGGGAGGCAGCGCGTCGGTTACGATGCGGGATTCCGGTAATGGGCCGGGATACATAGCTGCGTTCACACGGGAAAAAGTCAGGTTCGCCTGGAAAAAACAGAAAAGGGTCTGTGGGTCATGAAACACATTGCAATCGGCGTTTTGGGCGCCGCCGCGTTTGGATTCGCGGCTTCGGCGGCTTCGGCGGCCACGCTCGACGATGTCAAGGCGAAGGGCTTCATCCAATGCGGCGTCTCGACCGGTCTGGCCGGCTTCTCGGCGCCGGACGACAAGGGTGAGTGGCAAGGCATCGACGCGGACTTCTGTCGCGCTGTGGCGGCCGCCGTGTTCGGCGATGGCACCAAGGTGAAGTTTACGCCGCTCAGCGCCAAGGAGCGGTTTACCGCTCTGCAGTCGGGCGAGATCGACATCTTGTCGCGCAATACCACCTGGACCATCAATCGCGACACCGCACTCGGCCTGAACTTCATCGGCACGACTTATTATGACGGCCAGGGCTTCATGATCAACGCCAAGAAGCTACCGGGCGTGAATTCGGCGCTGCAACTTTCGGGCGCGGCGGTCTGCGTGCAGAGCGGCACCACGACCGAGCTCAACCTTGCCGACTATTTCAAGTCGAACAAGATGGAGTACAATCCTGTCGTCTTCGAAAAGCTGGAAGAGGTTAACGCCGCCTATGACGCCGGCCGCTGCGACGTATACACCACCGACCAATCGGGCCTCTATGGCATCCGCCTGACGCTCGGTGCGCCGGCCGACCACGTCGTGTTGCCCGAGATCATCTCCAAGGAACCGCTTGGGCCGGCTGTACGCCAGGGCGACGACCAATGGTACCACATCGTCAAGTGGACCTATTTCGCGTTGCTCGACGCCGAGGAACTCGGCATCACCAAGGCCAATGTCGACGAGATGAAGAACTCGGACAGTCCCGAGATCAAGCGCGTGCTCGGCCAGGAAGCCGACACCAAGATCGGCACCGATCTCGGCGTCTCTAACGACTGGGTCGTCAACATCGTCAAGGCCGTCGGCAATTACGGCGAGATGTTCGAGCGCAATGTCGGCTCGGGCAGCCCGCTGAAGATCGCGCGCGGCATCAACGCGCTGTGGACCAAGGGTGGTCTGCAATACGCTCCGCCGATCCGCTGATCGAAAATGGATCCGGAAGGCAGATCGTCTGCCTTCCGATCTCTCTTTCCAGGGGACTGTCGAATGGCATCGCAGGAAGTTCTTCGCGAGGAGCCAAGCCGCGGTTCCTTCATCAATGATCCTCGTGTCCGCGGTATATTCTTTCAAGCGTTGGTCCTCGTCCTGCTGGTAGCGGGGGTCTGGTGGGTTACCCACAACGTCATCGTCAATCTGACGCGCTTGCACATCGCTTCCGGCTTCGGCTTTCTCAAGGGCCGCGCCGGCTTCGACATCAGCGAAAGCGCCATCGCTTATTCGTCGGATTCGACTTATTTCCGAGCCATCCTGGTCGGCTTCATCAACACCGTGATCGTGGCCGTCGTCGGCATTATCACCGCCACCATCATCGGTTTCATCGTCGGCATCGGCCGACTGTCGCGCAACTGGCTGATCAGGAAGATCTGCACGGTCTATGTCGAGGTCTTCCGCAACATCCCGCCGCTGCTGGTCATCTTCTTCTGGTATTCCGGCGTGCTCGCCGTGCTGCCGCCGCCGCGCGAGAGCATTAATTTGCCGTTCGGCTCCTTTCTCAACCAGCGCGGCTTCTATTTTCCGCGCGCTGTCTGGGGCGAGGGCTCCTGGCTGATCCTGGTCGCCCTGCTCCTCGGCATTGCCATGGCCTGGTTCGTCGCCCGCAAGGCGCGGCAGCGGCAGATGGCGACGGGTCAGCCGTTCCCGGTGCTCTGGACATCCATAGCGTTGATCGTCGGCCTGCCGCTGCTGGCCTACGCGCTGAGCGGCTTTCCTCTGAGCTTCGAATTCCCGAAACAATCGACTTTCAACCTGGTCGGTGGCTTTCAGGTCAGACCGGAGTTCCTGTCACTCTATCTGGCGTTGTCCTGCTATACGGCCGCCTTCATCGCCGAGATCGTGCGCGCCGGCATCAGGGGCGTCAGCACGGGCCAGACCGAGGCGGCCGCGGCACTCGGGCTGCGCTCGGGATCGATCCTCAGGCTTGTCGTCGTGCCGCAGGCGATGCGCATCGTTATTCCGCCGCTGACCAGCCAGTATCTGAACCTGACCAAGAACTCTTCGCTCGCCATCGCCATCGGCTATCCGGACCTGACGGCGACTGCCGGCACTGTCTTGAACCAGACCGGGCAGGCGGTCGAAGGCGTGGTGATCATGATGGCTGTCTATCTCGCGCTCAGCCTGATCACGTCGGCGATCATGAACGTCGTCAATGCCAGGATGGCGCTGGTGGAGAGGTAGGGCCATGCAGGAACACGACATGTCCTGGGTGCGGACGGAGATGACGCTGGCGCAGCCGGCGCCGTCGAGCGAGCGTGGCCTCACCGCCTGGATCCGCAAGAACCTGATTGCCACCACGGGCGACACCATCTTGACCATCGTCGGCATCGCGCTGGTTGCCATGATCCTGCCGCAGATCGTCAATTGGGCTTTCATCAACGCCCAGTGGACGGGACCGGACCGCACGGTCTGCGCCACCGTGGCGCAGGGCGGCATCCAGTCGGACGGCTGGACCGGCGCCTGCTGGGCTTTCGTCAACGCCAAGTTCGGCCAGTTCATGTTCGGCACCTATCCTGTCGAGGAGCGTTGGCGGCCGATCGTGGTGGCCATCCTGTTCGTGGCACTGCTGGTGCCTTTGCTCATACCGCGCGTACCGCGCAAAGGGCTGAACGCCATTCTTCTCTTCCTGGCGCTGCCGGTCGTCGCCTTCGTTCTGCTGGTCGGCGGCATGTTCGGCCTGCCGCATGTCGAGACGTCGCGTTGGGGTGGGCTGCTGGTGACGCTCAGCCTGTCCTTCGTCGGCATTGCCGTGTCGCTGCCGATCGGCATCGTGCTGGCGCTCGGCCGGCGCTCGAACATGCCGATCGTCAAGCTGCTGTGCGTGATCTTCATCGAGACGGTACGCGGCATCCCGCTGATTACGGTGCTGTTCTTTGCCAGCGTGATGCTGCCGCTGTTCCTGCCGGCCGGCGTCAGCTTCGACAAGTTCCTGCGCGCGCTGATCGGCGTGTCGCTGTTTGCCGCCGCCTACATGGCCGAAGTGGTGCGCGGCGGCCTGCAGGCGATCCCCAAAGGCCAGTATGAGGGCGCCGATTCGCTCGGCCTCAGCTACTGGCAGAAGATGGGTCTGGTCGTCATGCCGCAGGCGCTGAAGCTGGTCATTCCCGGCATCGTCAACACCTTCATCGGCATGTTCAAGGACACCAGCCTGGTCATCGTCATCTCGATGTTCGACCTCCTCGGCATCGTCAAGCAGAACTTCTCCGACGCCAATTGGGCGACGCCGCAGACGGCCAGATCCGGCCTGGTGTTCGCGGCCTTCATCTTCTGGCTGTTCTGTTTCGGCATGTCGCGCTATTCAATGTACACGGAACGCCGTCTCGACACCGGCCACAAACGCTAAAAAAGGGGACCTTGTCATGGCCATAGAAAACGCCGTCAGCGCGGAAGAGATCAAGGTCAATGCCGCCAAGATGCACATTTCCACCACCGATGTCGCCATCGACATCATTGCCATGCACAAATGGTACGGCGAATTCCATGTGCTGAAGGACATCAATCTAAAGGTGATGCGCGGCGAGCGCATCGTCATCTGCGGCCCGTCGGGCTCCGGCAAATCGACGATGATCCGCTGCATCAACCGACTGGAGGAACACCAGAAGGGCAAGATCATAGTCGACGGCAAGGAACTGACCAACGATCTGAAGAAGATCGACGAGGTGCGCCGCGAGGTCGGCATGGTGTTCCAGCACTTCAACCTGTTCCCGCATCTGACCATTCTGGAAAATTGCACGCTGGCGCCGATCTGGGTGCGCAAGATGCCGCGGAAACAGGCCGAGGAAATCGCCATGCATTTCCTCACGCGCGTCAAGATCCCGGAACAGGCCAACAAATATCCCGGCCAGCTTTCCGGCGGCCAGCAACAGCGCGTGGCGATCGCCCGCTCGCTGTGCATGAACCCGCGCATCATGCTGTTCGACGAGCCGACCTCGGCTCTCGACCCGGAAATGATCAAGGAAGTGCTGGAGACGATGGTCGGGCTGGCCGAGGAAGGCATGACCATGCTCTGCGTCACCCACGAAATGGGCTTTGCGCGCAAAGTCGCCAACCGGGTGATCTTTATGGATCAGGGTCAGATCGTCGAGCAGAACACGCCGGCCGAGTTCTTCGACCACCCGCGCCATGAGCGCACGAAGCTGTTCCTGTCGCAGATCCTGCACTGATCCTGTACGCCGGTTCGGGACAAGACCGGCGGACCGGGCTCTCTGTCTTGCTGGCTTCGCGCGTATTCGACGAGCGCTGACCGTGCGCCCGGCGTCGCCTAGGCTCGTTCCAGCCGGTGCACCGGCCCGGACGCCATGCAGTGGCTGGGGCCAAATTTTCTCTCAAGCTGAGGTGATCTGCCAGACAGCGACGCCGGCAAGGGCGAGACCGGCGGCGCCCTCGATGGCCCGGGAGATGGTTTCGAACAGCCGTGGCTGGCGCGCGAAAAACTGTACAAGCCGTTCCCGAAACACGATCGACAACACGGCGACGCAGGACAGCGTCAGCGCCACGCCGACCATCATGGTGATGGCAAACAGGACGCCCGCTGCCGGAACACCCCTGGACATCGCGAAAGTCATCGCGAAAAGCGTAAGCGTGGGATCAGGCCTGCCATGACGCCGACAGCCTCGCCCTCGTGCCTGTGGTGATGGCTGTGGCTCAAAGCGCGCCAGAGCATCCAGACGCCAATGAGGCCGAGCAGCCCGCGACTGATGTGCTCCAGAAGCGGAGCGCGGCCGACGCTGCCCAATGCTATTGAGACCAGTGGCAGCGAGAGAGCCGCAATCAGAACGGCAATCGTCACATGCGTGAACGATAGCGTGATAGATACGAGCAGACCACGCGAGACCTTCGCATCCGAACCGGCAAGATAAGTCGCCAGGACGGCCTTGCTGTGCCCCGGCGTCAGCGCATGGGCAGCCCCGAACACGACGCCCATCGGCAGGAAGGCCACGAACGCCAGCCAATTGCCTCCGGCCGCAAGCAGCTTGATCTGTTCGCCGAGCGTCAGATAGATCGTGCGCTGAAATTCGACGAGCGTCTGGAACATCGGACGAGACTAGCAGAAAATCGGCGAGCGTCAGTGCATGTGGCCGTGGTCATGCGTGTGCTCGTGAGGATGGTCGTTCTCTCCACGTTCCGTTGAAAACCGCACATTCGCCTCAGCCAGGGCCGGCATATGCTGGGATAGTTCGTCCTTCAGCGCTGCGGCGATCTTGTTCGCCGCCGACAGCGGCAGGGTTCCGTCCGCGGCAATTGCGATGTCGGCGTGCAATCTATGACCGATCCAGCGCGCCTTGGCATCGACAATGCGCGCGCCCGGAACATGCTCGGCGGCATGTCGGATTTCGTCCATCACACCGGGTTCGATTCCATCCAGCATGCGGGTCAGCACCGAGCGGGCCGATTGCCAGACGATACCGAAGATCGCAATCGTGATCAGCAGACCGACGATCGGATCGGCCAAGGAAAAGCCGAACCAAACGCCGATGGCTCCGATGACCACGGCAAGGCTGGTAAGTCCATCTGTGCGGGCGTGGTAGCCGTCGGCAATCAGTGCCGCGCTGTTGATTTCGCGACCGACGCGGATACGGAACACGGCAACCGCCTCGTTGCCGAGGAAGCCGACAATACCCGCCGCAGTCAGCCAGCCCAGGTGTGTCACCACTTGTGGATTGATCAGCCTGTCGATGGCTTGGTAGGCAGCGACTACAGCGCTGAACAGGATGATGAGCACGATGATGATGCCGGCCAGATCCTCGACCCGGCCCAAGCCATAGGTGAAGATCCGCGACGGCTTGCGCCGCGCCAGCACGAACGCAATCCATAGCGGGATCGCCGTGGTCGCATCGCCGATGTTATGGATCGTATCGGCCAGCAATGCCACGCTCCCCGACAACGCAACCACGACCATCTGCAATGCCGCGGTGATGGCCAGGATCACGAACGACCATTTGATTGCCCAGATGCCCCGGTCGGTGGTGGCAATTGTCGCGTCGATGACGCCATGGCTGTGACCGTGCGGACCGTGACCGCCGTGATGATGTGCGGCGTGCGAGCCGAGCCCGAGCCATTCCAGAATGGGGGCTACGATGGAATTCATAGATATTTCGCCAGCTGCTTGAGTTCCGCCAGCGAGTTGCCGCCGGTTTCGACGCTGTCCGTCAGGCAATGCTCGATGTGATCGTTGATCAGCTCGCGCTTGGCGCTGCTGATGGCCCTTTCGACGGCATGAAGCTGCTGCGCCAGGTCAACGCAAGGGCGATGCGCCTCGATCATCGCCAGCACCGCCGCAAGGTGGCCTTGCGCGCGCTTCAGGCGCTTTATGATGGAAGGATGCGAGGCGTGGAGGTGATCTGACATGCTTGAGCGTATCCTCCCGGGGAGGATACGCGTCAAGCTCTAAGTCAGCTGTGCACCTTTCGGAGGGGCTTCACCTTGAGCATGGCTTGTTCTATGCCTTTCCCATGAAGAAGCTTGCCCGTTTTCTTGGCCTGCTGGTCGTTGCAGCAGTCCTTGCGGTGGCGCTGGGCACGCTGCTGCCGCGCCCGCTCTGGCCGGCGGCCGTTGCCGATCCGATCGGCACAAGCCACCGTATCCTGGTGCTGCAAAATCCGATCCACACCGACATCGCCATCCCGGTCGACGACGATGTGCGCCGGCGCTTCCATTTCCTGGTCGATGCCGGCATTCCAGCAGACGTGGCGGAGGTCCGCTACATCGTCTTCGGCTGGGGCGGCCGCGCCTTCTATCTGGAGACGCCGACCTGGTCGGAGCTGAAGGCGGTGCCGGTGATGAAGGCGCTGACGGTCGATGCCTCGGCAATGCATGTCGACATTTCCGTCGACATCGCCGAGCCGCATCGCGACGTCGCCGGCTTCGACATCGGCGAGGAGCGGTTTACGGCGCTGCTCGATTACATTGCGGCAAGCTTCCGGCAGGGGCCGAACGGGGCCATCCCGATCGAGAGTGCGGCCTATTCCCGCTTCGATCGGTTCTTCGAAGCCAATGGTCATTTCAACGCGCTGATCGGCTGCAACACCTGGACGGCGGCGGCATTGCGCACGGCCGGGCTGCGCACCGGCTGGTGGAATCCGCTGCCGGCCTCGCTCGGCCTGTCGATGCGGCTTTACAATTGACAAGGCGACTTAGGACCGCCGAGCGTCCTACGCCCACCAACCATAGAGCCAGTCGAGATCGGCGGCGAGCTTTTCGGGCGAGCGCATCGCCAGGAACAGGTTGCGGGCCATCGCCACCGGCCCGGCCGCATGCCAGGCGAGGCGGTTGATGGCGCCGCGGCGGGCGACCTGGGCGACGCGCGGCCGCCGCGCCTGTTCCCAGGCGGCAAGCGCCCCCTCAAGATCGGCTGTGGAGGCCGCAACGAAGCCGGCAAGCGTCGCCGCGTCCTCGATCGCCATCGCCGCGCCCTGTGCGGCAAACGGCGTCATCGCGTGCGCCGCATCGCCGATCAGCGCGATGCCTTCCGGCGTCGTCCATCGCCGCTGCTCGACGGTGTGGATCGGCCATGCCATCCACGGCGCCGCCTCGCTCGCCAGACGGACCAGCGCCGGCGCGGTACCGCGCATGGCGCTGGCGAGGCTGGCGGGGTTGGCATGCCCCGACCAGCCCTCGGCGATGCGCTCGCCCCCAGTGAAGGCGGCGAGGTTGAAGGCAGTGCCACGACTGACCGGATAGGCGACCATATGGAAGCCGGGATAGAGGAATGCAGTAACGCAATCGGGCGCACCGATCGCTGCAAAGGTTTGTCCGGCGGGGCTGTCGGCGGCCACCGTGGCGCGCCAGGCAAGCTCGCCCGAAAACCGGCTTCTCCGGAAATCGGCTGCGTTGCGGGCAAGCGTTTCTCGCACCCACGACCAGACGCCATCGGCGCCGATCAGCAGACAGCCAGCCTCGACCGTGTCGCCATCAGCCGATGCAGTGACGGTAACACCTTTCGATCCGGCTGCGATGTCGGTCACCCGCGCGCCGGCGAGCAGATCGATACCGGGCTGCTCCGAAACTCGCTGCATCAGCGCTGACTGCAGATCCGCGCGGTGGGCAACGAGATAGGGCGCTCCCCAGCGCGTTTCGGCCGCCTGGCCAAGCGGTACGCGCGCCAGCTTGCGCAGCGTGGCGGCATCCTTGAGCACGACCGCCTCCGGCCGCACCGCCGTCGCCAGCAGCCGATCGAGTACGCCGAGCTGCCGTAGGATGCGCGTCGCGTTGGGCGAAAGCTGGATACCGGCGCCGGCAGCCTCGAGGTGCTGCGCCTGTTCGAACAGTTTTATCCGATAGCCGCGCTCGGCGAAGGCCAGTGCCGCGGTCAGCCCGGCGACGCCCGCCCCGGCGATGACCACCTGCCGGGACTGCGTTTCCTGCATCAGGTTTGTCGCGGAAGAATCAGGCGGCCTGGTCGATATAAAGGCAGCCCGGCGGCTGCGTTTCCAACGCCTTCAGCTTCGGCGAATAGCGATAGAGCGTCGAGCAATACGGGCAGACTTTTTCATTGTCGTCGCCCATGTCGAGAAATACATGGGGGTGGTCGAAAGGCGGATTGGCGCCGGTGCACATGAATTCCTTGACGCCGATGTCGATTGCCGGATAGCCCGCATCGTTCTGGAAATGGGGAATGGAACCGCCTGCCATCGTCGTCTCCTGATCTTGTCGATTGCATCTGGATCATAACCCGTCTCTTTGCAAGATCGATGAAATGAAACTGTCGCAAAAGCCTGTCAGAGGATAAGTTAAGCCGGTTAAGGCTATGGTCGTCGAACGGTGTGGGAAGAGCGGAAACCATGAACGAACTGAAGCCGGTGCAGAACGAATTCATCACCGTCGAGGCGGCGAGCCGCGAAGGCGGCAATCCCGACCGCTTCGTCAACCGCGAGTTTTCCTGGCTGCAATTCAACCGGCGCGTGCTCGAAGAGTCGCTGAACGCCAATCATCCGCTGCTCGAGCGTGTTCGCTTCCTGTCGATATCGGCCGCCAACCTCGACGAGTTCTTCATGGTCCGCGTTGCGGGTCTTGCCGGCCAGGTGCGCGAGGGCATCGTGCTGAAGAGCCCGGACGGACGCACGCCCGAGCAGCAGCTTGAACAATTGCTGCGCGAGGTCGAGCGCCTGCAGGAGGACCAGCAGAAAAGCCTTTCGGCGCTGATGCTGCTGCTCGACAAGGAAGGCATCGAGAGCATCACCCGCGATGCGCTGAGCAAGGACGAGAAGATCTGGCTCGAGGACCATTTCCAGGAGCAGGTATTTCCGGTGCTGACGCCGCTGTCGATCGACCCGGCGCATCCGTTCCCGTTCATTCCCAATCTCGGTTTCTCGATGGCGTTGCAATTGCGCCACCGTAAGAACGGCGAGGAAATGAGCGCGCTTTTGCGCCTGCCGGTGGCGCTGAGGCGCTTCATCCGCTTGCCGGATCGCAAGCGCCATGTCCGCTTCATCCCGCTCGAGGAGGCGGTCGGTCTTTATATCGGCAAGCTGTTCCCGGGCTACGAGGTCAAGGGTTCCGGCACGTTCCGCATCATCCGCGACAGCGATATCGAGGTCGAGGAAGAATCCGAGGATCTGGTGCGCCTGTTCGAGACGGCGCTGAAGCGGCGGCGCCGCGGCTCGGTTATCCGGATCGAATTCGACCGGCTGATGCCGCCCGAACTGCGCGACTTCGTCGCCGGCGAGCTTGGCGTTTCGGCAAGCCGCATCAGCGTGCTCACCGGTCCGCTGGCGCTCAGCCAGATCTCGGAGATCGTCGCCGTCGCCCGCGACGATCTGAAGTTCACGCCCTACAATCCGCGCTTCCCCGAGCGCATCCGCGAGCATGGCGGCGATTGTTTTGCGGCGATCCGCGAGAAGGACATCATCGTCCACCACCCCTACGAATCCTTCGACGTCGTGGTGCAGTTCCTGCGCCAGGCAATGGCCGATCCGGAAGTGGTGGCGATCAAGCAGACGCTCTATCGCACCTCCAACGACAGCCCGATCGTGCGCGCTCTGGTCGACGCCGCCGAGGCCGGCAAGTCGGTGACCGCGCTGGTCGAGCTCAAGGCGCGCTTCGACGAGGAGGCCAACATCCGCTGGGCCCGCGACCTCGAGCGCGCCGGCGTCCAGGTCGTCTTCGGCTTCCTCGAACTGAAGACCCATTCGAAAATGTCGCTGGTCGTGCGCCGTGAGGATGGCAGGCTGCGCAATTACGTGCATCTCGGCACCGGCAACTACCACCCGGTCACCGCGCGCATCTACACCGACCTGTCCTTCTTCACCACGGCCCCGACGATCGCGCGCGATGTCGCCCAGCTGTTCAACTTCATCACCGGCTATGCCGAGCCGGCCGAGCAGATGCGGCTGGCCATATCGCCGTTCACGCTGCGCGACCGCATCCTCAAGCACATTTCGGACGAGATCAGTCACGCGCTGGAGGGCAGGCCCGCCCGCATCTGGATGAAGATGAACGCCTTGGTCGACCCGATCATCATCGATGCCCTCTATGATGCCAGCCGCGCCGGCGTCGAGATCGATCTCGTCGTGCGCGGCATCTGCTGCCTGAGGCCGCAGGTGCCCGGCCTGTCGGAGAACATAAGGGTGAAATCGATCGTCGGCCGTTTCCTCGAACACAGCCGCATCTATTGCTTCGGCAACGGCCACGGCCTGCCCTCGGACGGGGCGATCGTCTACATCTCCTCGGCCGATCTGATGCCGCGCAATCTCGACCGCCGTGTCGAGACCATGGTGCCGATCACCAATCCAACTGTGCACGAACAGGTGCTCGGCCAGATCATGCTCGGCAACATCATGGACAACCAGCAAAGTTTCGACGTATTGGCTGACGGAACCTCCCGGCGCGTCGTGCTGGAGGAGGGCGAGGAACCGTTCAACGCGCAGGAATATTTCATGACGAATCCGAGCCTGTCCGGACGGGGCGATGCGTTGAAGTCGCATGCGCCCAAGCGCATCGCGCAGTTCAAGCGCCGCAAGAAACAGAACGCAGCGACGGGCTGATGATTTCAGCGTCCCAGGGCCGGCTCCAGGACCGCCGACCGCTGTCCATCATCGATATCGGATCGAACTCGATCCGTCTTGTCATCTATGAGGGGCTGGCGCGCTCGCCGACCTTGCTGTTCAATGAAAAGATGCTGGCCGGCCTCGGCCGCGGCATCGTTTCGACCGGAAAGCTCGATCCCGAGGCGGTGACGCGCTCGATGGAAGAGTTCCGCCGTTTCCGCGCGCTCTCCGACCAGGCCGGCGCCGAGCGCATGTATGTGCTGGCGACCGCCGCCGCCCGCGAGGCGGTCAACGGCCCCGACTTCATCCACCGCGCTGAGGATGTGCTCAAAACCGAGATCCAGGTGCTGAGCGGCCGCGAGGAAGCCCATTATTCGGCGCTCGGCGTCATCTCCGGTTTCCATCCGGCCAACGGCATCGCCGGCGATCTTGGCGGCGGCAGCCTCGAGCTGATCGATATTGACGGTGAGACGATCGGTGACGGCATCACGCTGCCGTTGGGCGGCCTGCGCCTGCAGGACATGGCGAAGAACTCGCTGACCCAGGCGGCAAAGATCACGCGCGAGCAACTGGCGCGGGCGAAATTGTTGAAGGGCGGGCAGGGCAGGGCGTTCTACACGGTCGGCGGCACCTGGCGAAACCTCGCCCGGCTGCACATGGAAATGACCAACTACCCGCTCGGCGTCATGCACCATTACGAGATCGGCATCGAAAGCGCCGCGAACTTCCTCCGGCAGGTCGCCAAGGTCGAGATAGATAAGATCAAAGGCATCGAGGGCATCTCCAAGAACCGCCGTTCGCTGCTGCCCTATGGCGCCATCGTGCTGCAGGAGATCATGGCGGCGATGCAGCCGTCGAAGATCATCGTGTCGGCGCTGGGCGTGCGCGAGGGCTTTCTCTACTCGCTGCTCGACGAGGCCGAGCAGAAGGCCGATCCGCTGATCTCGGCGGCGGAAGAGCTTGCCCGCCTGCGCTCGCGCTCGGTCGACCACGCGCATGAGCTTGTCGAGTGGACCGGCAAGGCGTTCGCCGCCTTCGGCATCGACGAGACCAGGGATGAGGCGCGCTACCGCCACGCCGCCTGCCTGCTCGCCGATATCGGCTGGCGTGCCCATCCCGAATATCGCGGCAAGCAATCGCTCAACATCATCGCCCACGCCTCGTTCATCGGCGTCGATCATCCCGGCCGCGCCTTCCTGGCGCTTGTCAGCCTGTTTCGCCACGAGGGCGTGTTCAATGAAGCCGCTCCGGAAATCCGCGGACTGGCGACACCGCGCTATCTCGAGCGCGCCCGCGTGCTGGCCGCGCTGCTGCGCGTCGTCTATTTGCTGACCGCGGCAATGCCGGGCGTCATGCCACGGCTGAAATGGGAAAACCGCGGCAATGGCGTGCTGGCGCTGGTGCTGCCGGCAGCGCTGGCCGATCTTTACGGCGAGCGGCCGGCCGGCCGGCTGGCACAGCTGGCAAGGGTCACCAATCGCCGGCTGGTGCTGGCAGTCGAGGGCGGGCCAAGCGTTTCTGTGAAGTAGTTTCAGGCACGACGCCAATTGCATGTGGCAATTCGCTGCAAGCTCCACGCTTGGGAGAAGATCGTGAAATCCAGTCAAATCCTGCCGCTGCTGCTTTCCGTCCTGTCATTGTTGATTGTCGACGCGGCCAGAGCTCAGACGGTTTCCAAGGTTTCCGTTGCTGCAAAAGGCGCGTTTGAGTTTGAGAAGAGTTATCCAAAAGGCGCAGACGGCAAAACACCATTCAATCTGCTCAAAGGTCTTTTAAAACCTAAAAGTGGGCAAAAGATAAATTACTTTGTATTTAGAATAAGCGACGAAATGATCAAATTTCAAAGATCGATTTCGATGAACACGTTTTTTGCGGACGTTAATCTCTGTCCTGGCGCTGTCGATCGAACTCTGTCCGTTCATCAGCCCCTCGGCAACTTTCTTGACCCTGTCGTGGGCCGAACCGACCTGTTGCCATACCTGAAGAGGGCAAGCCTGATCCAATTGCGTAACTACCTGTATGTCGCGATTGACAGCAATCTTCGGAGCTACTCCCCCAAGGGCGCAGATCAATATGGATATGAATGGCTGCCGATCGCGGTGGAAAGCAGACAGGTTTGCCTGACCATCAGCGTCGGTCAAATGGGGCATGGCGCCTTTCTCTCTCAGCCCATAAACATAACCAGGCTTGCGGAGTTCGTCTTTCTCGACAGCAAATGAGCCGAGCCGGGCGGCAGCTTAGCCCGTCCCTGCAGCCATCCGGCCGTCGGCCGACCATGCACCCGCGCCAGCCATCGCCAGCGCCAGAAAACCGCCTGATATGGCGATGTCCTTCATCAGCATCTGTGAATGCATGAAGGTCAGCGTCGGATCGTCGCCACCCTGGCCATAGTGGCCGATGAAGCCCGCCGCGATGCAGAACGCGGCAAGCAGGAGCGCCACGATCGGCGTCTTGAGGCCGACGAGGATGAGCAGTCCGGCGATCAGCTCGAACAGGCTCGTCGCCCAGGCTACGAGCGTTGGCAGCGGCAGGCCGAGGCCGGCAAAATAGCCTGATGTGCCGGCAATGTCGGTAAGCGCGTGGAAGCCGGACGGAACGAACAGCGCGGCGAGCAGCAATCGGGAAAGCAGAAGCAGCGCATTGCGGGGCATCTTCACCTCCGTTGTCGACGGCCGCTTGGCCTGGCGCCCGATCTTAGCAGGTTTTCCGTCAGCGGACCGAAGGGCACAAACCGACAACGAAAAAGGGGCGCGGAAAATTCCGCACCCCTTTTGTCCAAGCAATGCTGGACTGCTTCAGCCGCGCTTGGCGTCGATCGAATAGGCGCCTGGGCCCGAGGAGGCCAGCACGAGGAAGCCGCCGGCAATCGCAACGTTCTTCAGGAAATTGATCATCTGCATCTGATCGGCCCAGCCGGTGTGGGCGACCAATGCGGTGGCAACGGTGAAGATCGCCATCACCCAGCCGACGATCCGGGTCTGGAAGCCGACGAGGATGGCGAGGCCGCCAAGCAGTTCGATCAGGCCGACGACAATGGCGGTCACCATCGGCAGCGGCAGGCCGAGGCTGCCGAAATAGCCGGCCGTGCCGGCAATCGCCGTCAGCTTGCCGAAGCCGGAAAGCAGGAAGATGACCGAAAGCAGGATGCGGCCGAGCAGGATCGTGCCCGAGGCGCCGGCGGCGGTGCCGGAACCGGCAAACGAAGTGTTGGTGGACGTGTTGGTGGACATGCGTAACTCTCCAGAAGGGTTTGGCCAAACGGCTTGGGATACCCGTCTAGTTAGCGCAGGCCGACTGTTCACCAAAGACGCCAGATTGGTTACGGATTGTTCACCCAGGTAACGTTTTCGCGATCAACTTACCCCGGATGCGTCATGTCCTGCGGCCGCACCAGCCGCTCATAGTCGGCTTCGCTGACCAGCCCGGTGGCCAGCGCTTCCTCGCGCAGCGTTGTGCCGTTCTTGTGCGCCGCCTTTGCAATCTTGGCCGCGTTGTCGTAGCCGATCGTCGGCGCCAGCGCGGTCACCAGCATCAGCGAACGGTCGAGTGCCGCCTTGATGTTGTCCTCGCGGGCCTCGATGCCGACGACGCAATTGTCGGTGAACGACACCGAAGCGTCGGCCAGCAGCTGCACCGACTGCAGGAAACAATAGGCCATCAGCGGATTGTAGACGTTGAGTTCGAAATGGCCCTGGCTGCCGGCGAAGCTGATCGCCGCATTGTTGCCGAAGACCTGCACGCAAACCTGCGTCATCGCTTCGCACTGGGTCGGGTTGACCTTGCCCGGCATGATCGACGAGCCCGGTTCGTTTTCCGGCAGCGACAATTCACCGAGGCCCGAACGCGGGCCGGAACCGAGCAGACGGATGTCGTTGGCGATCTTGAACAGCGCCGCCGCGCAGGCATTGATGGCGCCGTGCGAGAAGACCATGGAATCATGGGCGGCAAGCGCCTCGAACTTGTTCGGCGCGGTGACGAAATCGATGCCGGTGATCGCGGCGATACGCGCCGCCACCTTTTCGGCAAAACCGACCGGCGCGTTGAGGCCGGTGCCGACCGCGGTGCCGCCTTGCGCCAATTCCTGCAGGCCGGGCAGGGTCAGTTCGATGCGCTTGACCGACGAGGCGACCTGCGCCGCATAACCGGAGAATTCCTGGCCGAGCGTCAGCGGCGTCGCGTCCTGTGTATGGGTGCGGCCGATCTTCACAATATGGGCGAAAGCCTTGGTCTTGGCCTCGAGTGCCGCATGCAAATGTCTTAGCGCCGGCAGCAGGTCGTGGATGATGCGCTCGGCGCAGGCGATGTGCATTGCAGTCGGATAGGTGTCGTTCGACGACTGGCTCATATTGACGTGGTCGTTGGGATGCACCGGCTTCTTCGACCCCATGACGCCGCCCAAAAGCTGGATCGCCCGGTTGGAGATCACCTCATTGGCGTTCATGTTGGACTGCGTGCCCGAACCGGTCTGCCAGACGACCAGCGGGAAATGCTCGTTGAGCTTGCCGTCGATGACCTCCTGGGAGGCCTCGATAATGGCCTTGCCGATCGCCGGATCGAGCCGCTTCAGCTCCATATTGGCCTCCGCTGCCGCCCGCTTGACGATGCCCAGCGCCCGCACGATCGAGGCCGGCTGCTTTTCCCAGCCGATCTTGAAATTGGCCAGCGAACGCTGCGCCTGCGCGCCCCAGTAACGGTCGGCGGCGACCTCGATGGGACCGAACGTGTCGGTTTCGGTTCTGGTCTCTGGCGCGCTCACGAAGTCTCTCCGGTTTGCAATTTGCAAACGGCGTATCGCGTTGCACAAATGCCTTCAAGCGGAGATTGCGGGTGACGGGAATGCAAATCGGTTGAAGCAGCGCCTTTTCCTTCTCCCCTTGTGGGAGAAGGTGGATCGGCGCGTAGCGCCGAGCCGGATGAGGGGTGTTGGAAGAAACGAGGCGTCGGCGATCCGTCCAGCACCCCTCATCCGACCGAGCTTCGCTCGGCCACCTTCTCCCGCAAGGGGAGAAGGAAGAGCGCGCGCTCCTCACCCCGCCGTGTATCCTCCATCCACGGCGAAGATGCCGCCGCTGGTCCATGCCGCTTCGTCGCTGGCGAGATAGACGGCGATGCCGGCAAGGTCGCCGGTTCGGCCGATGCGGCCGAGCGGGTAGCTGCGCTCGACATAGGCCTTGAGCTCGGCTTGCGCGGCCTCAGGCAGGTTTTCGATCGACCTGCGCCGCATCGCTGTGTCGACCGTGCCGGGCGCGATGGCGTTGACTCTTATGCCGCGCGGTCCGAGCTCGAAGGCGAGCGACTTGGTCAGCGAATTGAGCGCGCCCTTCGACAGCGAATAGAGGCTGGACGGCCGCTTCGGGATCATCTTGTGCGCGAAATAGGACGAGATGTTGATCACCGAGGCCGCGCCCGGCGCGAGATGCGGCAACAGCCGCTGGGTGAGGAAGAATACCGCCGTGACGTTGAGTGCGAAGGACTGCTGGAACTGATCCTCGCTGACGGTTTCGAACGGCACAAGGAACGCCACGCCGGCATTGTTGACGAGGATATCGACAGGTGGGCCGCGCCTGGCATGCTCGACCACGGCATCGATGCCGGCGCTGGCCGACAGGTCGGCCGAAAGCGCTTCGACATTATCCCCGAGCTGCTTGCGGGCGGCGTCGAGTTTTTTGCCGTCGCGGCCGACGATCAGCACGTCCGCGCCTTCGCGCAAAAACGCCTCGGCGATTGCCAGCCCGATCCCGTCCGAGCCACCGGTGACCAGTGCCCGTTTGCCGCCTAGTCTCATCCAACACTCCCGCGCATTGCCGCCTTCCGCCGGCGGCATGACCCCAGAGCAGCGCTGCCTGCACTCCGGGTCAAGTCGCCTGCCTATCCCAGCGTATGAAACTTCGCCTCGTCTCACCGCCCAAGCAGCGATTGTGAGGTTGGCGACAGCCGCAAAGTCTCAGTCGGCTTGGCCATACGTGACTGGACGCTCTGCTTGAACACTTGCCACTCCGGGGAGGCAGCCAAGGCTGCCTCGTGGCGGGCATGTGCATCGGCGCTGGCGAAACCGGTGATGCTGATGAAGACGTTTTCGCTGGCCCGCACCGGCAGCCGCGGAAAGCTGTTTTCGGCATGTTCGGTAACGAAGGCGGCGAGCGGCGACGCGCCAAATGCGGCGAGCACCGGAAGGGCCGCGGTCTGGAAGTCGTTGGCGAAACGGGCTTCCAGGCCCGGTTGCAAATGATGAATCCTGATGACAATAATTGCCTGCAAATCGCTGCCTGCGCACGGTTTTTCGAGGTCCGCCTGGGGTACTCGTTTCGATCCCGAGAGGTCTAGGCTCGCGCCCGGCCAGGCCGGCTTCAGCAGCAGCACGTCGTCGGATGAGATCATCGTGGCGTTGGCGGCGTCGCGCCAGGCAGCCCAGACCGGCCCGTCATAGAAGGCGGTCAGAGCGTTTTTCCGCGCTTCCATACCGTCGAAGCCGCGCAGCCAGACGAACATATCCGGCCGGTCGAGATCGCGGAACTGGCCGATGATGGTCATCCCCGCCGTTTCCTGGCCCTCGATCAGCTGATTGTCGAAGATGCCGATCAGTGTCTCGCGCCGGCCGGGTTTCAGCGTGTATTGCCTGAGTTCGACGACGGGCGAGGCGAGCAGATCGGGATTAGGTATGGCGTTCAAAGGCAGGTTCATCGCGCGAGCTCCAAAACAGGACAGTCATCCTGTTTTACAAAACAGACCGATTGTCCTGTTTTGTCAATCTGCTATCGTGTGAAGATGTCAGCAGAGATATCCGCTCGCCCAAGGTCGCGGGCTCAAAAACGCACCAACGACCCCGAAGGCATGCGCAAAAAGGTGCTCGATGTCGCCGAGGAGGCGTTTCAGGCACGCGGCTATCATGCATCCAGCATGGGCGACCTGATGGCGACGGCGGGCGTCACCGGCGGCGCGCTGCACCACCATTTCCCAACCAAGAAGGCGCTGGCGCTCGCAGTGATCGAGGAGCGGGTCGCCGCCGCCGTAGAAGAGACTTGGATCGCGCCGATGCGGATGGCTCCCTCAGCGCGCGAGGGCGTGCGCTCCGTGTTCGCGGCCGTCGCGGCGGAGCTGGAGCAGCAGGGTTTCGTGCGCGGCTGCCCGCTCAACAACCTGGCGCATGAACTGTCGCTTGCCGATCCGGATTTCCGCATTGCCCTTGCCGGCATTTTTTCGACCTGGCGTCAGGCGATCGCCGACAAGATCAGCGCCGACCAGCAGGCGGGCCGGGAGCTGGGCACCGATCCGCAGCGCTTCGCAGCGCTCGCCGTCGCCAGCTATTCGGGCGCCATGTCGATGGCCAAGACAGCACAGGACGCGAGCGTGCTGCGTGACTGCCTGATGGCGTTGGAGCAGGGAGTTATGTCGTCCAAAGCAGGAACGAGGCGACGTAGCAGGATACTGCACAGAGCCCTCTGACGCCGGCAGGACAGTCGCTCACTATGACCGAGGCGGGGAGGCCGAGCTCTTAATTCGGCAGCGGCTTGATCAGCTCGTAGCCGACCACGCTTTCGGCACTGGTGCCCTCGTCATAGCGCCTGGCCACAACTGCCTGCAGGTCGGGTGCGTAAAGCGCGGTAAACTCGTCCCGCATCTCGCCGGCCTCGCTCCTGATGGTCTGCTTGACCGCGAGCACGGAGTATTTGCAATCACCCAGGCTGAACGTCTCCTTGCCCTTGATGTTGATCTCCAGCGTCTCGGTGCCCTTCGGCGGCTTGTTCGGTGCGAGACGGGCAAATACGATCTTGCTCTTGGCACCCGCCTTCAGCGGGAACACCTTCCTGAGATCGGAAAACGGGATCATCGCCAGCTGCCCCGTGCTGCTGTCGCGAAACACCTCGATCAGCCCGCCGAACAGGTACTGCGACTGCGGCGATTGCGACTGGTATTTGTTGGCAACCGCCACCATTCCGCCCGCCGCCGGACGAAATTCGCTGTGGATGCCAGCCCTTTCGAGAATGAAGCCGGCCTTGGCCGATTTGGCGTCGATGCACTCGGCGCCATGCGCCGCGCTCGTCACCGCCAGAATGGCCATTGTCATGCCGATGGATGCAGTGTTCATGGCGTCCTCCTCTGCCCGCGCAAGTTGAATGCCGAAAGCAATGCCAGACCTGGGGGAACGTGTCGACACACTTTGCGAGCAACTGGACTGCCGGTCCGCGTCGTGCTGAATTTTAGCGCATGATGCATCGCATTTCCGCCCGGCCGGTTTCCCGGCGCAGGTTCCTGATGAAGGCAGCGGCCGTTGCCGCGGCCGGCGCCGTTTCGCGCCCGGCCTTCGGCCAGACCGGGCAGCGCATCCCGCCGATCGACGCCACTTTCCTGTTTATCGCTGATGTCCATGCCTGCCGCATGGCGAACGGATTGAGCCCGCACTGCGAGCAGGAGGGCAAGACAGACGCTGCCTTGCTGCGCAACGTCGCCGCACTCAACGGCGTCGGCGACAGGCAATGGCCGGCTGAAATCGATGGCGTTGCCACCGCCCTGCGCTCGACGGGCAAAATCGGCACGCCGCTCGGCCTCGTCGTTGGCGGCGACATCACCGATGATGGCGGCGGCCAGATCACCCAGCCCAGCGAGGGCACGCAACTGCTTCAGTTCAGCCAGCGCTACCAGCAAGGCGTCGGCCCCGACCGCGTGCACATGCCGGTCTATGTCGGCCTCGGCAACCACGACCTCGACCAGAACGGCCCGCGCTCGCATGTCGACTGGTACCGCCGCGAAATGCGCGACTACGTCGAGGTCAACCACCGCCCCGGCGTGTTCTTCAAGCCGCCTGCGCCGGCGACCGACTACGACGTCGAGACCGACTGCTATTCATGGGATTGGGGCGGCCTGCATCTTGTCCAGACGCACCGTTTCGCCGGCGATACCGGCCATGGCGCCGTCAGCAGCCTGCCATGGCTGAAGCAGGACCTGGCGACTTATGCCGGCGACGGCCGCCCGGTCATCCTGTTCCAGCATTATGGCTGGGATACTTTTTCGATCGAAAGATGGGACGCCGCCGAGAAAACCTTCGACGACGCCGGCAAGGGTCCGCCCCACTGGTGGAGCGAAGCCGACAGGCAGGCGCTGCTGGCTGTGCTGAAGGGTTACAACGTCGTCGGCGTCTTCCATGGCCACCAGCACGCGACGCCGATGATCTACCACCGTGACGGGGTCGACTTGTTCAAGCCGAAGGCCGCCTTCATGGGCGGCTTTGCGTTGGCGCGGGTGACGGGAAACAGCATGGATGTGGTGCTGGGCGAAGCCGCCGGAGATCATGGCGAGGTCACCTTCACCAATGCATACAGCAAAAGCCTGACTTTCTGACGGGCAGGAGAGGGCCAAAAAGGCGGCCGAGCCGCCTTTTCCTGGTTCACGAAGGCCCGGCGTCAAAGCGCCTTCTTCACCTTCTCCTTCACGTCGCCGTAAGCCTTCTGCATCTTGCCGGTCGCCTTGTCGACGTCGCCTTCGGCCTCGGCGCGCCTCTTGCCGGTGGCCTTGCCGGCGGTCTGCTTGACCGAGCCCTTGGCTTGCTTGGCAACGCCGGCAACCTGATCCTTGTTCACCATCTCGCATCTCCTGGACCGTTCGCCTGGAGAAACGGTCGCGGATCGCTTAGGTTCCGGGTTCTGCCCGTCGATTGGGATAGCTTCCGGCCGCGAAGCCGACAGGATAGGGTGCACCAGAACGCCCGAACAGACAGGGCCGGAGGGACAATGGCTGAATTCACGCTCTTCCTCGGCAACAAGTGTTTTTCGTCGTGGTCACTGCGGCCGTGGCTGGCGATGAAGTATCTGGAGATCCCGTTCGAGGAAGGTCTTGTGCGCCTGCGCACGCCCGAGACCGCGGCCAATCTGGCCAGGATATCGCCGACCGGCCAGGTGCCGGTGCTGAACCATCGGCTGCCGAATGGCGAGGTCCGGATCGTCTGGGAAACCCTTGCCATCCTTGAATATCTCGCCGAGCTGTTTCCCGGGAAAGAGCTTTGGCCGGCCGACATCGGCGCCCGCGCGCTGGCCCGCTCGGCGGCGACAGAGATGCATTCCGGCTTTCGCGAGGTCCGCTATGGCTGGCCGATGAATTTGCGCCGGCCAAAAGGCTACAAGCCGCTCGACGCCGAAGGTGAGGCACAACGGGCGCGCATCGAAGGGCTATGGCGCGAATGCCGCGAAAAATACGGCAAAGGCGGCCCGTTCCTGTTTGGCCATTTCACCGCGGCCGACGCCATGTATGCGCCGGTCGTCACCCGCTTCGACACCTATGGCGGCACGCTGGCAACCGATACCCGCGCCTATGTCGACGCCGTGCTTTCGATGCCGGCGATGCGCCACTGGTATGCCGAGGCGGCGAAAGAGCCTTGGCCGGAGCCCGGCCCAGACGAATAGAGCCGAGCAACCGGCAAACTGGTCTTCCACTTCGCGGCCCGCGGCCTATCTGAAGATCGGGCTGGGGCCTTGGAGACTTCACAATGACATCTGTTTCTTCCGCACTGGCCGGCAAGGTCGCACTCGTCACCGGCGCCTCCCCGGGCATCGGCGAGGCAACGGCTGTGGCACTCGCAGCCGCCGGGGCCAAGGTGGCGATTGCCGCACGCCGCGCCGATCGTCTCGAAGCGCTGGCCGCGCGTATCGAAGAGGCCGGCGGCGCTGCGCTCCGCATCGAGGCTGACGTCACCAGCAACGACGATGTCACCGCCATGGTCGACAAGGTTGTCGCCGAATGGGGCCGCCTCGACATCCTCGTCAACAATGCAGGTGTCATGCTTCTGTCGCCGGCCGCCGATGCCGAACTCGACGACTGGCGCCGCATGGTCGAGCTCAACCTGCTGGCGCTGATGGGCGTCACCAAGGCGGCGCTGCCGCATCTCAGGGCCGCCAAGGGTCACATCGTCAATGTCTCGTCGATCGCCGGACGCGTCGCCAATCCCGGCGCCAGCGGCTATGCCGCAACCAAGTTCGGCGTCGTCGGCTTTTCCGAATCGCTGCGCCGCGAAGTCTACGCCGACAAGGTTCGCGTCACCGTCATCGAGCCTGGCCTTGTGCGCACCGAACTCGGCGACCATGTCACCAACCCGGCGGCGAAGGCCGGGCTCGACCAGCGGCTCGCCGCCATGGAGGCGCTGACCGAGGACATCGCCGCGGCCATTCTCTACGCCGTGGGCCAGCCGGCACACGTCAACGTCAACGAGATCGTCATCCGCCCGACCGACCAGGAACGGTGAACGGCGTCAGATATTTTCGCTACGCCTCAAATCCCGCCCGCAGGAAATCGCCACACTCCTCGACCAGCCGCGACGGGTCCCTCGCGAGGTAGACGCCGAAATCCGCCATCGGCGCCGGCGGCAGGTTGAAGCGTCCGTTGAGGCTTTGGCAGTCGGGCGGCAGTCCTTCCTGCAGCAGAAGGCCGATGCCAAGCCCGGCCCTCAGCGCCGAGATCAGTGTCGCGAAGGTCGACACGCGGCAGCCGATCTTCCAGCCGATCCCGGCCTCGGCGAGCGAGGCCAGCATCCTGTCCTGCCAGGAGCAGGCGCCTTCGAAGATGATCAGCGGAAGCTCAACCTCGTCATCGATCTCGATCATGCGGCTTGCCGCCCAGACCAGCTGTCGTGACAGATGGCCTCGCGGCGCCTTTGTGAAGCGCGCCGGATCGGCCATGACGATGTCGCATCTTCCTTCGCCCAAAGACTTGCTGAGATCGCTGCTGCTGGCCGACGTCAGCTCGATCTCCACGGAAGGATGCCGGCGGCGGAAGTCGGCGATGATCAACGGCAGCCGCGTTACCGCCAAATCCTCGACGATGCCGAGCCGGACACGGCCGACCAGCCTGCGGCCTTCTATCTCGCGCCTGGCATCGTCGCCGATCGCGATGGCCTTGCGGGCGAAGGCGAGCAGGATCTCGCCGGCCTCGGTCAGCGTCACGCCGCGCGGCGAACGGCGCAGCAGCTCGGCGCCGACTTCACCCTCGAGGCGCTGAAGCTGCATGCTCACCGCCGCCTGGGTGCGGGCAAGCCGATCGGCCGCCCGGCTCACCGTTCCCGTATCGGCCACGGTGACGAAGGCGCGCAGCAGCCTGACGTCGATATCTCCAGTCATAAGAAGTCCTGATAGCTGTGTCAGCACTATCAGGCTACCTGAAAGCCCGATCTGAATTCAAGGTCCGCTCGTCCAACGAAAACAGGAGCAGCCACCTTGTCCTACAGAAGAAGATTTGAGGAGCTCGGTGTCGCCTGGCCGTCACTCGAGCGGCCCGCTTTGCCGTTCTCGCCGACGGTTCGGGTCGCCGACATCGTCTATGTCTCCGGTCAGATCCCCGAGATCGGGCAGGAGATCGCCGCGATCGGCCAGGTCGGCGCAGAGATCGATCTGGCCGCGGCGCGGAACGCCGCCCGGCTCTGCGCGGCCAACATCGTCTATTGGCTGGACAAGGAATTGGACGGCAATCTCGACCGCGTCGTGAAATTCGCCAAGCTGACCGTCTATGTGAACGCGGCGGCCGGCTTTGCGGCCTATTCGGAGGTCGGCAACGGAGCATCCGAATTTCTGCTCCATGTTTTTGGCGAGCGTGGCGAGCATGCCCGCTGCTCGCTCGGCATGGCCGGCTTGCCGGCCAATGTTCCGGTCGAAGCCGACGCCATTGTGCATGTCCGCTGATGCACGCCCAAAGCATGCACTCAGGGCTTATCCGGGAGTGCGCAGTGAAACCAGAGGGGGCTTGGCTTGATAAGTACAAATCTTGAGGGGCGGAAGGCGCTGGTTCTCGGAGGAGGCAAGGGCCTCGGTTTCGGCGTCGCCGAAGTGCTCGCGGCGAAAGGCGCCGAGATCATCCTGGTCGGACGAGGGGAGGAGACCCTGGATGCGGCGCGGCGCGCGATCGAGTCCGCCGGCCCCGTCTGCTCGACCTTCAGCGCCGATCTTTCCGATAACGACAGCGTCTCCCGGCTGATCCGTGCCATCGAGGACGAGCATCAGCGGATCGACATCGTCCTGCTCAATGGCGGCGGCCCGCCGCCCTTCGCGGCCAGCGTCTTCGATGCGAGCGTCTGGGAGAAGCAGTTCACCAGCATGGTGCTGAGCCAGATGCGTATCGCCATTTCTTTCCTGCCAGGCATGCGGTCGCGGCGCTGGGGGCGCATCATCGCCGTTTCCTCCACGTCCGTCCGCGAGCCGATCCCCGGCCTCACCGCTTCGAATGCGTTGCGCGCGTCGCTTGCCGGCTGGGCCAAGACCCTGGCCGGCGAAGTGGCGGCGGACGGCGTCACCGTCAACCTGTTGCTGCCTGGCCGTTTTGCGACGGACCGGACGAAGCAGTTCGACGCGATGGACGCCGCCGACAGGGGTGTGGACGCTGCTGTGATCGCCGCCGAGAGTCAGGCCGAAATCCCGGCAAAGCGCTACGGGACCCCCGCCGAATTCGGCGCGGTTGCCGCATTCCTGGCCAGCGACGACGCCGCCTATATCACCGGCGTGGCTTTGCCGGTGGATGGTGGGCTCAGCCGCGGCATGCTGTGAGGGGCAGGCGGCGCGAATGCTCGCATCACACAGGAACGCCCCTCGTGCCTTTTATCTGCGCGGGGGGCGTCCTGTTTGTCGTCCGCCTCTCTCAAGATCGCTCTTTCAAGAACGGCTTTCGACACCGAAAGAATGCCCGCGGTGCCAAAATGGTTCCCGGCTAAGTGGTTTTTTGCGGCTCGCCCGGCTTTCGCTGCCGATGTGCCTGCACAGGCAGTCGCGGCGCCCTCTGCGAGTGTGACAAATCGGTAGTGTCTCAGTTTGAATTTTCAGGATTGGGCGGAAGGCTGCCCGACATGTCAAAGGGCATCACTCGTCTGGCAGCCGCTCCGGCGACTCTTGCGCCTCTTTGGATACCCAAACTTGGCTTGGAATAGAATGACCGATCCATTCGAGCCAATGCGAGGCGAGCCACTTGGGCGATATTGCCGTCGCCCCTTCTGCCTTCGCTTCTTCTGGCAGGTAGACGAGCACGTGACCTGCGTCATAGCCGCTGCACCGTACAAGACCCAGACCTGATGCCTCAGACGTTTCAAACAGCATGTACTCTCGGATTTCCTCTACTGGAGTTCGAGCGCGGAAGCGGAACACCGCGCCACGGTAGAGGAGATCGTTTTCCCCCAGTGAATTAAGAGTGGTCCAAGTCAGCATCCTGCCCCTAGACTTCGCCGGTGTTCTTCTTGTATGGGCCCGCGCGACCCGGCTTCGGCGCAACGGCGTCCATCTTCTCGCAAAGATCGGCCATTGACCGGAGCGCCTCGGACTGCCGCCATGGCTGGCGACGTCTTCCGCGTGTTATAAATGTGAATGAAGTTGATGCGGACTGCATTGCCGATCACGTCGGCCGGGCGCTTCTGGCCTTTAGGTCCGGTCGGCATTGTTCAAGTCTGCCAACTCGGCTTCTGCCTCAGCTAGCTCCGCTTTATATTCGGCGATCTTCTCAGGCGTTGGTTCCCATATTTCCGGGTCACCCATTGTCAGAGCGCGGATCATAGCAGTTGCCGCAGTTACCCGCGCTTCCGCCGCCTGTCGCAGGAGCGAATTCACAAGGTCGTTCGTTTCGTCTGGTTGCTCACTCATACGGCGAGCGTATAGGACAGAGCATCGCAACGCGACAAGAGAGGCGTCAAATTTCAAGCTGAGACACCACCGACAAATCAAAAAAATTGACACAACGCGCAAAGAAGTCTATAAGAATTTTGTCGATATTTGTTTGACCGACTTTTGTTATCCGCGTGCTTAGGCGCGCCTTTGGCGAACTTCCCCCATCAAAATCGAGACAAACGTTGTTGTGCATCCGCATGACGGCGAACGAATATTTGCCATGGAAAGGGTTCGTTATGAGCACAGGCACAGTTAAATGGTTCAACGCCACCAAAGGTTTTGGTTTTATTCAGCCTGACGACGGTTCTGCCGACGTTTTTGTCCACATCTCAGCCGTCGAGCGCGCCGGAATGCGCGACATCGTCGAGGGCCAGAAGCTTGGCTACGAGATGGTCCGCGACAACAAGTCGGGCAAGATGTCCGCCGACCAGTTGAAGGCGGCCTAAAACGGAATTCAGCCTCGCCGGTGACCACGGATGTACTGGCACCGGTGAATGGCAAATTCCAGCGCATGATCGCGGGGATGTTAAGTCCCCGCTCATGCGCATGAGAAGAACGTTCTTTGCGCGTCTCTCGGGATGCGCAGGCGCTCTTATGGAAGGTCAGGCGGTGCCTGGCCTTTTTCATTTTTGCGCTTCGACCGCCGAAAGAGCGCTGCTCGACGGCCCGGACGTGCTAAGGACGTTCCAGCAATTTGAAACCGGCTGCCGTATTGCTTTGTGCGGGATCCTGGCCGAAAGACCAGTCTCGCCACTTTTCGGCGGCGTGCTCCGAACCGGGAGAAAGACCTTGACCGCAACTTCAAAAAAACCCCGCGACCAGGCCGAATCCATTTTCAGCAAGACGCGGACCCAGTCGATGTCGCTCGACCGCATCAATTCCGAACGGGATGCCGTCAGCCAGGCCCGCGAAGCCAAGACCGCGCGGCTGCGCGAATTGCGCCTGGAGAAGGAAGCCGACGACATGGCGGCGGCGGTTGCGCTCGCGGCCTCGCCGAAACGCGCAGGCAAACGCTGATGGCCACCAAACGCGTGCCTCAAAAGGCGATCGCCGCAGATTCGACCATCGCCGATGTCGTGGGCGAACTAGACAAGCCGGTCGAATATGTCCGGCGCGTGCTCGAAAAGCTCGAGCGCTGCAGGCGTGTCCACGGCGATGCCCAGGTTCGGCTCGGCGTGCGCGGTCGTGCCGAATGCCCCAATTATCTGATCGAATACGTCCGGGAAAACGCCAAGACCCGCGAGCGCGTGACCTTTCAGGATGCCGCCTACAGCGGCAGCACGCATCGCGAGCTGGCGCCCCGGCACATCGAGGAAGCCAGGAACTGGTCGCCCGAAGAAATGAACATCACGGCCGTTTCGGCGCTCATCGGCCGCCTTCGCAATCCGAATGCGCCATCATCGCGTTTCTCTGACGAGGATTGATATGGCAATCAAGTTTTCCGCCAAGGGCCAGCCGGCAGCGCCTGCTGCCGCCGTGAAGCCGGTCAAGCCGGCCGCCGCGCCAAAAACCGGCGAAGCCGCCGAAGCGGGCACCGATCTGTTCAGGTCGCCGGCGGAAGCACCGCCGCGCAAGCCCAAGAAGAAATAGCGCCCTTGCAGCAAAATGCCGACCGGAAATCTGCGCCAAGGCTGCTTGCCCTGGCGGTCGCAGAGGAGTTTTCGTCGCCACAAGAGGGCGCCGGTCCGATTGCCTTCGATTGCCAGACCTGTGGCGCCTGCTGCGCCTACTCGTCCAGATGGCCGCGCTTCTCCACCGAGGATGACGCGCAGCTCGACCTTATCCCGCAAAAATACGTGGCTGCCGACGAAGCCGGTATGCGCTGCGACGGCGCGCGCTGTTCGGCACTGTGCGGCGAGGTCGGCAAGTCGACCGCATGCGGCATCTACGACATCCGCCCCGACGTCTGCCGCGCCTGCATGCCGGGCGATGACGACTGCCTGATCGCGCGTCGGGCTCACGGTCTGCCGACGCTGTAATGACGGCCCTCGGGCTGGCGTCTCAGTTTGAATTTCGTCAATCAGATGGGCGAAAGTCGCTGCGGTAGAGGCCGGGCGATCGTCCGGTCAATCGTTTGAATGCCTGCGAGAACGACGGCACCGATTCATATCCGACGGCGCGCCCGATCTCGCCAATGTTCTGGTTCGTTTCCCGCAGAGCCTTGGCGGCAAGGTTCATCCGCCACCGGGTCACATAGGACAGCGGCGGCTGTCCTACCAGTTGAGCGAAGCGACGCGCGAAGGTGGCCCGGGACTGTGCTGCGCCGCTGGCAAGGGAAGCGATGGTCCAGGGATTGCCCGGCCGCTCGTGGATCAGGCGCAAAGCCTGCGCAATGCCTTTGTCGCGCAAGGCGCCAAACCATCCCCCTGTTCCGAGTGGCTGATGTTCGATCCAGGCGCGCAACAAGAAGATCAACGTGCTGTCGAGAAGGCGTGGGGCGACAATGTCGTGGCCGCCGAGATCGCCTTTCGCTTCGACCTGCAGAAGTTCCAGGGCAAGCCGCAGCGGCTCGCTGGTGTCGATCTGATTCCGGGTCAAATGAATCAGCGGAGGAAGCAGCGAAACCATCGGATATGGCCCGACGCCGTCGAGTGAATATCTCGCACAAAGAAGAGTTGTCGCGCCGCTCTCGCTTTTCGGTTCCAGTCCGCTCCGATTTGCGGAAAGGACGGCGGATATCGATGCCGTCGGTGCATCCGCCGGATTGCAAAGGGCATGCCCGATACCGCTCGCGACAAGGATGACATCTCCCTCGCCTAAGCGAATCGGCTCCCTTTCACCGGCTAACCGCAGCCAGCATTCGCCGTTCTGTATGACGTGGATGGCGGCATTCCTTGTCGGATCCACCGAAATACCCCATGGCCGATGCAGGGTCGCGCTGCCGATCATGGCGCTGCCAAATCGCAGCGAAGCAAGAACTTCGGACAAGGCGTCCATGAGAACCATCCTCCAACGATGAATAGGACGACGATATTAGACGATTGGATAAGAATCCAGGCGAATAGCGTATCGACCATCTCACAAGCGTGGCTGATTATGTTGGCAAGATCGGCCTGCGGACGCTCCTGTCCACAACAGGCAGAAGCAGGCACGGGAAGGAGCAAAAACATGCGTGACGAACCATCAAATCCAGTTCCAGCCAAGACCCATAATTTGCTCGACACCAACAAGGCGATCGTCCTGGACTTCATCGACAAAGCAGTAAACCAAGGCAACATCGAAGCTGCTTCGATGCATTTTGGCGAACGCTACATCCAACACAATCCGAACATTGCGGATGGTGCGGAAGGCTTCAAAGCCTATCTGCAGCAGCTCAAACAGTCATTTCCCCTCATGAAGGGAGAGGTGAAGCGGATTTTTGCCGAAGGGGATTTCGTCATCGTGCACATGCACGCAAAACGCGAACCGGAGGAGGAGGGCCTAGCCATTGTCGACATTTTCAGGCTGAAGGACAGCAAGCTGGTCGAACACTGGGAAGTTCGGCAGCCTATAGCCGATAGCAAGCTGCACGCCAACAGCATGATCTGAATGCGCATAGGCTCTCAGGCTGACTTGTGCCCGCACGTTTCGCTGATTACGCTGCCGGCGGCAGGGCCAGCACCGGGAGACCATCCGTGAGCATCGAATTTCTGTTGACGTCGCTGATTGTCGTGGCTTCGCCCGGTACCGGCGTTCTCTATACGCTGAGCGCCGGGCTTTCGCGTGGTGCGCGCGCCAGCATCATTGCCGCTTTCGGCTGCACGCTCGGCATCATTCCGCACATGGCGGCCGCCATCACCGGCCTCGCGGCTCTGCTGCATACAAGTGCCGTCGCCTTCGAGACGCTGAAATATCTCGGCGTCGCCTATCTTCTCTACATGGCCTGGAACACGCTGAAGGAGAAGGGCGGCCTGAGCGTCGACGAAAATGTCGCGCCGCGCTCGGCCGGCAAAGTGATCACTTCGGGCATCCTCATCAACATCCTCAATCCGAAGCTGTCGATCTTCTTCTTTGCCTTCCTGCCGCAATTCGTCAGCACCACCGAACCGCATGCGCTGTCGAAAATGCTGGAGCTCAGCAGCATCTTCATGCTGCTCACCTTCGTGGTCTTTGTCGGCTATGGCATTTTTGCCGCGTCGATCCGCAGCCATGTCGTGTCGCGGCCAAAGGTGCTGACCTGGATGCGCCGTACCTTCGCCGGAGCCTTTGTCATGCTCGGCGCCAAACTGGCGCTGGCGGACCGGTAGACAGGAAGGTCGCGGGCAGCGCAAATCTATCCCTTCACATAGCCCATGGCCTCGACGATCTGCCCGTCCGCCACGCGCATCAGGTTGACGCCGCGCAGCGAATTGCCGTCGGCCATGCAGTAGCGCCAGCGGATCGTCGCCCGGTCGCCGGCGACGAAAGTTTCTTCGATGTCGAAGCGCGTGCCGGGTCCGGTCGCGATCGCCGACCACAGTTCGACGCAGGCGCCCTTGCCGATGCGGCGGGCGCCGTCCGGGGCCGGCGTGGTGTTCTCGATCACGCAATCTTCCGCCACCAGATCGTCGAGCGCCGACGGGTCGTGGCGCTGGAAGACGTCGTTGTAGCGCCGCATGATCTCGGCCGTTTCGGCGGAGCGTTTGGCTGCGGCGATGTCGATGATGAGTTCCTGTGTCATTGGATATTCCTTCCCTTCAGTGATCGGTAGCGGTTTCGATGAGGCGGGCCTTGAGCGTGATCACTGCGACGCCGGCCAGCGCCCGCGACACGAGGCAGCTCTCCTTGGCCGTCTGCGCCAGCCGCTCGAACTCCCCCGCCGCCAGCCCGGCGACGCTTGCCTCGGTCTCCAGCTCGATACGGGTCAGCGTCGGTCCGGCCGCGGTGGCGCCGAGATGCGCTTTCGCGATCGTGTGGATGCGCGCGGGAGTGTAACCTTCGCGGCCGAGGACGGCGCTCAGCGCCATCGAGAAGCAGCCGGCATGCGCCGCCGCAATCAATTCCTCGGGATTGGTGCCGGGACCGTTCTCGAAACGCGACGGGAACGAGTAGGCGCCTTCGAAGACGCCGCTGCCGAGCTTCAGCCGGCCCGAACCTTCCTTCAACGATCCCTGCCATTGGGCCTCTGCTTCACGAATGGTCATTGTGTCTCTCCTTTGATTTGAGGGGTCGATCAGATTTTGGGGCGGACCAGTCAGGCGCTGTCGACGACCACTTTCCCGAAGACGTCGCCTTGCTGGAAATAGCGATAGGCGTCGTTGGCCTCGTCGAAGGCGAACACCTTGTCGATGACAGGCTTAAGCCGATGCACCGAGATGGCGCGCAGCATGGCTTCGAGGTTGGTGCGATTGCCGACGAACAGGCGGCTGATGGTGGCGAGGCTGCGCTGGTAGACCGGGCCGGGGATCTGCACCGTCCCGCCTTTCCCATCCTGTATGGTGAGAAGCACGATGCGCCCGTAAAGCGCGCAGGCGATCATCGATTGCGCGAAGGTCGGCGGGCCGCCGGTCTCGACGACGAGGTCGATGCCGCCGGTCTGCTCGCGCACCGCAGCACCCCATTCCGGCATGTCGGCGGTCGAGACGACGAGGTCGGCGCCCAGCGCCTGCAGCCGGTCCAGCTTCTCGTTGCGCGAGCTGACTGCCACGTCACGGCAGCCGAGCAGCTTGGCGAATTGCAGCGCAAATAGCGCGACGCCACCCGAACCGATGACAAGAACCCATTGGCCGGGCTTCGGCATTTCGGCCGCCGTCACGGCATTCCAGGCGCTCAGGCCGGCGCAGGTTAGTGTCGCCGCTTGATGCCAGTCGAGATGATCGGGAAGCCGCACCGCCCATTGCTCGTCGAGCACGACGTATTCGGCCAGCATCCCGTCCAGCGTGCAGCCGAGCTGGTCGATCAGACCGGCATTGATGTGGCCGTCGATCCAGCGCGCAAAATAACTGCCGGTGATGCGGTCGCCGACGGCGAAGCGGGTGACGGCATCGCCGACGGCAACGACTTCGCCGGCGCCGTCGCTCAGCGGGATAACGCCTTGGCGCGGCGCCAGCGGGTAGGTGCCGTTGAGGATCATCGTATCGCGGCGGTTGAGCGAGGTGGCGCGGACACGCACGACGATCTCGTGCGGCTTCGGCGTCGGCTGCGCCTCGTCGCGCATCACCAGGCACTTGGTCCCGCAGGTTCCTTCAAGACGATAACTGCGCATTTGCCTCTCGTATATGTAGACTGATCTACATATTATGTAGACCGATTGTCATACTCGAGGCAATGCCTATAATGCTCACTCCTGACAGAGGTTGACATGGCGAACGACACCCGCACTCGCATACTCGAGACGACGGGGCTGCTGCTGAGGCAGCGCGGCTACCACGGCACGTCGCTCAACGATATTTTGAGCGCCTCAGGCGCACCGAGAGGTTCGCTCTACTTTCACTTTCCAGGCGGCAAGGATCAGCTGGTCATCGAGGTGACGCGCGACAGCGTCGCCGATGTGACGCAGAGGCTGGACGCCGCGCTCGCTGCCGAAAAGGACCCGGCGGTGGCTGTCCACCACATCTACCAGTCGGTCGCGCGCATGCTGGAAGACAATCGGTTCACGCTCGGTTGCCCGATCGCGCCCGTGGTGTTGGACTCGCCGATCGACATGCCGGAACTGGCCGAGTTGTGCCGGTCCGCCTTCGAGCAATGGATAGGCTTGCTCAGGGCGGCCTTCGTCAGGGCAGGGGTGCCCGAGCGACGCGCGCACGCGCTGGCACTGCTGGTCGAATCATCGCTTGAAGGACTGATGGTGATCGCACGCGCCACCCACGACCGCGCCCCGGTGCTGGCGGTAGCCGATGAGGTCGCGGCGTTGATTGAGGGGGCATTGCCGGCCAAGAGTGCCACCGCAGCGGTGCATTGACGTTTATGCCTTCATCGCATCGAAGGCGGCGCGGCGTTCCGCCAAAAGGGCCAAGGCTGCAGCTCGACGATTGATGTTCTGCGCCGCCGCGACGCCTGGAAGTAACGGCATGGTGGCCGAACAGATGCGTCCTGCGGGATACGCGCCTGCTTACTTGGGATCGGACGGCCTCTCAATCTCCGCCACATCAACGAAAAAGGGCGGCATCGCTGCCGCCCTTTCCGTAAGCTTGCGAGATTGGCTGGATTAGAAATCCATGCCACCCATGCCGCCCATGCCGCCGCCGCCCATGCCGCCAGGCATGCCGCCGCCAGCCGACTCCTTCTTCGGAGCCTCCGCGATCATGGCTTCGGTGGTGACCAGCAGGCCGGCGACCGAGGCCGCGTCCTGCAGAGCCGTGCGCACAACCTTGACCGGATCGACGATACCCATGGCGATCATGTCGCCATATTCGCCGGTCTGGGCGTTGTAGCCGAAGGTTGCCCCCTTGTTCTCAAGGATCTTGCCGGCAACGATCGATGCTTCCGCACCGGCGTTGGCCGCGATCTGGCGGGCCGGAGCCTGCAGCGCGCGGCGCACGATGTTGATGCCGGCGGCCTGGTCGGAGTTGGCGCCGGTTGCCTTGATGCTCAGCGAAGCGCGCAGCAGTGCGACGCCGCCGCCGGGAACGATGCCTTCTTCGACGGCCGCGCGGGTCGCGTTGAGGGCGTCATCGACGCGGTCCTTCTTTTCCTTGACTTCCACTTCGGTCGCACCGCCGACGCGGATGACGGCAACGCCGCCCGCCAGCTTGGCGAGACGTTCCTGCAGCTTCTCCTTGTCGTAGTCCGAGGTGGTCTCCTCGATCTGCTGCTTGATCTGGGCGACGCGGCCCTGGATTTCGGCCTTCTTGCCGGCGCCGTCGACGATGGTGGTGTTCTCCTTGGAGATCGACACCTTCTTGGCGCGGCCGAGCATGTTCAGGCCGACATTCTCGAGCTTGATGCCGAGGTCTTCGGAAATGACCTGGCCACCGGTGAGGATGGCGATGTCTTCCAGCATGGCCTTGCGGCGATCACCAAAGCCCGGCGCCTTGACGGCGGCGATTTTCAGGCCACCGCGCAGCTTGTTGACGACCAGCGTGGCCAGGGCCTCGCCTTCGACATCTTCCGAGATGATGACCAGCGGCTTCGAGGTCTGCACGACGGCCTCGAGGATCGGCA
>NZ_JAMYOX010000029.1:0-80324 GCF_040320025.1 Mesorhizobium sp. M0808
TGGCGCACCCGCGCAAGCTGCCGGTGGTACTGAGCCGCGACGAGGTTGCCCGGCTGCTCAACGCCACCACCTGCCTCAAGCACCAGGCCGCGCTGTCGGTCGCTTATGGCGCGGGCCTGCGCGTGGCGGAGGTGTCGACGCTGAAGGTCGCCGACGTCGATAGCGAGCGCATGCTGCTACGTGTCGAGCGCGGCAAGGGCGGGCGATACCGGAACGCCATACTGTCGCAAGACCTGCTCTTGTTGCTGCGCCAGTGGTGGAAGGTCGGACGCCAGCAGGGGGTGATGCACCGCGAGGGCTGGCTGTTTCCGGGGCAGCATGCGATGAAGCCCATCAGCACCCGCCAGCTCTATCGCGTGGTCGTCGAGGCAGCGCAGGCCGCCGACATCGCCAAGCGGGTCGGGCCGCACACGCTGCGCCACAGCTTTGCCACCCACCTGCTCGAAGACGGCACCGACATCCGGGTGATCCAAATCCTGCTCGGGCACGCCAAGCTCGACAATACCGCCTTCTACACCAAAGTCGCGACCCGCACGGTGCGCACGGTCACGAGCCCGCTCGACAAGCTCGGCCTGTTCAAGGAGGCAGAGATCTCGCCCGACAGCTGAGCGTGCACTCCTCTGTCGAGGCCGCCGACATTTTCCGTGCTGCTGGGCCAGCCTACCGGGCCGCCCATGCAGGGCACCTGAGCCTGCAGCAACTCAAGGTCATGTCGGCGATCGAGCATTATCGCACCGCCGTACTGGGCGGTCATGTCGAAGCCTGCGAGGACTGCGGGCATTGGCGCATCGCCTACAACAGCTGCCGCAACCGGCATTGTCCGAAGTGCCAAGGTGCGGCCGCACGTACATGGCTTGCCGAGCGCGAAGCCGACCTGCTGCCGGTCGGCTACTTCCATGTCGTGTTCACGCTGCCGGCAGAGGTCGCCGATATTGCCTTCCAGAATAAAGCGCTGGTCTACGACCTGCTGTTCCGTGCGGCATCGGAGACGATGCTGACGATCGCGACCGATCCGAAGCATCTGGCACGCGCATCGGCATCACCGCCGTCCTCCACACATGGGGCTCCGCGATGACCCACCATCCGCACGTGCACATGATCGTGCCGGGCGGCGGCATCGCGCTCGACGGGAAGCGCTGGGTATCGTCGCGCCCGGCCTTCCTCCTTCCGGTGCGCGTGCTCAGCAAGCTCTTCCGCCGCCTGTTCCTTACCCGGCTGATCGCGCTTCACGACGCGGGCCGGCTCGCCTTCGTCGGATCGATGGCCCATGTAGCCGACCGACGCGCCTTTCTGCGTCATCTCAATCCTGTTCGCAGTAAGCGATGGGTGGTCTACGCCAAGGCGGGTTCACAGGGCCGGAGGCGGTCCTCGCCTACCTGTCGCGCTACACGCACCGGGTCGCGATCTCGAACAGCCGCCTCATCCGCCTCGACGAGAGCGGCGTCACCTTCCGCTACAAAGACTATCGCCGCGACGGCGTCGACCGGCAGCAGGTCATGACGCTCGCTACCGACGAGTTCATCCGCCGCTTCGTGCTCCACGTGTTGCCAAAGGGTTTCCACCGCATCCGGCACTACGGCCTGCTTGCCGGCTCTGCTCGCAAGGCCAGCCTCGCGCTTGCTCGTGAACTCCTGAACGTCGCCGCACCGTCCGACGATGACACCACGGACGAACCGGACAACTTCCGCCCGCCATGCCCCTGCTGTGGCGGCCGCATGATCGTGATCGAGGTGTTCGAACGACGGAGGCAGCCGCGCGGACCGCCACACGGTTCCCCGTCGACCGGGAGCAGTACGCCATGACCCGGCATGGAATGGTTCAGCCTTCAGCTGCAGGCACTCAGCCTCCGGCAACGGATCGACGCACGTCTATGGTGATTATCGACGCCGACAGAGCCGCGCCCAGCCGCCCACCGTCCCGACAACACCGCGCGAGGGCGCAACGAAGCGGTCTGTCCGCATTCACCCCAGCGCGGCGGTCACGCCATCGCCGACATCTGCCGAAATCCGAAATCCCCATAGCCATCGTCTGCGGCCCGCGGGTTCCTTCCTCGGGGACTTTCGTACGCCTGCCGGCGCCCGAAACTCTTATATGGGGATGGTCAACTACAAACGGCATCACGTCGACATTGTCATGTACCTCCGCGGCAATCCGTAGATCCATTCGATGGGTCCGTTAGCGTGACGCGGTTCGCGAACGAACCCAGTCCACCTTATATTCGGTCAGGGCGCATGCACCTGTTCCATGATCCCGCTTGCGGCGGATTCGGAACCCAAGAGACGAAACCATTCTTCAACGGCGGCTGTTTGAGGCCATGAGTTTCGTCGGTTCGTCTACCGAGGATCTGCCAGGCCCTGGTCGGTCCTGGAGATTATTAGAACGATTAGCGTCTACGCTGATGGTTTCGTCAGGAGAGCTCCTTCTATAACGACTCCGGCGTTCACGTATTTCCACAGCGCAACAAGCAGTTTCCGAGCGAGGGCGATGATCGCCGTCTTCTTGTACCGGCCACCATTCTGGATGACTCGCGCCCTGAACCACTGGCTGAGTGCGGAATTGGGTTGATGGCGAACCCAGAGCCACGCAACCTGGACAAGCGTCGACCGGAGCCTTGGATTGCCGGACTTCGAGACTCCCTGCTCGCAATTAATCTGCCCACTTTGCCAGGGCGTTGGCACCAAACCAGCGTAGGCGGCAACCTGTCGTCGATTGTCAAATTTGCGCGACAATCCCTCAGACCACAGGACGGCCGCGAACTCCGGACCTATTCCCTTGAGGCTGAGCAGCAGGGCCGGTGTTGGCTCATCTGCCGCGACGAGCAAGGCGTCGCGTGCCTCTTCAACATCCTTGATCTGCTGGATCAGCAACTCGATGCGATCAAGCTCGCGGCTGATCTGCGCCATGAGCGCTGGCGGCAGTGGACGCCCATCTCCGGTAATGAGCGCGTCGAGGCATCTGCGTCGATCGCCTTTCAACGGTTCGTATCCGGACACACCTTGGCTGAACAAAAGGCCCTTTATCCTGTTGACGTGCCTGATCCGCTCGTTCGTCAGCGCCTTCCGCTCCCGCACCAACCGGCGACGGTCTTCCTCCTCCGGCGTTGGCACTCGCAACATCGCGCAAACCCGAGGCTCGCCGCGGTTGTAGGCCAACAACGCTCGAACCAGTGCTTCCCCATCAATCCTGTCGGTCTTGGCCCGCCGGCGGCGACGTGATGTGGCAATGGATGCCGGGTCCACGACTAACTCTCGATGCCTTCGCGTTCGAGGACCCGATGTATCCAGAATCCATCCAGACAGCTTCCTGGATTGATATGACCCGGAAACGCTGCCCTGTCCGCACTTCCGCCTTTCGTTGCAGCTCTGCGAAGTGATCGAGCAAACCCGGAATGTCGCCCCCCGACACGAGGTGTCTCGACAATCTCTCGCCTCCACCTGGCGAAAGCGAAGTCACGAGCCATTTTTAACGAGACAGTTCTAACGAGACAAATATTGCGGCAAGATCGACGCGGATAGCGGCCGGGGCTTTGGTGGTGTTGGCTTGCATGCTGACCTCCAGGTGATGTTTAGCGACTTCACTCTGGCAGAGCGCTGGTCGCCTTCCATCCCCATAGGATCTTCACGAGTGCCGATCGGCAGCTATCCGCCCTTGAGCCTTTCAAGCCGGACAGTCCGCTACCCGGCCTCCACTTGGACCTTCGGCTCCCATGCCCATCTGCCGGGGGGATGCGACGGCTGAGCGTGCATGTTGTCGGGACGACGCAGCCTGATCTAAATCCTCATTGCGCTGGATCAGTTTTAGGACACCCGCGTTTCCAGCCATGATCTCACTCGCGCCTGAACATCAGTTCGTCAACGCCGGAAGCATTCGGCTTCATGTCGTTCAGGCCGGGCCTGCCGGGGGTAAGCCGGTCATGCTCCTGCACGGCTTCCCGGACTTCTGGATCGGCTGGAGACGGCAGATCGGTACGCTCGCTTCCGCCGGATATCGGGTCATCGTTCCCGACCAGAGGGGCTACAACACCAGCGACAAGCCAGAGGGCATCCGCGAGTACACGCTCCCCAAGCTCCTCGGCGATGTCGTCGCCCTGGCCGACGCGCTCGGCATCGGAAGGTTTCACCTCGTCGGCCATGACTGGGGCGGCATCGTCGCTTGGGCCGCCGGGGCAAAGTTGCCTCATCGCCTGGACAAGCTCGTCATCCTGAATGCGCCACATCCCGAGGTGGTGTTTACCCATGCCCTGCGATCTCCGACGCAGTTTCTGCGGAGCAGTTACGTGGTTTTCTTCCAGATCCCCTTGCTGCCCGAAGCCGTTTTGGGTGCGCGCCGCTCGGCCTTGCTCGCACGAGCACTCATGACATCCAGCCGGGAAGGCGCCTTCGAAGAAGAGGAGATTGCAGAATATCGGCAGGCTTGGGAGCGGCCGGGGGCGCTGACCAACATGCTCAACTGGTATCGCGCCTTGCGCTTTCGCCCGAGCCTGAAGGAGCGGATCACGACGCCCACTCTTGTTATGTGGGGGATGCAGGACCAGACTCTGGAATCCGGGCTGGCCAAGCGCAGTCTCGCCCTTTGCGACGATGGCCGCCTGCAGACTTTCGAGGAGGGGACGCATTGGGTTCAACGCGAAGAAAGCAACGCGGTGAATGCGGCGCTTCTGGCGTTCCTGGAGGGCTGAGATGCGATACGGTTCTGCAGGCGGTTCGAGCCGGCGCGAGCTGTTGACGACGCTCGCCGTCACCATCACAGCCTACCACCTTACCTCCGTCGCTGATGCATCAGAGGCAGAGGCCTCAACGGAGCGTCCCATGCCGCATGTCGTCCTTCTTGGGGATTCGATCTTCGACAACGCGGCTTATGTTGCCGGCGGACCTGACGTCGCGTGGCAGTTGCGGGAGCGCCTGCCCGAAGGGTGGCGTGCAACTCTCAATGCCGTCGACGGTGCTGTCACGAGCGGCGTCGAGCGGCAGCTTGAACGGCTCGCGCAGGATGCGAGCCATCTCGTCGTCAGTGTCGGTGGCAATGATGCTCTTCGTCATGCGGGTCTTCTGGATCAGGCGGCTCGTTCGGTAGCCGAGGCTCTGGACAGAATCAGCGATGTCCGGGAGCAGTTCGAGCAGGATTACATGAGGATGCTCGAGGGGGTGCTGAGCCGGGATCTGCCCACGGCCATATGCACGATCTACGAGGCACGCTTTCCCGACCCGCAGCGTCGCAGGATTGCCGCAAGTGCCCCAACGATCTTCAATGACGTCATCACCCGGTCGGTCTTCTCCCGCGGTTTGCCGCTCATTGACCTGCGCCTGGTCTGCAATGAGGATGCGGACTTCGCCAATCCGATCGAACCTTCCGTTCGTGGCGGCGCGAAGATCGCGACAGCCATTGCGGCTCTCGTGGCGGAACACGATTTTGCTCGGCGCCGGTCGGAGGTCTTCGCCGGTTGAGCGGCTTCTCGTTCGTCTGATCAGGCAGCGCTCGCGCAGGTAAGGCCGGTTGGATGCACGGCAACCAGTCACTATCTTTTGTGGCGCGTCGAGCAGGGGCTTTAGGATTAGAGCCGCAGCTTCATGTGCACGTGGTCGATCCGGAGACGAACCAAGGGCGGCCGGTGTATTCACGGACGAGTGCCTGCCTCTACCCCTCTGCGTAAACGGACGGGAGTGGTCCATTATCTGAGCACTGGCTACATGACGTGAGGCAGACGACGAAATGTCGCCTTGCACATCGAACGTGCGCTATCAATTCCCGCTCATTGAAAGACGACGAGACGGTGACAGTGCGTTCCTCGATGCGGCCATGGGCCTTGTCGAGATCGACACGCTGTCGAGGTAATGGCAGAGGCAGCATCGAAGTAGCATTCGATCTCGGTACGCAGCGTCGGCTGGTTGGCCTTGACGGCGAGCAGATAGTCGGCGCTGGCATTGCGAATGGCGGTAGTGATCGAGGCGTTGGTGGCGATGGCACAATCTCGACCCGGCCTTGGGGCCCTCTGATATTGCCTTCCAGAAAGTCGTCGAAATCTGGGGCTGCAAGCATGTCTTTGAACTGGTCGCCGAGTACGGACCTCGTCTTCCGCGCCTCCCAGCTCAGCAACCAACTCTTCTCGGCCGTCGACGATCAAGAGTATGTCCTCGGCATCCCGGCTAGAAAGCAGATCCTTTCCACCTCTGCCAAGGTATGCCTCCAGCTTCGTCGCGACGAAGAGTGCCGGTGTCAGGCGACGGAGATGAGCTTATCGTCCAACGGACAATCGACCGCCGTCTCAATACCCGCTTCATACCAACGATTGCTGAATCCGAGGATTTTGGGATCGTCCGGCATGAAGTCGACTTTGATCCGGCCAAGATGCGTTCGGCAAATGACACTGTCGTTGGGTGACTCCGAGAAACCCCGCTCTCGAAGCCGTTCCAGGAGCTGCGCCCATTCCGAAAAGCCGGCCAGATCGACAATTAGGTCGACGTCGTCAGTCGCCCTGACATCCTCGAGCGTGATGGCATCGGTGATGAAAAGAGCGGTCGTACATCCGCCGACGAACACAAGAGCTTGCGCAGGTCATCGCCTAGAGCTTCCGCGACAGCCCTTAGCATTGCTAGTAGCTGGCCTTGGATGCTGGTCATTTCTGCGCGAGCCTTTCCGCAAGACGCTCCGCCGCGAGGGCAGCCTCGCGCTGGTTTCCGAGTCTTATTGCGTCCGCAAGGGCAAGATACTCATACAGCCGATCATCCCTTTGAACGGCTTCAGGAACGCTTTTAAACATCGGCGTCACCGATTGTCCCATGTCGCGGCCGCTGGCATAAGGCCACACATAGATGTAGGTGCCAGCGCTTATTAGCACGTTCTTTAGGATGGGCGCCGCAAAAGCGGTCGGGATTCCGCGCTGCATTGCTCCAGGCTTCGCTGGAAAAACGAACTTCAACCCGTGCACGCGCTAGGAGCAGGCAAATATCGCAATCCAGGTAAGGTTCCCAGCTATGGCCCGCTCGACCCCGCCACGATCTCAGCATACCGCTCCCTGGGATCTCCCCAATCGGTCTATGTTCAGATGTTATGGCGCTTCGGTTTGATCCGTTCAGAGCGCATGGGAGAGGTGCGGGCCTGTAGGGCAAGGGCTGGCACCGTCCGTTCCGCCGCCCTAGTCGAGATCAGGTGGGAGCGGCGGGACGGCTGCGTGACGAACAGTGTCGGGGCTCCTCATTGAAGAGCCGCAGCTTCGGTCTGTTCGTATCATGCGCCTTTTTCGCCCTGAGCATTTGAGACGTCGCGTCGTTCCGAGTGCCGGAGCACTATGCTGAGCGGGGCGCAGCAAAGGTGGCCTTCATCTCCGCGTCCAGACCCTCGAAGGCCATTTCTTAGTGCCGAAGCTACCGGTCATTCGGGCCGCTGGCGCCCTTTGTGTTTTTCTGACTTGCTTCTCAGTAGGCGATCTGCCCGTCGCGGTTCGGTGTGCCAAGGACGTGGGTTCTCGGCGGCAGCATCACCTGGTCGAAGCTCTGCGTGAACATCGCTGCCGCAAAGAAAGCCACGGCGCGGAGCGTTTCGGTCCCGGTATTCTCAAGATCGTGGCGAAATGGTGTGGGCAACACAAACACGCTACCGGGCGCGACGGGGTGAGTGGTACCATCCTCGCAGTACAGCAGGCCGGTGCCTGCAATTATGTATTGGGTTTCCTCAGTGGCGTCAGTATGCCAGCCCAGGCGACCCCCTGGCTCGATCTCATATACAATTGTCGAAGAAGCCGTTGATCCGTTCCCGCCAAAACGGGCGAAGGCACCCTGCCAACGCACAGCGGGGTCGCTCTCACCCCAAACCTTGGAGCGAGGCAGATTGTTAGAATCGATAACCGGACCCATGCTGATCATGCCCCACAAGTTGTTTGACGTGGTCACCGTACTGCATGATATCAGACACCCAAAGCCGTTGCTTCGGACGCGGTTAAGAATAGCTTCCCGAGCACCGGGGCGTGCGCTTCTATTCGCTTGCCGCGCAACGGCTAATTTGGCTTTGGTGAGTCGAGGTTCAATCGCTGTGGGGCTTTTGGGCAAGCGCGCAGCTAGGCCGCCTTCTTGATCTCCGCGACCTGAACGCCCAGTCGGAACGCCTGACCGTCTGCAAACGAACGCGCGTAGCTCTCAGATGTAAAAGCGACCGTGGTGGTGGTGCCGTTGACCGTCACGCGAACCGACCACTCTTTGTCCCTAATGATTTCAACGGCATGTTGCTCATGCGCAGCCATGCATTCCTCCCAGAATCTTCCGTTGAGGATGGGAGGATAGCGTCGTAAAACTGGTTTGCATGCAAATAATCCGACACCGCGACGTCGAAATGCCGAAACACGCACAGCTAGGCTCGTTCCTTGGCGAGGTTGAAAAGTGCGGTGGCAGTCTCTTCAGCCGTCCAGCCTTGCTCGATGCAAGAGGACACCAGAGCGGCGTACGCACCTTCGAGGGCGACTGCGCAGTTCACGCTCCTGTCCGGGCTGTCCTGGGAGAGAAGGGGCGGTTCGACTTGTGCTGTTTGGGACATGCAGATAATTGGCGGAGTGCCAGCAAGTTCCTCCGCACTCGCGCTTCGCACCGCGGTGCCGCCCAAACACGCGGATTACCAGGCGGACAAAAAAGCCCCGGCGCTGGGTCGTTGCGCCGGGGCTTTGGGCAGGTACAAGCTACACCAACATGTCCGTTTATGAATGTACGCTAATATAAAGTAAAAAAACGGTGAACCACGCATAGGCCGAAGGGCGCACGCTCAAAGCTGGGGTGAAGCGGCAATATCAGTGATGACAAGTTGCGCACCCTGATTGTTCCACCCAGCTTTCGACCGAACGAGGGGCGAGGATGCTGGCTGTGTTGATTTGCCATGATGATGTACTCCGTGACCGCTCATGCCGATGAAGCGGCTCGAACCGCAAATCTCAAAATGTCTAGTGATGGCCACTGGGACCCCGGAGGGAGAGGAACCGACATCCCACCTTCTCTAGCTGAGGAACTGTCTCTCGTGCCTGACGCCGCCGGCGATTACCGGAAATTGAACCGCCACATTGGTGGCGCGCCATCTGAAAAAATTTGTACGGGCGGCGGAGCCGTTATCGAGCATGAAAGGGCTTTTCGAGGGTGCCGACGAGCCTTCGTTCATGTCCGCACCCTAAGGGCTTGCTCCAGTCTGTCGGCGATCTGTGTGACGATATAGGCAATCACCATGTAGATCACGACGGCAATCACGAACGCTTCGAGGTAGTAGTAATTCAGCGCGGCGGTCAACTGGGACTGGGCGAAGATGTCGACAACCTCGATGGCGAACCCGAGGGAAAGCGCCTTCATGATCACCATCATCGAGGTTGTCAGGTCTGGAATTGCGGTGAGGGCCACCTGGGGAAATAGGATCCGTCGGAACAGTTGGCCGCTTGTATACCCCAGCGAATGGGCGGCGTCCGACTGACCGGTATCGAAGGCGTTGAGGGCTCCTTTGATGATCTCCGCTTGGAACGCCGCAACACAACCGGTGACTGCAATGACAAGGATTACCCAGTTGGGCGTTTCGTGGGCGTTGAAGTTGATCCCGAGCAACGAGAGCAGGAACTGGAGTGCTGGGGGCAGACCGAAATAGGCGAGGAAAATCACGATCACCATCGGAACGCCCTTGAAGACGACCTTGTAGGCCATGATGAGCTCTCGCAGCACGGGGATCCGCCTATGTTCGACGAGCGCAAAAAGGCTGCCGACAATCGTGGACAGGATGAAAATCGTGAAAGCCATGCCGAGCGTCACGGGTACGGCGCCCAGAATTTCCTGCGAGTCCTGGAGCATAATATCGGTATCAAACATGGTCGGATTACCCCTACGTCACACGCTCGCGACGGCCGCGTTCTTGATCTGAGCTGTTGTCGTCGTCTCTGGCGCTTGCATCGGTGAGCGGAGCTCGAAGAAGCGCACGACGAGCCACGCGACAAGGCACATCAGCGAATAGATAACCGCCAGCACGAGGTACGTTTCGAACTGGTACTGGTTATAGTCGCGCTCCATGATCAAGTGCGCGGTCGCCATCACGTCCGCAGCCCCGATGTACATGACCAGCGCAACGTTATGGATCAGGTAGATGATGGAGTTTCCATAGCCCGGCAATGCGAAGTGCACCGCTTGCGGTCCGACTACGCGGGTGATCTTCTGTCGGAAGGTATATCCCAGACTGTCGGCCGCATCATGCTGGCCGCGATCGACGGCCAGGTATGCAGGTCGCATGACTTCCGACAGATACCCTCCATGATAGAGGCTCAGCCCCACCATCGCAGCGATCGTTGCAGAAATAAAATCCTCGGCGCCGAACAGGATCACCAACAAGGGCAGCCCGTAGAACGCGACGAACAACTGCAGGACGACGGGAACACTCCGGGCATAGGACACGTAGAGGTCAGTCAGGTGACTGATCACCGGTATCCTCCGAACCCGGAGTGTTGTCGCGACGAGAGCCAAGCAAAAGCCGACGACCATGGCCGTAAAGGTGATGGCGAGCGTCAGCGGCAACGCCGAGAGCAGCTCGGGAATCATAGCAGAAACATCCACTTTGAAACGCTCCTTCTTTCAATTCAGCCTTACCGCTGGCTATCGCTACAAGGTTGGGGAAAGGTCCTGTTACTTCATGTATTTGACGATGTCCTCGCCGAACCATTTCTGCGAGAGCTTTTCGATCGTGCCATCGTCTTTTAATTCCTTGAGAACCTTGTTCACGTCGTCGGCTAAAACCTTGTTTTCGTCCGACCTGTGAATCAGCATGTAGGTGTTGTTGCTGAAGACCGGATCGGACGCCACAATATCGAGCTTCTTTTCCTCGATGACGGTCTGCTCACCGAGATTCGAAGGCAGAACAAGCGCGTCGAATTTACCGTTCTGAACTTCGTCCAGTCGGTTCGGATAGGGAATACCGGCGCTCGATGCCGTAACATCAAGCTTGTATTTTGGATTTTCTTTTTGCCAGTTCATAATAAACTTGTATGTTCCACCGCCGGCCGTGGTCGGAACGATCCTCTTGCCGACAAGGTCCTTCATTTCCTTGATGCCGCTGCCTTTTTTGCTGTAGATCTTCATCAGGCTGGCGCCCATGGGGTTTTCCGGAATGAAGAACTGCTTGGCGCGCTCAGGCGACTTGTAGTAGCCACCGACGGCGATGTCGTACTTGCCCGTGGCGAGGCCGGTTTCCTGCGCGATATCCGAAACACCTTCCATTTCGAACTTATACTGCGGCAGCTTTGCGTTGATCGCTCTCAGAAGATCGGGCTCATAGCCTTGCGGCTCGACGCCGATCGCGCCCCATGCCAGCGGCTTGGATTCCGCCGACGTCGCGATCTTGATCGTGCGAACGGTCTGACCATAGCTGATCCCTGCGGTTGCAAGGGCAATTGCGATGCCGCCGGCAACAGCCAGGGCAGCGCGACGGGAAAAACTGGATGTGATTGCAGACATTTCTTTGGTTCCCTTCTTGTTGGATTATTGAAATGCGAGTTCGGACTGCAGGAATTGAGCAAGTCGTGGGCTGGATGGCGCATCGAAGATCTCAGCTGGACTGCCATCGGAGGCAATCACGCCACGATCCATGAAGACGATCCGGTTCGAGATGTTCTTTGCGAATTGCATCTCGTGGGTCACAAGCAGCGAAGTGATCCCTGACGACGTGACATCCTTGATCACCTTCAGAACTTCACCGACGAGTTCAGGATCCAGCGATGACGTAGGCTCATCGAAGAGCATTACGTCGGGACGAACCGCCAGCGCACGCGCGATTCCGGTGCGTTGGAGCTGGCCGCCCGACAGCTGGGACGGATAGCTGTCCCGCTTCGCTGAGAGGCCGACCCTTTCAAGCTCTCGCAGCGCGACTTCACGCGCCTCGTCCGTGGACTTGCGCTGCACGACGACCAGCGGATCCATCACGTTCTGGAGGACCGTCATGTTCTTGAAGACATTGAATTGCTGAAAGACCATCGCTGTCCGGAGCCGGATCGCCTGGACAGCTGTCTTGTCGGCGCGCTGGTAATCCATCCGAATCTGATCGAACGCGATGGTTCCTGACGACGGCTTGGCCAGGTAGTTGATGCATTTCAGCAGCGTGGTCTTGCCGGTGCCGCTGGGGCCTATGATCGACACCACGTCACCCCGCTTTACCGAGAGATTGACGCCGTTCAGGACCTGCGTGCTTCCGTAGGACAGCCTTATATCTTTGAGTTCAAGCATTTCTGGTTAGCCCTTCAGAGTGTGGGACGGACTGCCTTGACATGTGGGTCATCATCATCCGCTCTCCGCGTGGCCGAGAACGTGCATCAGCCGGTTTGCCCAGCCGAAGATCGATATGGCGTGGATCAGGTCGATGATCTCGGCGTCATCCATGCCGACGGATCGCAGCGAGGCGATGTCGTCTACCGTTGCTTCCGACGGTGCCGCCGACAGACGGCGGGCAAAGCTGTAGATTGCCGCATCGCGTGGCCCGAGCGCTTCCGGTTTGTCGAGGTACAGCGCGGTGACCACGTCATCGCTCTTGGTCAGCTCTGCATGGCGGCGGGCGTGAACAACGGCGCAGAATTTGCAGCCATTGACGATCGAGGCACCCAATGCGCCAAGTTCGCGGTCGGGACGGGCAAGCCCGCCTTCGACATACATGATCGCGTTGAACAAGACGGTGCGGGCAAGATAGCTCTCGGGATCATGCACAAGGGTGCGCACATACTCCGAAACTTTCTTGGCCGATGGCGTGACCTTCATCGCTTCGAGCTGTTCCGGCGTGGCCTCGGAGAGCTCGACCGGTGCGATGTAGGGATGCCAATTGAGCGGTTTTAGGCGCACCGAGGAAATCATGCCGACCTCAACAATCGCAGGCCCGTCGCAACCCGCGTCTGGAAGTTTACGAAAGCAATCAGTTCGGAGAGCGCGACGATCTGAGGATTGTTCAGTCCGGCCGCAGCGAGGAGGGCGATGTGGTTCGCCTCCGCCTTTTTCGGCGTAAGGGTGATCAGGTCAACATGACGGACGATGGTCGCCAGGGGTTCATTCAAATCCGTTTCCCCCCGAGCCAAGGCCAGAAGCGGCTCCGTCGGACCAAGCTGGGCCAGTTGCACATCATATTCGGCCATTAGGACGGGATCATCATTCAGAGCCGCCATACGACGGGCCAGAGCAACCCGCAGGTTCGGGGCCAGCCCCTGATCGTTTGCCGGCTGCAGGACGGAGAGGCGACATTCCTCGGCCCCTTGCACGAATTCGGCCCGAAACCGCCGCGCGGTGAAAAGAGCATCGTCCGGGGAAATCCCCGCGGCCTTGTCCATGGCGTCGATCACAGCGCGGCCTCCTTATGTAGCAAGGGTGTTGAATCGACCCACTCGTCGCCCAGAAGCTCGGGCGTGTCGTAGGCGATCAGATTGGCGAAGTGGGTTTCGACATCTTCGGCAAACAGCGACGCGGCAATGCCGCGGACCAGACGGTCGGCACCGGCACTGACGGCCGGGATATCGCCGGAGACCTTGCCGTGGGTCAGCATGGCGGCGTCGTTGAAGCAGTGGATATGTGCTAGCATCGGGCAGGAGCCGGGGACGCGTTCGCGAAATTCGAAGGCAGGACCGAGATCGGGCGCGTCCGACATACCTGCGCGCGGCGGCCCCATATCGGGCGTATATCGCCCATCCGACCAAGTGCGGATACGTGGCGCGAGTGCTGCAAATTCCGGGCGGCCGTTGAAGTCGTTTGAAAATCCGGTTGCCGCGATCATGAAATCGTAGCGCATCGGCCCTTGTGTGGTTTCGACCAGAAGGCCTCCGGCATCTTCCTTTACCGCGACTATGCCACAGTCGAGAAAGAACCGCGCATTCGGGTGGCGAGACACGCGGAGCGTCGATGAACGCGGCGGCGGTGTCTGGGCCGAGGCGGTGTAGTCGAAGAACTTCCACTTCCAGGCATCGGGCAGGTGATAGATGCCATGTACAACGCCCTGGCTGCCGATGCCGGTCAGCTTGTTGATGCGCGGCATTTCCTTGCGGCGGATCAACATGTCGACTGAGCCGGCGCCACCCTCGAGGGCTGTTGCGGCATTGTCCATGGAAGAGGCACCGGCGCCGATGACGGCCACGTGCCTACCTTTCAGCGAGTCGAAATCGATGTCGTCGGCAGAATGAGCCCAATGGGCGCGATCGATGCCCTTGAGGAAATCGGGAACGGCAAAACCGCCCAGACCGGACCGACCGGTCGCCAGAACGAGACGACGGGTGAGAACCCGGCCGGTTTCCGCGCCCTCGATATCGATCGCAATCAGATCTCCAACGGGTGCGAGGCCGGTCATGCGCACGCTGTTGCGCACTGGCAGACCGAGAACCTTGCGGTACCAGACCAGGTAATTCATCCACTGGCCCTTGGGGATTTTGTCCAGCGACCGCCAGGCCTCAACGCCCCATTGCGCCGTGAACCAGGCGCGGAAGGTTAATTGCGGCAGCCCGAGCGACGGACCGTGCAGGGTCTTCGGCGACCGGAGCGTTTGCATGCGGGCAAACGTTACCCATGGCCCTTCGAGCCCGGTCGGAGCAGCATCGTAGGCGACGACATTGGTGATTCCGGTTAGTACCAGCTTTGCGGTGGCAGCAAGTCCGCACATGCCGGCGCCAATGACAACCACGTCACGGACCGGGACGCCGTCATGCAAGCGCTGTGGGACCCAGGGCTTGGCGGGCAACTCGAGATAGTCGAGATCTTGCGCAAGCTGTGCTTCCAGTGCAGCAAGGCCTGCAGGAGTGGGAGTATGCTTCATATTCCCGTTCCGTGATTTGTGCCCGATGCAGGATCGGTGACCAATTGGCCGGCCAAAGCTGGATCGAGTTTCCTGAAACCGGCAATTGACCGTTCAGCCACCGCTTCGACCGCATCCATCAACGCCTGCGCAACTGGGCGAAGGGGACGGTTTGCGGCAGCCACAACGCCCCAATAAAAGAGAACGGTTACGTCGAGAGGGCGAATAACGACACCGGGCAGGGGCACGCCGTATGCCGTGAGGGGATCGATGACAGCGGCAACCCCAGTCTGACGCACGATCTGCAACGCACCATAGGCAGTATTGGTCCGGATCACTGGGCCGGTGTCGATGCCGCGAGCCGCCAGCGCTTTAGCGACGTGCAACTGAAAACGCAGCGGATTGAGCAGCGTGGCGACGCGGCGCCCGGCAAAACCCGAAAGCGGAACCACGTCAAGTTCAGCCAGCGGATCGTCCTCCCGCACGGCAGCGACATCAGGCGCCGAATAGAGCCGCAGGACATCCAGACCGGGCGTATCGAGCGGCAGGCTTGAAAATCCGATTTCGGCGCGTCCGCTGCGCACTTCCTGGGCGACGATCGAGGGAAGAAACTGCCCGAGATGCGTCTCGTGCGGAAGCTCCGCACCCTGGAGCTCAGCCAGCGCCGTCGGGATCAAGCCGGTGCCGATCGCAGAGGTTGTGACAATCTGCAGGATTCGCCCCCTGCCGGCGGCGATCATCTTGGCACGTGCTGCGAGTTCGGTGAAGGACATCAGCAGGCGTCGCGCTTCTTCCTCGAAGGCCACTCCCTCTTCAGACAACTGCACCCGTCGACCGATCCGATGCAGCAATTCGAAGCCAAGCTCGGCCTCGAGATCCTGAATGGTGCGTGTCACCGCAGGCTGGGACCGCCCGAGCATGTCAGCCGCCTTGGTGATGCTGCCGCTGGCGGCAACCGCAAGGAACGTCTGAAGGTCTCGGGTTTCCATGGTCTCCTTCATGCGCAATCCGTATGATTGACATCGTCTCATTCGTTTTTGATATATGTCAAGCGGAAACTAATGTTCGTTACGGCTTTGTGCATTTGGCCGGCTTCAGAGCCGGAACCCGATCGGGAAGCGGCCGAGGACGTCAGACGCGACTCCGGCCTGCGGAACCTCCTGATGAAAACTTTCATGTGTGACGACGGCAAGGATTCTCGAACCACAAAGCCTGCAACAGGAGGAATATTATGCGCGTGAGTATTCTGGGCGCCGGAGCAATTGGTTATGGCCTTGCCGCCTATTTGGCAGGATCAGGACATTCGCCAATGCTTTGGTCACCGTCGGGACTGCGCACCAGGGCTTTAGCTGGCGGCGAATTGTTAAAAGCGACGGGGGACATCGCGGCGACGGCACCGATGCGCATTGCCAGGGATTGTAAGGATGCCGTCGCCAACGCGGACGTGGTGATGATTGCGCTTCCGGCTTACGGCCACAAGATGGTGATGGATGCCGCCGTCCCCCATCTCATTGATGGAATCCCGGTCATCATCAGTTCGCATTGTTCGTTCTCGGCGCTTTATCTCTCCAAGCGGTTGGCGGAGCGCAAGGTCAGGTTGCCGATCGTCGTTTGGGGCACAACACTACTGACCGGCCGCCAACTCGGACCAACCGAAGTCCATGTCACCACCATTCGCCAGAAGCTTGACGTTGCGACGCTGCCTTTCAGTTATCAGGATCAAGGACACGAGCTTTGCGCGACCTTGTTCGGCGATCGTTTCGTCAAGCGCGACGGTATGCTTGCGATCGCGCTCAGCAACCTCAATCCGCAAAATCATCTAGGAATTGCGCTTCTTAATCTGACACGCATGGAAAAGGCCGAGCAATGGAGCCAGGGGGGAAACGTCACCCCTGCCGTGGGCCGCCTTATCGAGGCTCTGGATGCCGAACGGCTCGCCATCGCCAGCCATTTTGGTATCGCGGTTCGTACCGTCAAAGAGCATTTTTCATTGTCGTTCCATGTCCCGCTGGGAACCGTTTCGGAGATGAACCAGGAGATGGACCGCCAGGGCCGTGGCGGCTTTGGCCCGACAACCATCGAAAGCCGCTATATTCTCGAGGATGTTCCGTTCGGACTGCTGCCGACCGTACTACTGGGGAAGATAACGGGGAAACCGGCGATACTCCACGAGTCTGGAGTTTCCATATTGTCGGCGGCTTATGGTCGCGATCTCAAGGCAGATAATGATATTCTTCCTGCTTTGGGAATCGAAGGGTTGTCAGACGTGGACCTCGCGAACCTTTCGCGTGAGGGATTCTAATGGTCGCAAAATGCTCAGCCGACTCGGGCAGGTGCGGGCACGAGGTAGGGTTCAAGGGGGAGTCAGGCGGACGGTCGCCGACGCCAGAGGCCGATCGAGCCGCTACTGGCGGTTACAGTTTCAGCGAGCAGCCTTGGATATGAGGGCCTACTCAAGGAAGCCGCGAGCAAAAAATTCAAATAGCTCGCGTTGTCCCTGAATATCACTCGTAGGCCGGACCAACTTTTTTGAAATCTTAGCACTTCAGTCGGGCCTTCCTGCCAAGTTCGTTGGTTGCTACAAGTGCGGCCAGTTCGTGCGCTCTTGCTTGGCACTTTCAAGCACCTTCTCACGAAGAGTGGATGCTCGCCGGACGCCTATCAAGTCAGTCCTGCGATTATATCTGACGCCGACCGCGCTGGGAACCAAAAATAGCCGCGGGCTCTGATGAAGGCGGAGCAACATTGGCGGGCTGAATACGCCTCCTGTCGTTGACACGATGCTCTCCAGGGGGATAGGACCTTCTCATGAATAGACCCCCCCATGTCCACGAGACACATCCCGATATTATCAAACGTCTGAAACGCGCCGATGGCCATCTACGAGGCGTCATAGAGATGATCGAAACGGGCCGACCTTGCATCGATATCGCCCAGCAGCTTCACGCCGTCGAGAAGGCCATATGCCAAGCCAAGAAGACGCTCATCCAGGACCATCTCAACCACTGCCTAGAGGATGTCGTGGGTCCGCTCCCGCGTGAGCAGAGGCGCTCGATCGACGAGTTCAAGGACATCACCAAATATCTTTGAGCAAGGAATTTTGAGGCCTCGCCATGATGGACAGCATACGCGATTGGTTCGGCATCAGCCCTGGAAGCCAGGGCTTCGGCGGGCATGGCCATGACCGTGCCGAGGGCGGACACGGCCACACGCACGGCGTGGTCGATCCCACCATCGCGACGACCACACGTGGCATCTGGGCGATCAAATGGGCGTTCGTCCTGCTAGCCATCACAGCGGTGCTGCAACTGGTCATCGTATTCCTCTCGGGTAGCGTGGCGCTGCTTGCCGACACCATCCACAATGTCGGCGACGCGGTCACCGCCATCCCGCTGTGGATCGCCTTCATGCTGGCGAGGCGCAAGCCGAGCAAGACCTTCACCTACGGCCTTGGCCGCGTCGAGGACCTGGCCGGCATCGTTATCGTCCTGATCATCCTGTTCAGCGCCATCGTCGCCGGCTATGAGGCGATCGACAGATTGGTCAACCCCAAACCCATCGCTTTCCTCGGCTGGGTAGCGGCCGCCGGCCTGATCGGCTTCGTTGGCAATGAGGCTGTCGCCGTGTTCCGCATCCGCGTCGGCCGCGAAATCAACAGTGCTGCGCTGATCGCCGACGGCTATCATGCCCGCACCGACGGCTTCACCAGCCTTGCGGTGGTGCTTGGGGCCATTGGCGTTTGGCTCGGGTTTCCGCTTGCCGACCCGATCATCGGCCTTTTGATCACGGTGGCGATCTTCGCCATCGTCTGGCAGTCGTCAAAGGCGGTGCTTACGCGCATGCTCGATGGCGTCGAGCCCGGCATCGTCGATGAGATCCATCATGCCGCCGGGCATGTGCGGGGCATCGAGCGGGTCGCCTTGGTTCAGGCGCGCTGGATCGGCCATCGCCTTCATGCCGACATCGCCATCAAGGTGGCCGACACCGCGACCGCGAAGGAAGTGGTCGGCATCACCGATGCCCTGAGGGAGGAGTTGTTCGACCACCTGCCGGCCCTCTCGGAAGCGAACATCCGCCTGGAAGGCGAGGGCGGACCTTTGGCTGCAAATACCGGCCATGCCCACCACGCACCCGACCCGTTCAAGGTCGCCTGCGATATGGCAACCGGCACGCTTGAAATCGTCGACACGCCCGCAGGCGAGCGCCTGCGTCTCACCATCGACAGCCATGCCGACGACCTCGGGGCAACCGTGATCATCGACCGGCCCGGGGGACCCGAGACGCTGCCGCTCGGACCCGTCGCGGGCGATCACCACCGGCTCGAAAGCAGCGTCGCCCCCGCCGAGCCGCATGAGTTCGCGGCGAGGCTGATTCTAACCGCGAAGGGCAGGGAACAGATCCTGCCGTTCAAGATGGTTGAGCCGGAGGGCCACCATCACTGATCCCTCGACTGGCGCGGCACCTTGCGCTGCCCAAGCACCCGAGAAGACAGACATCATGCTGGAAGTCCTCGCCGACCGTACGTATCGGCACCTGTTTCTGGCGCAGGTCATCGCGCTCATCGGCACTGGCCTCGCTACCGTGGCGCTCGGGCTGTTGGCCTATGATCTTGCCGGCGCCGATGCCGGTGCCGTGCTGGGCACTGCGCTGGCGATCAAGATGATGGCCTATGTCGGCGTGGCGCCCGTGGCGGCGGCTTTCGCCGAGCGCCTGCCGCGCCGCACCATGCTTGTATCGCTGGATCTGGTGCGGGCCGCGGTCGCCGTCTTCCTGCCCTTCGTCACCGAGGTCTGGCAGATCTATGTATTGATTTTTGTCCTGCAGGCGGCCTCAGCGGGCTTCACGCCGACGTTCCAGGCGTCGATCCCCGACGTGCTGCCCGACGAGAAGGACTACACGCGGGCGCTGTCGCTTTCACGGCTGGCCTACGATCTGGAGAGCGTCATCAGTCCGATGCTGGCGGCGGCCCTGCTTTCCGTTGTCAGCTTCCACAGCCTGTTTGCTGGCGCGGTGATCGGCTTCCTGGGATCCGCGGTGCTGGTCGTGTCCGTGGTGCTGCCAAGCCCGCAGCCGTCTGAACCGCGCGGCATCTATGAACGCACAACGCGCGGCATCCGCATCTATCTGGCGACGCCGAGACTGCGCGGCCTTCTGGCGCTCAACCTTGCCGTCGCCGCCGCCAGCGCCATGGTGATCGTCAACACCGTCGTGCTGGTGCAGGCGAAATTCGGGCTTTCCCAGAGCGACACGGCACTTGCGCTTGCAGCCTTTGGCGGTGGCTCAATGATTGCAGCTCTCGTTCTGCCAAGGCTGCTGGAGAGCATCCCCGACCGGGTGGCGATGCTTTGGGGCGCGGGGATACTGGTCGCCGGCGTGTTCGTCGGTCCGCTCGCTTCCACTTATGAGCTGCTTTTGCCGCTCTGGTTTGTGCTTGGGCTCGGCTACTCACTTGCGCAGACGCCGTCCGGACGGCTTATCAAGCGCTCGGCCAATCCCGTCGACCGGCCGGCGCTGTTTGCGGCGCAGTTCGCGCTTTCGCACGCCTGCTGGCTGATCACTTATCCGATCGCCGGGCGCGTCGGCGCCGCGATGGGCCTGTCCTTCACTTTCATCCTCCTTGGCGTGATCGGCGCCGCCGCACTCTTCGCAGCGATGTGGTTGTGGCCGCGTCATGATCCCGATGTCCTCACCCACACCCATGACGATCTGCCCGATGGGCATTCGCATCTCGAGGACGCCGTATGGACCGAAACGGGGTTCGAGCATTCGCATGGCTATGTCGTCGACGATCAGCATCCAAAATGGCCAAAGGCGAGCTGACCGGCTGCGATGCTCGGGGACCTTGCCGCCTGTGGCGGACTTTTCCTAACCGCGTTCGCAGCCGCGACCGTGTTGCCGCTGCAATCGGAAGCGGTGCTGGCCGGCCTGCTGGTGGCCGGCAGCCACTCACCGGCAGCGCTGATCCTCGTCGCGACCGTCGGCAACGTGCTGGGCTCGGTGGTCAACTGGCTGCTTGGCCGCGGCATCGACCGCTTTCGCGACTGCAAATGGTTTCCAGTTAAGTCTGCCGCGCTCGACCACGCCGCGACGCGCTACCGCCGCTATGGACGATGGAGCCTGTTGCTGAGCTGGGTCCCCGTCATCGGCGACCCGCTGACGGTGGTGGCCGGAGTGCTGCGCGAGCCGCTCTGGAGTTTCGTTGCGATCGTCACGATGGCGAAAGCCGGCCGCTATCTCATTCTTGCCGCCGTCACGCTGAACGTGATCTGACAGGTCGGCAGAGAAGGCCAGGGCAAGGTCACAGCATGCGGCCTCGCCTCTGATCCACATCCCCGTGTGGTTCCAGGCTAACTATTGGCAAGGTTCATCTTGTCCAGAGCCGCCTTGAGGCCACGCGCCAACTTGACGGCGTCGTCGTTCGCCCAGAAGTGCATGAAGAAGAGTCGCGGCTGCTCATCCAGCATGTGACTATGCAAAGCCGTTACCTCGATGCCGTTCTCGCGCAGAGCACGCAGCACGGGGTCGATGAGGACGAAATCGCCTGTGATCGCAGCCTTGTCCCCTCCGGTTGGCTGGAAGTTTATGCCTATGGCGCTGCCCATGGACGCAGGAACCGTCATACCGCCGTCGGTGATCGTTTCGGCTCGCGCGATGGTGAATTGGTAGATGCCGCCGTTGGCCTTGCCCTTGCGACCGATGGCCTGCTCGACGGCGGCCGTGTCGAACGCGATCTGCGGCTGTGTCGCAGCGGGCGTGGCATTCACCATTGGCGTCTTGCTCAGCGCCAGCCCGGCATGAAGAGCCGCCGCCAGCGTCACGGGATCACCCTGACCCAGGACGTGCATGTAAAGGGTCATCGGTTCTGCGCGCAGCAGATGGTTGTGCAACGCGGTGATCTCGATGCCACTTTCTTCAAGCTTCTTCATGACGGGGTTCACTTCGTCTTGCGTCAGGACGATATCACCCATGACCATGACCTTGTTTCCCATCGGTTCGAACGCGACCCAGCCACCAAGGGCAAAGCCAGGCTTAACGGCTACGCCGTCAAGCGATACCTTCAGGTCGGTTCGCGGCAGGCCGACCCTGTAGACGCCATCAGGCATTTCGGTTCCGGATTTGCCGAGTGTCTTTGCAACCATTTGCCAATCGGGAGCCGCGGCGGCGGGCTGGAGCGACGCTGACATTGCAATCGAGATTGCACCGATCATGAGTTTTGCATGCATGGGATATCTCCTTGTGATCTGCCCCATTGCCCGATCTGTCATGCGGCCGCCGGCTTCGGCGCGGGTGGCCAGCTGTGGGTCTCCGCTTTGCGGCGCGAGGCCCAGGCGTAGAGTGCGTCATAGATGACGAAGCCGTGCTTCAGCACCTCGTGATCGTCGGGTGTCACATCACGCAGACCCATGGAGATCGCGAGTAGTCCTGCCGACTGTGGCGTGAGATCGTGCCGGTCGGTGTCGGCACCGCGCACGATTGCGGCAATGGTCACGATCGCCGGGTCGCGCTCGAGGCCATATTTCGAGACGAAGGTGTCGAAGCTGCAGCCGTCGCCGACATGCGTGAACTCGACGCCGGGCACGTCATAGGGCGTCGCGCCGGTTTCCTCGGCAACATGGATCACCTGATCCGGCGCCACAAAGAGAAACTCCGGCTCCTTGTCGATGAAGCGCGCAATCAGCCAGGGGCAGGCAATGCGGTCGATGACCGGACGTTCGCGAGTAACCCATTTCATGATGAAATCCTTTCTTCGCTCATCACCAGGGGGACGGTTGGCGCGCCGATCGCATGCCAGGCGGCGACGCCGCCTGAAAGTGCACTTGCATAGACGCCGCGGCGGCGCAGTTCGGCGACGGCGTCGCCGCTGACCTGGAAGCCATAGAGGCAATAGACGATCACCGGCCTGTCTTTCGGCACCTCCTCCGCCCAATCGGCAATCTTTTCGGGTGCGCGGACCTTGGCTCCCGGCAGCATATCGCTGCGCTTTGCCAGATCCTCGGCTAGGCACACGTCGAGCAGAACGAGATCTTCTCCCCGATCGAGGCGCGCGCGCAACTCCTCCGGCCCGACTGCCGGAATCCTTTCAACCGACTCAGCCCTAGCTGCGGGATCGCGTTGCGCAACCGCTCGCTGATGGCGGAGAGCGACCCGATCCCAATGGATGTTCTTCATGAAGGCGTCTACATAGGCACCGGCCTTCGCGCCGAAATCGAGATGATAGGCGTGTTCGTACATGTCGAGCGCGAGGATCGGTATGCCGCCAGCGAGGCAGTTGGTGTGGTCCGCCGCCCATTGGATCGTCAGCCGGTCGCGACGCTCCGACCAGGTCAGCAAGGTCCATCCAGAACCGCCGGCTTGCGCCTTTGCGCATGCCATGAACCTGGCGCGCCAGTTCGCTACACTGCCGAAGTCGCGCTCCAGCGCGGCGGCGAGATCGCCACCGGCATCGCCGGTGCCACCCAGCCCATCAAAATAGATTTCGTGGAGGATCGCTGAATTGGTGGCAACCAACTCCTCGCGCTTCAACCCGTTGATGTCGAAGACGGGCGCCGTGCTCCAATCGAGTTCGTCGAGCCGCCGTTCGATGGCGTTGAGGCGGCGAACGGCACCTCCGTAATTGTTTTCGTAGTGGCTGGCCAACAACCGTTCGGACAAGCCGACGAGCCTGGGCGGCTTGAACGGTAGCGGCATGATCCGGTGTGGCATCGGGTTCTCTCGCTCGGCGGCACGGCCCATCCGCGAGGAAGCGAAGGCTATGCTCAAACGAAAAATGATACAAGTGTTGCATTTCACTTTGTTCGTGATACGGTTTCATTTATGAATGAGGGGCAACCGCAGGAGCAGCGCTGGCTGCTTCTGATCCATCAACTGCCAAGCAAGCCCGCCTACTTCCGGGTGAAAATTTGGCGACGGTTGCAAGGCATCGGCGCGCTCGCAGTCAAAAGCACCGTTTATGCCCTGCCGGCCAATGCCGAGATGCAGGAGGATTTCGAATGGCTTCTGAAGGAGATCGTCGCTGGCGGCGGCGAGGCCATGATGTGCGAGGCGCGCCTCGTCGATGGTTTGTCGGACGCCCAGGTGCGGGCGCTGTTCGACGCAGCCCGTGATGCCGACTATGCGGGGGTCGCTGGGGAAGCGCGCGAACTGGCTGCAGCGATTGGGGCCGACGCGACATCGGAAAAGGATGCCGAGGCACGTTCGCAACTGGGTCGCTTGCGCAAGCGGCTCGCTGAAGTGGTGACGATCGACTTTTTCGGCGCCAGCGTTCGCCTCACCGCCGAGGGTTTGATCGCCGAACTCGAGGCACAGATTGCAAAGGACGACGGCATGACCGACGAGCCCAAGAAGGCGGCTGACCCGGCCGAGCTCAAAGGCCGGATCTGGGTCACGCGCCGGGACGTGCATGTCGACCGTATTGCTTGCAGCTGGCTGATCCGTCGTTTCATCGACGCCGATGCGATCATCCGCTTCGTGGCGGGCAAGGGATACGTGCCAAAGGAGGGGGAATTGCGCTTCGACATGTTTGAAGGCGAAATCACGCATGAGGGCGATCGCTGCAGCTTCGAAGTTCTGCTTGCCCGCGCCGCCATCAACGACCCGGCGCTGCAGGCCATCGCCGAGATCGTCCATGACATCGATCTCAAGGACAACAAGTTCGGTCGCGAAGAGGCGACAGGCATTGCTAGCCTGATCGCCGGCATCGCCATGGCGAACAAGAGCGACGAGCAACGGATCGCGCAGGGCGCTCCTGTCTTCGACAACCTCTATCAGTATTTCGGCAAGAAACGCGGATGACCGAAAGGACGCAAGCAATGGCCAATCTGGAGCAGACCGTCGCGACGACGCCCTCTTCAGCCGGGACTCACGACCACGGCGTTTCGTTTGCTGCAGCCATGCGCGTATGGGCTCGTGTGGCAATGCTCAGTTTCGGTGGGCCGGCGGGCCAGATCGCCATGATGCATCGGATCATCGTCGAGGAAAAGCGCTGGATCGGCGAGACCCGATTCCTGCATGCGCTCAACTACTGCACGCTGCTGCCCGGTCCTGAGGCGCTTGCTATGGCTGGTCCCGGTCCTCGCGCTGCTTGCATTCCTAGGGCAGGGCAACGTCTTCACCGATATCGCGATCTTCTTCTCCAAGATGGCGATGGTCACCTTCGGCGGCGCCTACGCAGTCCTCGCCTATGTCGCTCAGCAGGGTGTGGAGCACTATGGCTGGCTGAAGCCAGGAGAGATGCTTGACGGTCTCGGTATGGCCGAGACTACGCCTGGTCCACTCATCATGGTCACCCAATTCGTCGGCTTCATGGGGGCCTACCGTGCGCCAGGTGTGCTTACCCCGCTGGTAGCCGGAACACTCGGCGGTCTTCTGACAACGTGGGTAACCTTCATCCCGTGCTTCCTATGGATATTCCTAGGCGCGCCGTTCATGGAGACCATGCGCAGCAACAAGGCCTTGTCCGCAGCGCTGGCTGCCATCACTGCAGCGGTGGTTGGTGTGATCCTAAACCTGGCGGTATGGTTCGCGCTTCATGTGTTGTTCCGCGAACTGCATGACTTGAGCTGGCTGGGCATGACGCTAGACGTGCCGGTGCTCAACTCCATCAATATCCCGTCGCTGGTGCTGACGCTCGTCGCGCTGCTGGCGGTATTCCGTTTCAAGGTCGGCATGATCCAGGTCCTCGCGACCTGTTCGATATTGGGTGTTCTTTACGGCGTCGCCACGGGTTTGGTCTAGGCTGTGCAGTCGGCCTCCCGACTGGCATGCAGGAGGTGTGTTCGGTTCGCACGGCGCGTCGGATCCGTTCGCGCAACTGGTCGTGGATCGTATCGCCGCTGCTCAAAAGCAGCGCGTGGTGCACCGATTGGAAGGCCTGCGCGTGCTCGAACATCGGCAGGCTGAATTCGAACAGGCGGCGGTTTGCCTGCTCCCTTTCCGACATGCGCCTGTTCAGCGACTGCAGATGCGCCTCCAGGGTCGCACCGCGCAGTTGGTCCTTGCCGGCGTAATGGGTGTAGAAGGTCGACCTGCCGACATCAGCCTTCTGGCAGATGTCCTCCACGGTGAGTGCCGCGTAGCCGCGCTCGGGAATCAGGGCAATCAGCGCGTCCTGCAGCAGGGCGCGCGTGCGCGCGCGACGCGCCGGTCGATCGTGCCCCTGTCGTCGGTCCGCTCAATTTTCATGGTCACTGCGCCCTGCCGCGTGCGGTTCCGGACATTCAGCGGTCCGGTGCCTCTCAACAGCTTTTCCAGACACTGTGTCCAGTATGATACGCCAAGTCCAGAAGCTGAATGATCATTTGAGCACACCGAAATAGAGAGGCGGCAAAAAATTCATGCACCAATTTGGTCATCGGGCCGGCGACGCACAGCATTCCCGCAAGGGCGTTATCGCGCTTGCCGTAGTTGTCAAACTGTCGCTGGTCGCGGGTTCCCTGCTGATGCTTCAATTCGGGGCCGGCTATCTCAATGCCGGTGCCTGGACGGCTACGATCCACGGTCTCATTCTGGCAGTGATCGTGGCCGTGGCGCTGGGGCGGACTTCGCCACAAGCGGTCCGCCGGCAACGGAGCGCATGCCGGCAGCGTCAAGGGCATCGGCATCGTCCTGCACAGGGCGGCAGGCTATCACCTGCTTGCGCGCGTTCTGACCTTCGGCCGCGAGGGCCGGTTTCGCCACTCTATGCTTCGCCTGGCAGCGCTCCAGTCCGGCGAAGCCGTGCTCGATGTCGCCTGCGGAACCGGCACGCTTGCCATTGCCGCAAGGCCCCTTGTCGGCACGGATGGTCGCGTCACGGGCGTCGACGCTTCGGCCGAGATGGTCGAAAGGGCACGCGTCAAGGCTGCGCGGGCGGGTCTCGACCTGACCTTCGTCAAGGCGATTGCTCAGGAACTTCCTTTCAAGGATGGGCAATTCGATATCGTGATCGGCACGCTCATGCTGCACCATCTGTCGCTGCCCGTTCGATCGGCCTTCGTCCGGGAAGCCGGGCGCGTTCTGAAGCCCGGAGGCCGGCTGCTGCTGATCGACTTCGGCAGGCCGCTACGCGAATCCAGAATGCCGAGGCTCCACCGGCATGGACATATCGACATGAATGCGGTCGGCGCGCTATTGGCCCAGCGCGGGTTCAAGGTGAGCGACATCGGCGCCGTTGGGACCATGAACCTGAACTATGTTCGCGCAACGACCGACAAGGTCCAGCCTGGCTGATCGCCGCATGCGGGGGCGATCGGACCGAGGACGCTGCCAGAAGACAGGGCGGGCTGGGCCGCGTTGCGTTCGCAGCCGCCCGGGCGTTATCTTGCTGGACTGGCTATACCGGCCTGCTTCGATACCCGGGTCCAAGAATGCCCAAGCCCGTCTTTTCCATGACGCTCGCGGCCGTGTGGTTGGCATCGCCGCTTGCGCATGCCGATACCGTCGACCGGGCGCTCAATGCCTTCCACGAAACATGCCTGGCGCACGGCCCAGACTTCGAACGAACCGAGACATTGGCAAAGACCCGTGGATGGAAGCCGCTCTCCGATGGCGAGGCACTTGCTCCTGTCGCTGCCATGAAAGAGTTCCGTGGATGGCAGGTCGGCGGCAAGGACCTACCAGCCGGAACGATGGTCGCGGTGACCAGGGCGACCATGGACGGCAGGTCCGTCCAGACCTGCTCGGTCAAGCTCTTCGATGTCGATCGCGCAGAATTTGAAAAGCGGTTCTTTGACCGCACCGACGCCGAGAAGATCGGCGAGGAGAGGAAGGGCAGGCAGGTTTCCCGGCTGTTCATACTGATCGCGGGCAATCGCAAGCAACTCGTGCATTTGACGTCGCCGGCCGCTCGGGGCGCACCGGACGCCATCATTGCAAGTTCGATCGTCGATGACTGAAAGGCTTCCGGTCGCGTCCCAATTTGGCCTGCTTGCGCTGCCAGATCAGTCGGCTGGCGTGAAACGACAAACGAAAAGCCAGCGCAAATGCGACTGACCGGAACGATTTTTGGCTCGGCGCTCCTGCTTGCTTCCAGCGTTGCGGCTGGCGCCCATCCTCACGTTTTCGCAGAGGCGCGGCTGGACCTGACGGTCGGCCCCGACAAGTCGGTCAAGTCGCTCAAGCATCTGTGGCGGTTCGACGAGCTCTTTTCCTCGACGGTGCTGATGGAGTTCGACAAGAACGCCGATCTCGTGCTCGAGGCAAAGGAACTCGACGCCGCCGCTCTCACCATCCACGCCTCGCTTGCCGAGTACAATTACTTTCAAATGGTCACAGTGGATGGCGAGGACGTGGCGATGACGCCGCCGGCCAGGTTCGTCACCAGTTATGAGAACAATCAACTCGTCATCCAGTTCGAGACGCAGCCGAAAGAGACACTGCCGCTTGCCGGCAAGGTCAGCATTGGCGTCTATGATCCGACTTTCTACACGGCGATTGATTTCACCGACGACGACAAACTTGCGGTGGCCGGCCTGCCGCAAGGCTGCGCACGCGCCGTCGTGCGTCCCGATCCGGACACGGCGATCGCGCAGAACCAGAAAAGTCTGACAGATGCGTTCTTCAGCGATCCGACCGGCACCGATCTCGGCAAGATTTTCGCCACACGCCTCGAACTGACTTGCGCGTGAGGGATCGGCTCGCTCAATGTTCCAGATCCTCGTCGAATTCCAGCGCACGATCTATCTGGCGCTTGCCGAGCAGATCAAGTTGCTGTCAGCCGGCGGTGATTGGCTGGGGTTCATGGCGTTCCTGCCGATGGGCGTGCTCTTCGGCGCCGCGCACGCACTGACGCCAGGCCACAGTAAGGCGGTGCTGGCGACCTATCTCGCCGGATCGGATGCGAAGGTCTCGCGCGGCCTTCTCGTATCGACTACTTTATCCGTCACCCACGTGACGATTGCCGTGGTAATTGCCGTCCTCTCCCTGCCGCTAGTCTCGATCGCCCTCGGCAGCGTCGGCCGCGCGCCGCTGCTCGAGGACGTCAGCCGCGGGCTGCTCGGTCTGATCGGCCTGTGGATGATAGGGCGCGCATTAAGGCACGGCCACCACCACAAGCATGAAGGCGAGGCGGTCGGCATCATGGCCGGCCTGATCCCGTGCCCGCTCACGCTGTTCGTGATGACCTTCGCCATCTCCAGGGGCGTTCCGGTCGCGGGCATCCTGTTTGCCCTCACCATGATGGCCGGGGTGGCGCTGACACTATCCACAGTCGCCGTTCTGTCGATCCTGTTTCGCGAACGGCTGGTACATTTTTTTGAGAGCCGGCCGCGGTTGTTTGATGCGATCTCTCGAAGCATCGAAGGCGTTGCAGGGCTGGTACTTGCTGGCGTCGCTCTTTGGCAGATAGCGTTGGCCTGAAGCCATGAGCTGGATCAAAGTGGCGCACCAAGGGCTGGTCCCCGGAGCGCAGAGCGCGAGACACGCCGAACGAGCTGGGAGGCCAAATTGAGCGACTGGAGCAAAATTGTTGCCATGATAGTCTTGGCTGTGGCGGCCGGATTGTTGACGATCCTTTTGAGGCATTGGGTAGATGCCCAACCGCGCATGGGCGACGGGGGAACGCTGCTCGTGATCGGCAGCCTAATTGCCGTACCTAGCGGGGAGGGCGTTTCGTGGGAACAGTTGTAATAATTGTGGTATAGGCAGCCGCCTGCCTTTGAACGAACCATTGTGGGCGAGCGTTGCCAGCCGGGCCGCTGGCGCGACGAGGAGCGCAGTGGCTACCTTCCTTCCAAGGCGCTCGCGCAGAACCGCCAGTTCTGCAGCATACGCCTGCGCCTGACCGGCTTGGAAATCAGCCGTGACCTTGCTTTCGATTAAGACGCAGGCCCGGAGCGTCTGATCATCGTCGAACCAGCCGATCCGCACGTCGGTCTGACGGCGATCGTTCTCGCGGGGCGGCGACTTCTGCAGCAACACGTGTTGGCTCATCGGCGCCGAAAAGGAGTTCCCAAGCTTCGACACCATCCATGTAAGGAAGGCCGGGGATGCGAAGAGCTCCTCAACCAGAAAGTTGTCGAGATCGCTCCCTGACCCGGTCGCGGAAGAGGACGTCCACCTGGCTCATTTCGACGTCGGCATACCGAATTTTCATAAGCCACCACTCCTAGGCGGAATCGCTCTAGCCCATGCATCTGAGAATCCGCGGTATGGCGCAAGGGGCTAACTGGCTTAGCGTGGAAGCAGGGCGGCTATCGCCGATTACTTTCGAAACCTGTCAGACCGCTTTCGGCCCCGCACACGACATTAAATGTATCTGCTCAGCAATGGCCGATGCTGGCCCGTCGCGGCCATTTCACCTTCGCAGGCCGGGACTGCCCAAGAGGGCCATATTCGTATCGCCTAGCGAATGACCTGCTAAACTTCGCATGGTCCCGCTATCACGAAACCATTGAAATTGTTCACCTCTATACCTGAGAACCAAAAGTGCGAGGTTGACAGCTTTGGAGAATATCGGCCGAGAGAACGATTATTGAAATATCCGGCGGCGCAGTTGCCAGCTTTTCTTGAAAACTCGCAATTGCCCGGCGCGCCCACCTTGCGCACGATGATGAGGTCAAGCGGCGCCTTCAGGACTTTGGCCACTTCAGCGGCAACAGGAACGCCACCGCGCGGCAGGGCCAGAATGACAGGTTGGTGCAACTGGAGTTTCATCAGCTCGATGGCAAGCCTCTGCCCCGCCTCCCGACGATCGTGGAACATCGTTCAACCCACCGGCCAGAGGTGTCGGAGGTGGACCACTTCGCCAGACAATACGTGGCGGGCAAGCCGCTTCGATCGCCTTGGTGATATCGACGCCAAGCTTGCGCCCAAAGCTATTCCGGACGCAAATGAGGAAGCCGCTCTTTTTCGTTCCGCCACGGGCTCCCCCGATAAGTCCAGCGCTCGAAATGAAGTGTGGGTCATGCGGAGATCCTTCAATCTGGCTTGCCATTCTGGCCGACGGGAAGACTGTCGCATTGAGCCGGATCAATTTGGCTGGACCCATGTCGGTCAAGCAGTCCACGAGGGGTGGAACTTCCGTGTTGGAGTCGGGGCAACCGCGCCGACATGTATTCAATCCAGCAAGTTCCGATCACAAGACGGGCCTTCAAATCCTTCAGCAGATCTTCAAGCAACCATCGAAGTCCAGCGCCTCTGTGATGTGTCTGATCGCGCGACTGGCTGGACTGGAGGCTCTATCGGGGCTTTGCCTCGACTAACCGCCTCACGTGGATGCTGGCCGGGTCCGGGGTGAAACTCAGGGACGAGCCGCTGGCAAGTGCTGGTCGTGGTCGTCCAACGGGAAGAAGTGGACAGCCTTCAGCGTGACCGGAAGGTCATAGCCCTCAATCAGCACGGTCGCCCACTGATCCCCTAGATCATCCTGCCAAGTCTCGAGGACGCGGCACCTCACAGCCACATCCATGCCAACCTCGATATTGTCTGTTCTCTTCGCCATCCCGAACTCCCGTTGCTTGGCATTGGTGCTGTCATCGACGCTTCGCTGTCGCGCCAGTTCGAAGCAATCGGCTGATCGCCCCCTGTTTTAGGAGGGAGCGGCTAACACCCATTCACGGCAGCGGTTGTGAGCGTAGCCGCCCAACACCCTTTCCGACTGCTTGTGTCGAAGTACCAGGGCTGCATTCAACTGGCTTTGATGCGCATCAATTGAGGACGATGATCAGCGGGCGGGCGAACCTCTCGACTGCGTCAGCCTCACGTAAGAGGCAGCGGCTCCGGTCATTGCTGTACAAGGGCCTGCTGCTCACGCCTGTTGGGCGAGTCGATGGCTTTTGGGATTAACGATGCACAACCCGGAGAAGTCTTGGCGATATTCGACCGTCTTCGTATCCAAAGTTCACAGCATCCGACTTGAAGCAGGGAAAATCAACTTGCCTCCAAGCCAGACAGGCTAATATTCGGTCGTGCTTTGTGGAGCTTTTTTTATGTGGCAAATTGGTGGTTTCCTGCTGGCCATATTTGTCGCCCTCGCGGCCGCGGTCTTTGTGACCTTCTTAGCTTACGAAACCCAGCTGAGCCGTATACGCAACGCCGCCAGCCGAGGCAGTGTGGTCGCTAAACTCGACGCAGGTCCGATCGAATACGTCGACAATGGAGTGGGTCCTGCGCTTCTATCGATCCACGGGGCCGGTGGCGGCTTTGACCAAGGGCTTGCCAATGCGGCTGATCTTGTGGGCGAGGGCTTTCGGATCATCGCGCCGTCGCGCTTCGGGTATCTGCGCACCCCCGTTCCGCAGGATACCTCTCCAGCCGCGCAGGCCGATGCGCACGCGGCGTTGCTGTCCAAACTGGGCATTCCCGAAGCGATAGTCGTCGGCGTTTCGGCAGGCGCGCGTTCTGCGGTCGAGCTGGCACTCCGGCATCCGGACAAGGTCACCGCTCTCGTTCTGATCGTCCCAGGCCTTTATTCGCCCACCAGTCCGGTGTCGATCGAAGCGAGCCGCGGCAACAGGTTCGCATTCTGGGCCGTCAATGCCGGCGGCGACTTCGCCTGGTGGGCCGCTGAGAAGATCGCGCCGTCAGTGCTCGTTCGTTTCCTCGGCGTTCCGCCGACGCTGGTTGCGGCTGCGCTTCCGGCCGAACAGGACCGCGTCATGAGCATCGTCGAGAGTGTCGAGCCGCTGTCGCTGCGCTTCGCCGGGATCAACATCGACAGCACCCCCGCCTTGCATGAACTGCCGCTGGAAGTAATCACTGCGCCGATGATCATTATTTCTGCGCGCGACGATCTGTTTAACACCCTGCCGGCAGCTGAGTTCGCTGCAGCCAAGATCCCGGGTGCCAAGCTGGTCATCTACGACACTGGAGGACATCTTCTTGTCGGACGACAGCAGGAGGTTCGCATGGCAGTCCGCATGTTCCTAGCTGGCGCCGGCCGGATCCCGTCATCCGAGAGCCCGGACAGTCAGACAAGACCCGCTCGGGGGCAGTAGCGCCTCACAGATCGCGTCGTTGTTGTCCCCGATCGATGGAATGGTGGCAGAAGAGGGACAGCGCATCACGACGTAGCTCTCGAACCGGCGTTCGATGCCCATCCACTGGAGCGTGGAAGGACCAGGACGTGGCACGCTCGCTCCGTGGTCCGTCGCCGCCTCCCTGCCTTGTTTCGATCAGCGGTGCACCCGCCTGGACCACTCCTTCGCTCTCCTGAATGATCTTCAGGACGCTGCCGGCAAGAGGGACGCTGGCGAGCGCTTTTTCCGACATCCAGATGAGGCCGAAGCGGCGGTCGTCCGGCATGATATCGCTTGGTCCGACTGCATAGATGAACTCGGGCGACAGCGCGATCCCGACAATCGTCAATTCGCGCCCCTATGACCTCGATGATGCGTTCTCGTCCGTTTCGTTGAAGTTGCTGCGGGGCGCGTCCGAGAGTGAGGTCATGATGCGCCTCGACGCGATGCTCGAGCGCTATGGCGGCCGAGCGGCCTATGGCCGGAAGGACCACACTTCGCACGCCTGGCTGAACCACGAACTCGATATGCTCAACAACATGAGCCGGACGCTGCCACCGATTTTCCTTTTGGTGTCGGCATTTCTGGTCAATCTCACACTTAGCCGGCTCGTTGCACTGGAGCGCGAGCAGATCGGGCTCATGAAGGCGCTGGGATAACTAACGTGGAATGCCGTCCTGATCGGCATGCTCACCTTGGCTGTTACCTGCTTGCGAGCATGATTGCCCTTCTGGACCAGCCATACGATTCGGCAGCGGTCAAGAAGCCGATCTGCGGCGCATGAATGTCGGGTCTGCCGAGCCGGCAAGCCGCTCGATCATCATCGGCAGGACCGGCAAGACAATCCAGTAGCCGAGCGCAACGACAAAGGCCGAGAAGGGCGCTCAGGACCCATCGCGACGTAGGCAAGCCAGCCCGCATCGACACACTCATGCCTGTGCGCCTCTAGGGTGCTCATGTGCGACCCCCTCGGCCCTCGATGTGGTGGCAGGACGGATGCCCTCAAGCCTCGTCCGCTTGAGCAAAAGCGCATTGACGGCCACAAGCGCAGAACTGCCCGACATTGCCAGCGCCGCAAGCTCGGGGCTCAAAAGGAACGGGTAGAACACGCCTGCCGCGATCGGGAAGGCAATGAGATTGTAGCCCACCGCCCACCACAGGTTCTGGTGCATCTTGCGCAGCGTGGCACGCGAGAGTGTCATCGCACCGACCACATCGTAAGGATCACTCTTCATCAGCACGATATCAGCGCTTTCGATGGCGACGTCGGTGCCCGCACCAATGGCGAACCCCACGTCACTCTGTGTCAGAGCCGGCGCGTCATTGACGCCATCTCCGACCATGCCGACCTTCAGGCCCTGTCCCTGCAGTTCCTTGATCTTTTCGGCCTTCTGGCCCGGCAACACGTCGGCGAGGACAATGTCGATGCCGAGCATGTCCGCGATGCGCTTGGCGGTGCCGGCGTTGTCACCCGTGAGCATGGCCACGCGAACGCCCTGCTCGTGCAGTTTGGCAATCGTTGCGATGGCTGTCGGGCGCGGCGTATCGGCGATCGCGATCAGCCCGAGCAGCTTGCCGGACCGTGCAACATGGATGACGGTGCGGCCTTCGCCCTTGAGCGTCTCGGCCCTGACGCCAAGCGCCAGAAGATCGATCTTCTGCTCTTCCATAAGTCGCCGGTTGCCAAGGAAAACCTTGGCTCTGCCAATGGCGGCGCTGGCACCCTTGCCCTCGATATTGAGGAAGCCCGAGACCTTGGGAAGCTTCATACCCTTGGCCTGCTCGCCGATGGCAACGGCAAGCGGGTGATCCGACCCTTGATCCACGGCAGCTGCGACCTGCAGAACCTCGTCGGGCGAAACGCCGGCAGCCGGGACGATTTCGACGACCTTGGGCTGCCCCATGGTGAGCGTGCCGGTCTTGTCGAAGACGATTACGTTGAGCTTGGTCGCCTCCTCGAGAGCGGCTGCATTCTTGAAGAGGATCCCGTTTGTAGCGCCAAGGCCAGTGCCGACCATGACGGCCATGGGCGTGGCGAGGCCGAGCGCATCGGGACAGGCGATGACGAAGACGGTTATGGTCAAGGTCATCGCGAACAGCAGAGGCTGGCCGAGCCACCAGAACCAGACGGCGAAGGTCGCAAGGCCGATGAGGATCGCGGCGAGCACCAGCCATTGCGAGGCGCGATCGGCCAGCAGTTGCGCCGGCGCCTTCGAATTCTGGGCCTCCTGGACCAGCTTGACGATCTGGGCCAGGGCCGTGTCGGCGCCGACCTTGGTAGAGCGGTAGCGCAGCGTCCCGCTCTTGTTGATCGTGGCGCCGATGACCTTGTCCCCGACCTTCTTGGTCACCGGCATCGACTCTCCGGTCAGCATCGATTCATCGATCGTCGAGGTGCCTTCGATCACCTCGCCGTCGACCGGAAGCTTGTTGCCAGGCCGGAGGACTACTATGTCGCCGAGCACGACCTCGGCGGTTGCAACCTCGACCTCCTTGCCCTCGCGGAAGATGGAGGCCTTGGGTGGAGCAAGGTCGAGCAGGGCCCTGATCGCGGCCGAGGCCCCGGCGCGGGCACGCATCTCGAGCCAGTGGCCAAGCAGGATGAACACGAGCAGCACGCTCGCGGCCTCGTAGAACTGCTGCCCCTCGAAGAAGAAAGTCGCGCCGACGCTGAACAGGTAACCAGTGCCGACGCTCAGCACCACCAACACGGCCATGTTGAGGACGCGGTTGCGCAGGGCACGCCAGGCGGCAACCAGGAAAGGCCAGACGGGATAGAGGATCGCGGCGCTGGCGAGGAAGAACATCGCAAGGTCTTCGCTGAGGCCGAAGGGCGGACGCAGCCAGGGCTCGCCCAGGCCCATCGGCTCCATGGCGAAAATCGGCAGCGCGAAGACCAAGCTGATGAAGAACCGGTTGCGCATGTCCTTGACCATGCCCTGCATGTCCATGCCGGCGCCGTGTCCCATCTCATGGGCCATGGCGTCGTGCGGCATCTTGGCCGCAGCCGTCCTGAGGCCCGCTGCACTTGGTTCGATCATGGTGGCGTGCCCCGCATGATCATGCCCGGCCTGCCCGGACGTCCCCCGCGGATGCCCGGGCGGAATGGTCGTGCTATCGGGAATGCACAGATGCCGCGGCACGGACTCGCCACGGCAATGGAAGCCGCAGGCCTCGATGTCCCTGGCAAGGGCCCCGGGGCTCGTCCGTCCTTCGTCGAATTCGACGGTCGCGGTCGTAGACCCCGCGTTCATGGCAACACCGGCGACGCCTGGCAGAGCCGCCAGACGTTTTTCGACCGCTGCGAAATCCATCATGCCGACAAGGTCGCGCACTTCCAGATTGACCTTTTTCATCGTCGTTCTCCGTGCCGGCATTCGCGCTGCTGCGTGCCTCAGCTTCGATAGGCAAAGGTCGACATCATGCCGCTCGCCATGTGGTAGAGGTGGTGACAATGGAATGCCCATTTGCCGGGATTGCCGGCGTCCACGGCAATGGTGACCGAGCGCATCGGCGGCACCAGCACGGTGTCGCGAACTGCGCCCTGAAAGCGCTGCCCATCAATCGCGACCACCTGGAAATGATGGCCGTGAAGATGCATCGGGTGGGCCATCATGGTGTCGTTGCGCAGCGTGACCTCGACGCGATCGCCCCTGTCCACGAGAAGCGGAGCGTTGGTTTCGAGGCCCCAGCGATAGGCAGCCATATCGCCGGTCAGCGCCATTTCGAACGTCTTTTCGGCAGAGCGTGATGCAAGCGGCGACATTGCCCGAAGCTGCGCCTCGAGCGCCAGGTCGAGAACCGGAGCATCGACATCAGCCGCCGGCCCGATCTTGGCCACCGCCGCTCCCGCCGGACGCAGGACAATTCCCGTCTGCTCCTTGCTTCCCTCGCGCAGCGCCAGGATCGGAAAGGAGTTGAGTTCGCGCGGCAACTGCAGGCGCACGTCGATGCGCTGTCCCATTGTCATCGGAAACCGCCGGCCCCTGACCGGCTCGACAGGCTGACCGTCGACCGCGATCAAGTCGCCTTCAAGCTCGCCGAGGTCCATCGTGAAAGCGGTCGCCGTGGCGCCATTGATGATCCGCACCCGCACGCGTCCGCCTCGTTCGACCTCCACGATCTCGGGATCGTTCAGGGACCGGTCATTGGCCAGATAGGCGTCATAATCGATGTCGTTGATATCGGTCGCCATGCCGCCATCGTTCATCCCTGCCATGGTGTTGCCGGCGCCACCCGACATGGCCATGCCGTCCATCGGCATGGAACCGCCAGTATTCTTACTCTGCAGCCGGGCCAGCAGTTCCTCCGGCGATGAGAACGAGAAATCGTGAAGCAGGATGACGACCTCCTGCTCATCCCTCGCATCGTCCTTGGGATCGGTGACGATGAGCGGAGCAGCAAGCAGCAGCTGTTCCTGCAGGGTGTGGGCGTGCATCCAGAAGGTGCCGGGCTCGCCGACCGGAAAATCGAAACTGCGATCGGCTCGAGCGCCAATGAGCGGCAGTGGCGCGTCGGCGACGCCGTCGCTCGGCCACGGCGTCGTCAACCCATGCCAATGTATGATTGTCGGCTCGGGAGTCTCGTTTCGAAGCAGGACATTGAAGCCATCGCCGGCGCGAAAGCGCAGGCCGGGCGCACCCTCGGCCCCTCGCAAGCCAAAGACACTTGCGGCCTTGCCATTCACCTCGATCGTGCGGCGTGAGATGCCAAGCATCTGGCCTTCTGACTGGCTGGCGGAGGCTGCAGCGAGCAACGATGATGGGATCGCAAAAGCTGCGGCGCCTGCAACTGCGCCCTTCAGGATATCTCGACGTTTCATAATCGTTCCTTCGTTTTCGAGTTCAGATTTTTCTTGCTTGGTTCAGCACGCAAGGACAGGGCTATCGACCCCCGCGCTTCAAGGCGCACGGCGCTCGCCGGCCGAACTGAACAGCCTGGTCACATGCGGAAAAAAGGCGGGCACACGGGCGGCGTATCGGTCGTATGCATCGCCGAACTCCTTTCTCGCTTCCCGCTCCTCGATGAAGGAAAGCCGGACATACATGCCGACGAGAATGGGAAACATCGCCAGCGTCAGCAGCGTCGGCCACTGCACGAGGAATCCCGCCATGACGAGGACGAAGCCGACATATTGCGGATGCCGGATGGAGGCATATGGGCCGCCCGTTGCGAGGCGATTGTGATGCTGCGCGTCGTAAAGCACTCGCCACGCGGTCGAGATCAGCATGAAACCGCCGCCGATCAGGAAGAAGCTGAAAACGTGGAAGGGCCCGAAATGCGGATTGAGCCGCCAGCCGAACATCATCTCCGGGAGGTGACCCGCATCATGCGAGAACCAGTCGATGCCTAGGTATCGTGACTGCAGCCAGCCCGAGAGCAGGTAAATCGTCAACGGAAATCCATACATCTCGGCAAACAACGCCACCAGGAAGGCGCTGAATGCTCCGAAGGAGCGCCAGTCACGGCCGGTTCGCGGCTTGAAGAAGCTGAATGCGAATAGAACGAAGACCGCCGAATTGATTATAACCAGGACCCAGAGGCCATAGGCGGGAGATTGCTCGACCATCGTCATGTTCCTTTATGGTGGGTAATGCCGTCTTGCGCGCCCGGCTCGGGTTCCTTGCGCCTGGCATGGCCGCCGTGGCCGCGGTGGCCGCCATGCATGGACATGTGAAGCAGAGGACAGGCGAGCAGCAGCAGAAAGGGAAGGACACCGAAGGTATGAGCTCGGTGCTCAGTGAGCAGGAAAAACGCGGCGATCAGCAGAAAGGCGATCGTGACCAGGCCGGCCTTCGAAGTCCAACAACCACCAGCCTCGGCCTTCGGTTCTGGTTGGGACCCGGTCGGCGGATCCGACATGCGGTGAACGTTGTTGGTATTCATGGGATGGGTTCCTTTATTTGTGTCCGATTGTCATTGCGGGAGCTTTCGAGCCCAAACGCGACGAGGCTTACGGCCCAGACCAGCGCGCAGGCGAACAGGGGCCACCTGAAGTCGGAGCCGATCGTGAAGTTGACCACCGACATCAAGCCGATGGATAACGCTCCTCCGACCAGAGCGCCGGCCACCGCGACCGGATGGCGCGCCCGGAACGCAGTGATTGCCAGCGCAACCAGGAGAACGCCGGTGGCCAAGGCGTAGCCGCCGAGCACCCGGAAAACCTGCGTGAGCCACACAGCAAGACGCGGGCCGATGGCTTCGAGTTCGGCCGCCGAGAGGTGCATGTAGCGGACGTCCTCGGGCAGCAGGGGTGGCCTGAGGGCGATGAAATACAATCCGATCCCGGCGATGATTATTCCCGCCAGAGCAAGAGTGACGGACGACGTCGTCCATGGATTGACTGTGGCTTTCATGGGCTGAACCTTGACTTGCCTACCGGCGCCCGGTTGCGACGACATTGTAGATCGACGCGTAAACGACACCCGCCGGCAGCCCGACGATGCCAAAGCCGACGACGCCGTAGAGAACGCGGCCCAGCTTCATCGGCGCCGCGGATCTGACCGCGCTGAGGTCGAGCCCGTGCATGAAGGCGCCGAAGAAATCGAGTGTTGCATCCGGCCAGATGACGAAGGCCAAAGCACAGAACATGCTTATCAGGGCCGACGTCACGCCCAGCGCAATGCCGACGGACAGGACGCTGAGTTTGTCCGTGTCTTCCTCCTGTCACTTTGCGTGTTGCTTGAGCCATTCCTGCATTGCGGCGATCTCGGCCTGCTGAGCCGTGATGATCTGATTGGCCCAAACCTTGACCTGATCATCCTTGCCGAATCGCAGGACCGCCCGGGCCATGTCGATCGCGCCCTGGTGGTGCGGAATCATCGCCTGGACGAAGGCGACATCGGGATCGCCAGCCTGGACGGCCTGCATCATCGGCCCGTCCATTCGCTTCATCGCGTCCATATAGTTTCTAGAGGCTTCGGACATGGTGGCAGTGTCCATCGGCATGTTCGTCATGCCCTGCATCATGCCGCCCTGGCCGCCCTGCATCATGCCGCCCTGTCCGCCTTGCATTCCGCCGCCCTGCATCATCGGCATCATTTGCTGCATCACGGGAATCATTTGCTGCATCATCGGCATCATCTTTTGCATCGTGGACATCATCGCCGTGCACTGCTCGGGCAATCCGCCCGGCATCGCCTGTGCGGCCGGAGCCGCTGTCGTGGCTTGCGGCGCATCGGCCGCCGGATGGTGCGGGTCGGTCTGGGCAAATGCCGCGCCGGAAAGAGTTGTCAATGCTGCAAACGTGATCAATCGAAGGTGAGTTTTCATGACAGTTTCCTTGTCGTTGGTGTGAAGCGACAGGCGAGCCCTGAAATGGGCGCGGAGGCAGCCCAGATCGCGGCTGCCGGTTATGTTTCGCGGATCGTTCGCGCGCTATGCGCCTTGACGGGCACTGCTGGATTCAACAGCCCCAAGCACCGCGACGGCGCGATATCAGGCGAAGGTCTGGGGTGGTTGCAGGAGCGCCTCGGGGTCGATGCCCGTTGGCAGGAATGCCTTGCCCGCCATAAACCGGGCGGCAACCGGCGCATCATGAAGAATGTCGCATTCGCCGGCGAAAATGCTTGCAGCACAACAGCCAGAGCCGGGCGAATGCACGCAATCCAGGCAGCCCTCACATGAGGCGCGATGCTTGTCCTGGTCTGTGAAAGCGTGGTTACCCATCAACTTGTGCAAGGCGCTCGTCGAGAGCGTCGCATCGTCAGTTGTGACGCCGCCATCGGCCCCAATTGCAGAAGCGGCAGCGGCACCGCCCGCGATCAGGAGGATCACGGCCAGCCATAACCGAAGCTGAGCCAACGCGATTTTCATGCATTCAGTCTAGCCCAATTGTGCGCCGCCACTTTGATGCAAATCAATGCCGCGGCTCTGGGAGAGTGCCTAGTTTCAGCGAGCCTCTTTTCCCAGCTCTTCCATGGGGAATGAACTGGAGCTGAAACTATGTCGGCAAAGCCGCGTTCCACCGAGACTCCCGTCAGGATAGAATCGCCGGCCGACTTTCGTATTCGCCCATGTGCGCGAACGCGTTGGTATCCATTCGCTAGGGTTCGATGAGCACGGGTGTCGCGAACCGGCGGCATTCCCAATCGGCAACGAGAGACAGGCATGACCCAGCACAAGGCAATACCGATCCCCACCAGCCGGTTGTCCGAACACGAACTGAGTGACATCGACGCCTATTGGCGCGCCGCCAACTATTTGACGATCGGGCAGATTTACCTGCTCGACAATCCGCTGCTGCGCGAGCCCTTGCAGTTGGAGCACGTCAAGCCGCGCCTGCTCGGGCACTGGGGAACGTCTCCGGGCCTGAGCTTCATCTATACCCATCTCAACCGCGCCATACGGCTCCGGAACGCGAACGTCATCTATGTCTGCGGTCCCGGCCATGGCGGCCCGGCCATGGTGGCAAACACCTATCTGGAGGGCACCTACAGCGAGCTCAATCCCGACATTTCGATGGACGAGCAGGGAATGCGCAGGCTGTTCCGGCAGTTCTCCTTTCCAGGCGGGATTCCTAGCCACGCCGCTCCCGACGTGCCGGGTTCGATCCACGAAGGAGGCGAGCTGGGCTACGCATTATCCCATGCCTATGGTGCTGCCTTCGACAATCCTGATCTCGTCGTGGCCTGTGTCGTCGGCGACGGCGAGGCGGAGACCGGGCCGCTTGCCACCGCATGGCATTCGAACAAGTTTCTCAACCCGGCACGCGATGGTGCGGTGCTACCGATTCTGCATTTGAACGGCTACAAGATCGCCAATCCCACCATCCTGGGCCGCATTCCCGAAGAAGAATTGCGAGCGCTGTTCGTTGGCTATGGCTATGAACCGCTGTTCGTCGAGGGGCATGATCCGGTGTTGATGCATGAGCTGATGGCGACCACGCTCGACGATGCGCTCGACCGCATCCAGGCGATCCAGCGCGCGGCGCGTGATGGTTCCGCGGTATCGGCCTTGAGACCGAAATGGCCGATGATCGTGCTGCGAAGCCCCAAGGGCTGGACCGGCCCGAAGGAGGTCGACGGGCTGAAGACGGAAGGATTCTGGCGCTCGCACCAAGTCCCTTTATCCGGCCTCGCGGAAAACCCGGCGCATCTGAAGCTGCTTGAGGAGTGGCTGAGAAGCTATCGGCCTGAGGAACTGTTCGATGATGCCGGCGTCGCCATCGCATCGATCCGCGCCACCACGCCCCAGGCCACGCGGCGCATGGGATCCAACCCGCACGCCAATGGCGGCCTGCTGCGCCGGTCGCTCGATCTGCCCGCGCTACGCGACCATGCTGTTGCGGTCGAACAGCCAGGTGCGGTGAAAGCGGAGTCGACGCGGGCCATGGGCAAGTTCTTGCGTGCCGTCATGCAGTTGAATGAGGCGGCAAAGAACTTCCGCATCGTTGGTCCCGACGAGACCGCCTCGAACCGGCTTCAGGACCTATTCGAAGTCACCGAGCGCGCCTGGATGGAAAAGATCCTGCCCGAAGACGTTCATCTCGGCCGCGACGGCAGGGTTCTGGAAATCCTCTCCGAGCATACCTGCCAGGGCTGGCTTGAAGGCTACCTGCTGTCCGGGCGGCACGGTCTGTTTTCCTGCTACGAGGCGTTCATCCATATCGTCGATTCCATGTTCAACCAGCATGCGAAATGGCTGGATGCCTCCCGACACATTCCGTGGCGGCGGCCGGTCGCATCCCTGAACTACCTGCTGTCGAGCCATGTCTGGCATCAGGAACACAATGGCTTCAGCCACCAGGATCCAGGCTTCATCGACGTTGCCCTCAACAAGAAGGCCGACATTGTGCGCGTCTACCTGCCGCCGGACGCCAACACCTTGCTTTGCGTGACCGATCACGTGCTGCAGACATGGAATCGCATCAACATCATCGTCGCTGGCAAGCCGCCATCGTGGCAGTGGCTGTCGATGGACAAGGCCATCGTCCATTGCAAGACAGGGATCGGCATCTGGGACTGGGCATCGACCGAGAATGGCGAAGAGCCGAACGTGGTCATGGCGTGCGCCGGCGACGTTCCGACACTTGAAACGCTTGCAGCCGTGCAGATCCTCCGGCATCACGTCCCCGAGCTCAGGATCAGGGTGGTCAACGTCGTCGACCTGATGACACTGCAGCCCAAGGAGCATCATCCGCACGGGCTGCCAGATCGCGATTTCGACGCATTGTTCACCGCCGGCAAACCCGTCATCTTCGCCTATCATGGTTATCCCTGGGCCATTCATCGCCTGACCTATCGGCGCACCAACCACGACAACATCCACGTGCGCGGCTATAACGAGGAGGGCACGACGACGACGCCCTTCGACATGACCGTTCTGAACCGCCTCGATCGGTTCCATCTCGTCAAAAGCGTGCTTGAACGGGTCCCGGAACTCAAGAGCGTTCAAGTCGGTCTCAAGCAGGCGATGGACGGCAAGCTGCTTGAACATCGAGCCTATATTCGCGCCAATGGGCAGGATATGCCGGAGATACTTGATTGGAAGTGGGATCAGGACCTGGATGTGACGCAGATCCGCCCGGCTTGAGCCGATGCCACGTCTTCAGCGAACTGCGGTGACAGCCCATCGGACGGCCCCATGACTGACGCTATCCTCATCCTGAACGGCGGTTCCTCCAGCCTGAAATTCGCTGTCTTCGAGGAACGCGATGGCCTCCCCGTGCTTCTGCGCGGCCACATCGCCTCGCTTGGCGGACATCCGCAGCTGCATGCCGAGGCCGCAGGCGACAGACCGGAGATCTTGAAGAGCCTGGGCGAGAGACCGATCGACATCGGCGAAGCATTCACTTCCGTCGTCTCCCTCCTTGCCGATCGCGATCTCCTGCGCCGCATAGACAGGGTGGGGCATAGGATCGTTCATGGCGGCCGCGACTTCACGCAAGCGACGCTTCTGGATGCGCCCGCGCTCGACGCGCTCGCCCGGCTCGAGCCGTTGGCGCCGATCCATCAGCGGATCAATCTCGAAATTGTGGCGCTGGCTACCGACCTCCTCCCGCAAGCCATGCAGGTCGGATGCTTCGACACAGCGTTTCATTCGACCCGACCGAGCGTTGCGAAGATCTACGGCATTCCACGTGCGATGACCGAGGCGGGTATCGTTTCCTACGGCTTTCACGGCTTGTCCTACAGCCACATCGCTTCGCGGCTGCGCGACCGCTATGGCGCCGGCGCCGGCGGCCGGGCAATCGTTGCCCATCTCGGCAGCGGCGCCAGCGTGTGCGCCATGGACGCCGGACGAAGCATTGCGACGACAATGGGGTTTTCGACGCTGGATGGCCTGATCATGAGCACGCGTTGCGGCGCGCTCGACCCGGGGATCATCCTGCATCTCCTGCAGGACTGGAAGCTGCCGACCGACGAGCTGGTCACGCTTCTCTATGAGCAGTCCGGCCTGCTCGGCATGTCTGGTATATCCGGAGATATGCGGACGCTCATCGGCTCGGACGATCCTGCCGCCGCCGAGGCCGTCGATCTATTCGTCTATCGCATCGGGCGCGAGATCGGATCGCTGGCCGCTGCCCTTGGAGGTCTTGATACGGTGGTGTTTACCGCCGGCATCGGTGAAAACGCGCCATCGATCCGGGAAAAGATCGGAGTTGCTGCCGGCTGGCTTGGCGTCGGTATCGATCATGACCAGAACCGAAGAGGCGAGGAGATCATCAGCCTTGCCAATTCACACGTCGAGGTTCTTGTAATCCCTACCGATGAAGAGAGAGCCGTTGCCAGCCAGCTGCGCTCTGCGCCTTCGCCGAGGCGGGCAAGACCCAGCTTTGCCCTGCCATCGCAGAGGAGACTCTGACATGCTTCCAGTCTCCGGCGTGTCGGAAGCCGCCATGTCCCCGTCGGCGCGACGCAATCGCAACTGCTTCTGCATCACGCTCGACCGAACAGCGCTTTGGGCAGCGCTGAACCATGAGGCCGGCGATCCCGGCTTCTGCGAAACCTTCATGGCGTCGAGGCCGCATCTGTTTTCCAACGTTCCGGTCTTCCTCGCCGCGTCAGCTCTCGATGAGATGCAAGCAATCGTCGTCGCCATTGAGGCAACAGCTAACCTACAGGGTTACCGCGATACCGTCCTCTCCTGGGCCCCGGAAATCGCCCAACGGGATTTTGGACCCGTTGGCGCTCTGATGGGCTACGATTTCCACCTCGACGATGATGGTCCCAAGCTGATCGAGGTGAACACAAACGCCGGCGGGGCTTTCCTCAATGCCTTGCTGGCCAGGGCACAGAAGGCCTGCTGCTCTGAAGTTGACCGGGCGCTGATTGGCGCCAGGGACGATCACTTCGAAACCAATGTCATCGCGATGTTCGAGAACGAATGGCGCCGCCAGCGCGGAGCCGGCTCGCCGCGAACGATTGCGATCGTCGACGATCAGCCTGGGGAGCAGTATCTCTATCCTGAATTCGTGCCAGCCCGGCAGCTATTGCTGAAGCACGGCATAGACGCGATGATCGGGGACGCGAACGAGCTGACATATGATGGCGGCAGGCTTCGGCTCGACGGACAGGAGATTGACCTCGTCTACAATCGCCTGGTCGATTTCACACTCGATCGCCCGGAACATGCCGCACTCAGAGTGGCTTACCAGGACGGCGCCGTGGTGCTCACTCCCAATCCGCACAACCACGCGCTCTTTGCAAGCAAGCGCAATCTGACATTGCTGTCCGATCCGGCGGCGCTGGAAGCGTTCGGCCTTCCTCCGGAGATGCGCTCGCGGCTCGCCGGCGTTCCGCGGACCACACTAGTCACGCCCGACAATTCGGATGCCGCCTGGCAATCCCGCAAGGATATGTTCTTCAAGCCGCTCTCAGGCCATGGCAGCAAGGCGGTCTACCGCGGCGACAAGGTGACAAAAGGGGTGTGGGCCGAGATCGCCCGGGGCGGCTATGTGGCCCAGGCATTTGCTGCGCCGGGGAAGCGTGTGATCGAAATCGATGGCGCACCCGCGCCGCGTAAGATGGACGTGCGGCTTTATACTTACGATGGCCAGGTGCTGCTCGCCGCCGCACGCCTCTATCAAGGCCAGACCACCAATTTCCGGACACCCGGCGGCGGCTTTGCTCCGATCTTAGTTATCTGCGATAAGAGCTAAGGCAAAGCCGCCCACAGATGACAGAGGATTGAACTCTCCAGCAAGGCTGCTCGGGACGCGCGGCCATTGCGTACGGGACTGGGCGCCGTTGGATCGAACATGGCGACCCCGCTCGACGTCGCGGCTCAAGGCTGCCCGGGGGTAGTGAGGAGCGACCCGAGGAATTTTCGTCGATCTCCGCAGGGAAACCCATTCGCCGCTCACGTTCAACGACTCTGTCTTGGAACGACACCGCGATTTCATACCGAGCGGCGACACCGGTGAGCCGTCCTGAGTTGTGTGCGTCAAGTTCTGCAAAATGGCGTGGCATTGCGTGACGTCGGCGTGTCCGCCGCGCAGCCCCCGTGTTTAGCGGAGCGGCATTGGGCTTGCCGATATTGTGGAGATGAAGCAGGAGTGGACCTACCGGACCGACATTAAGGCGCCATTGCCGGCGCCGGATTGAGCACACCGTCGTTGGGTCACCGCTCCGCAGCACACGCCAGATGTCAGGAGGGCCGTATGCTGAAAGCGAGCGCGTTTTGCGACCAGCCGGCAACCGTGCGGAACAGCTTCAAGTCGTAGGGCTGTAACGAGGCCTGTTGCTCGTCTGTTTTCAGACGACGGGGCACGGGCGTTGCTGGGTGATTGGCGAACCACTCCATTCATATCCCCGCGGCCGCTGTTCGCCGCGCCTCGGCGACCAACGCGGCAATTTCTCTGCGCTGCTCGACGGCCTCGCAAGTGAACTGACCGTGCCTATAACGGCCATGGGCCTTGAGGGACATCGGCACCACTCAAACGAATGGCAACTATCTGTCTGAATGCGATTAGGGTCCATTCGCAGAGACCCACGCATCCGTCGCGTGGGGGGACACAGTAACTTCCCCTTTAAAGGCGTCGAGATGCCACGAAAACCGAAAAGTCAGTTCCTTAGACCTAAAGATCGAGCGATCTGCCAGCGGGTTGTCGACCAGATAGCCGCCGACGCCAAATCGTACAGCACGTCGGTAGACAGCCAGATTCTAGCCTCGACCACGCTGTCTCTCTTTCAATCCGGGGTCGTCAATGAAGTGAATTTGCTGGCACATGTTCGCGCGCGCCTCCATGACTTCACGAAGCAGACCGGCACTGCTTCGCAGCACTCACCACCTTAATTCCCCGGTAGCCCTCCCCCGCTGTTTCCTCGCTGTATTATCAGCGGGGAGGCATCGCCGACGAGCGGCCGAAAATTTGGATAAGCCCCCTAGGCCGAACCCTCAAAAGGTTCAAAAGCCTAAGATTGGGCCCGTCCCCTTTCCCATCTCAGACGGAAGTGTCTGCCCTTGAGCATCAGGACATCCGGATCATTTTCCTCGTCTTCATCGGGTTCGTAAGCGGCCGGCGCCTCCAGCAGGTCGACTCGCCGGAGGTCTGTCCCGCCCATCTGCCAGGGCAAATGCGGCGTTTGCCAACATGCAACACAGTCAGCCGAAAACAACGACTTGCAACCCATTCGGTAACACAGTGAATTGCACGACTTATTGATTTCGGCCTATTGCGAACGCTCGACTGCACACGTTGGCGCGTCACTCGCCCCTGGCCTGAAAAAATTCGGCCGACGGCAGAAGGAAGATGCTCGGCCAAGATGGCGATTATATATTCGACAGTGGGGGGTTAGAAAATGAGTGCTGCTGAGTTCATCGACAAGGTTCTAACCCCGCTTGGAGGCGGGCTTGGCGTCCTGCTGGCTTGTCGGTTTTCACCGCGACTTCGTGCACAGGTTAAGCCGGGGCGGGAGTATGTGGCGGCAGCAATCGTTGTGCTGATCCTGGGAGCCATCAAATGGCTCTTTTAGGAGTGGCCGTTTCCTAAGCCGTCGCTGATTGAAACCTGCAAGCCAACGGCGTTGAGCCGCTGGGCTATCTCGCCGATGTCCTCGCACTGCGCCATTTCCACGAGATCGACCTGCACGAGGGCAACCCTTACGGCTTCACCGCAAGCTTCAATCCGACAATAGCAGCCGCCGACGGCCGGCCATGCGGTTGGGTATCGCCGGACCATGTCGGCATCAATCAGGGGCCGATCACTCTGATGATAGAGAACTACCGCTCGGGCTTCCTGTGGCGCCTGATGCGCTGCGTGCCGGCGATCATCGCCGGACTGCACCGAGCCGGTTTTTCGGGCGGTTGCCTATAACAAGTCGAGATGACAAAGCTCCCCGACTGACCGGGACTCTTGACTGCTAGCGCATGCCGCATTTGCTGCAAACGTCGACTCAGCGGCGCATTGCAACATAGGGGCCGGGAGCCGTCGGTCTGCTCGGATCAGCGGCTGGCCAAAGCCGACATAGCTTGTTGGAAGCTCCCGAGCAAATGCCGGCTTCCTAATCGCCACGCCCCGAAGCGAACCGTCACAAATCCGCCATCTCAGGCATCACCTTGCAGACGGCCGGTTCGCCTTTTCGACGGCATGGGGTGTATGAAGCACCGGACGCCTCCACCCCTACCTCTGAAAATGCCCCAACCCGTTCTCATTCAGATAGTCCACCGTCATCACCCGCGCGCGAATGCCGCCGGGGGAACCGACGAACTTCACCGATGACAGCGAGCCGGTCGGCGCGTTCTCTCCGCGGGGCGTGAGGGCGTAGGTGTCGCCGTCCCAGTGCTCGAGCGTGAACTGCATGGGCTTTGGGCCGAGTTCGAGCATCAGCTTGTCGCCATCGGCCCGCACGGTGGCGGTGTCGAAATAGTTGCTCGTATATTGGCCCTCGTAGAAGGATGGACTGCGCGCCTTGGCGGGGTTCGTCGGCTTGCCCTTGCCGGCAAGGTCGCCCACCGGCTTGTAGTAGGCCATGAACCGCGGCTTGATGTAGGGATACCAGTCGCGGGTGACCTGGCCATATTGCACGATGTCCATGAAGCTGGCGGCGACCGCCTCGGCGGCGCCGACGGGGGAGCCGTTGGTGAGCACGACGATGCCGACATCGGCCGAGGGCAAGATCTGGAAGGTGGTGCCGGCACCGAGCAGGAAGGCGCCGGAATGGCCCATGGTGGTGCGCCCATTGGCGTTCACCCCCACGTTGAAGCCATAGCCATAGGAACTGGCCCGCGTATCGGGCGTCTCGCCGCGGTAGGTCACGCTCTGTGGTGTGATGGCGGGCTGCAGGATCTTGGGGTCGATCATGGGCTGGCCGTTATAGGTGCCGTCGCCAAGCAGCAGGATCATCCACTTGGCAAGATCCTGGGCGCTGGAGGAGACGCCGCCCGCCGGCGCCTGCTGGTCGGGGTCGCGGTCATAGAGCGGCTCGAACACATTCTCCGCCACGCGCGCATGCAGCAGGGCGCGGTTCTTGCCGGCGGCAATGAAGTCCTCGTGCCGATAGCTGCTCGAGCGCATGCCGAGCGGATCGAACAACAGGCTCTTGGCCAGCGGCTCCCAAGGCTGTTTCTCGGCGTGGGCCACTGCCTCGGCGCCGATCGTCGTGCCGAAATTGGCGTAGTGATAGGAGATGCGGAAGGGATCGAGCGGCACCATCCACAGGCTCCCGACGATCTGCTTGCGCTGGAAGCCGAGATCCTCGAGTTCGTCGCCCGCCGCCATCGGCAGGCCCGAGCGATGGGCGAAGAAATCGCCGATAGTGGCGTTGCCCGAGACATAGTCGAGATTGAGGCGGAAGCCGTCCCAGACCTCGCCGACCGGGGTATCCCAGTTGAAGCTGTGGTCCTTCGTCATGGCGATCGCGGCCACCGTGGCCGAGATCGACTTCGACACCGAGGCGACCTGGAAAATGGTGGTGCTGCTGACCTTAGAAGTGTCGTCCCGGTTGTCGCGAAGGCCATAGCCCTCGTCAAAGATCATTTTGCCGCCATGCACCACCGCCACGGCGAAGCCGGGAACGTCGGATGCTTCCTTGACTTTCTTGACGATGTCCGGCAGCGCGGCCAGCGCCTTCTCGACACCGCCGGGGTACAGCTGCGTAGCATCCTGCGGCGGCGATGGCCCAAGCTCCGGCAGGTAGGACTGCGCGGCTGCCATGGCGGGCAGCATGATAACGAGGGAAAGTACCAGGAGAGCAGCGACCTTCTTCATTGCATGTCCTCAAACTTGCACCGGCAGATGATCGGACCATACGCGGCAAGATGAAAGATGGTTGCGGTTATTTTCCAATGATATGTTTAAGTTCAAAGATCAGACAGAGACGGCGGCTGCGTGTCATGTGATTTCGGAGTGGTGAAGTAGCCGCGTTACCTACGCGCCCGGCAATTGGATGGGCAGGGGTCCTAAGAGGAAACAGGCGGCGAAATGGGTCAATGTATTTCTCTAGGGCTGCCGGTTGGTAGACGCGACGCCGCCGACGCGCATATGATTTTCCACGATCCGTGCACCGGGCACACCCGATCCCCGCCCACACCCTGTGCTTGGTGAATGACTGATCGCCCGCCGAGCCGAAAGGTGCGGCGCGCTTTTTTGCGTTTACGGGTCGCTCATCGCTTGGCAAATGAGCGCAACTAAGCGATGGAGCGCGCCTTTAGGGCGCCAGGCAAGGAAATCATCCACGCTCAGCCAGTTCACCGGATTTGACTCAACATTTGGCCGGCTGAATTCCACATTGCGATGCCGATCGTCAGGCACAAAGACGAGTCGCCACGTTCCCTTTGCGTCGGCGGCGAGGCTGTAGGCGAGGACGGTCATGGCGATCACTCCTTCGCCCCGAGATTGCCTAGTCCGCAGGGCAAATCCATCGCAAGAAGTTGGTATTGACAGCGCTTTTTTGCGTTTGTCGGACGCGATTGACCTGCACTCCCGATCATGAGCGGAATGAGAACATCCAGTTGGGGGCAGGGGGTCGGGAAATGACATTTCAGGCAGTCGCATTGATAGTGACATTGGTCGCCGCAACGCCCAACAATGATTTGCCTCCCAACGCCGTTGAAAGTGTGTGGATGAAGGCTGAGACCGTGATCACCGAAAGCCGCAAGATGAAAGCAAAAGGGATGATGCCGGCGTCCATTGATTGCCGAATCGATAGCATCTCCGGAACCGCAGCGGTTTACTCGATGAAAATCGTCTGGGTGCCAAACGACGCCGGCATTATATGGCGCTTCGGAGTAGGCACGGCCGAAGAAAACTTCAAACTAGAAGAAGGAAATCGGGCGTCAGGTATTCGCAACGTTTGGTCGAAGCAATTGATTGACAAGGCTTCGGGCTGGCACGCCTCGTGTGTGCTTTGGGAGGGGCCTGGCTACAGACGAAATGCCGGATGCCCTTGCGCAGCGCGTAGGTTCTCATCGATTTTGCCATCGACATTTCCGGCATGCCTGCCGGGGACGAGGTCGACAGCTTCATCATCCTGCCGCCGTCAGGCGGGCGGTCGCAATCGGCCCTGCGCGGGGGCTCGAGGCATTCCTGAAGAGCTGTTTTCCCGAATACGATTTTACTGCCAACGGCGACATTTTGCGTTCGACGACGACTACCAGGTGTTGCCGATCTGCGGCATGGGCGACGAGCCGGGCACGCTGCGGGTGCTCGACTATCCCAAGCAATCAGTGATGATGGGCATCGCTGCCGCACTTTAAGGCCTCCAGGCTTAGCCGGCCCCCGGCGCTGAACTAGCTGGACTATTGCTCGACCGGAAGCCGCTCGTGCTGCGGCTCGGCGTGGTGGAACACCTGTCCAAGATCACGCGCGTCGAACGTCTGGCCGCAGACTGGGCAGTAGACAAAGTGCTTCGATTCGTCCTCCACCGCCCCGTCATGCGGCTTGCCTTGGTAGCCCGTCCGGTTGGCCGAACGCGTTTTCGGCAGCGCCGGTGGCGCGGGAGGTTTTCGAGAAACGTGCGAACCCTTGATGGAGGGTGCGAGGTCGCCGGGTCGCCTCAAGCCGCCCCCTGCCTCAGTGCATCGACGATGACCTTGAAGGCGGGCAGATTCTGCCGTCGGCTCGGATAGTAGATGTAGTAGCCCGGAAACTTCGGGCACCAGTCGTCCAGTACCTGGACGAGATTGCCAGATGCGATGTGACGCTCGACGAGGTTCTCCGGCACGAAGGCGATGCCGTACCCCTTCAGAGCCGCATCCACCATGGCGTAGGAGGCGTTGAAGGTGAGCTGCCCGTCCACCCGGACGCGAAGCTCATGACCCTCCTTCTCGAACTCCCAGCCATAGAGCCCGCCGCCACGTGTCTGGCGCATGTTCATGCAGTTGTGTCCAATCAGCTCCTGCGGGTGGCGAGGCGCAGGATGTGAGGCGAAATAGTCGTGCGAGGCGACGGCGACCATCCGCCAGTCAGGACCGATGCGGACCGCGATCATGTCCTTCTCGACACTTTCGCCAAGACGCACCCCAGCGTCGAAGCCATCCTCGACGATGTTGCGCAGCCCGTTGTCGATGCTGAGCTCCAGCTTGATGTCGGGATACGCCGCGAGCGCCGGCCTGAGCTTCGGCCAGACGAGGCTGTCGAACGCGTGATCCGAAAGAGTCAGCCGGATGGTTCCGGCGGGCTTGTCGCGAAACTCCATGAGCGCGGCGATTTCCGCCTCGATTTCCGCAACACGCGGTGCAAGCGCCCGCCCTAGGCGCTCGCCGGCCTCGGTCGTCGCCACGCTGCGGGTCGTGCGCATGAGCAGGCGGATACCCATGCGTGTTTCCAACCGCTTGATCGTGTGGCTGAGTGTGGACTGCGTCATGCCGAGCTTGGCGGCGGCGCGCGTGAAGCTCTTTTCCTCGGCAACGGCCAGGAACCACAAGAGGTCGTTGAAATCTTCCTTGGCCATGTCGCTGCCTCGCACCGATCGGGGAAGATTTATGCTTCCCATCGATCAATGCAAGCGAATTAGCGCCCCTAATCCTCTTGATCGGGAGCAGCTACCCTGCAGGTCCGACAAGCCAACAGCCAGTCGTGTTGGCTTTCCCGCGAACCGAAAGGTGAAGGCCATGGAACTGACCATTAACGGCTCGACATTTCAGGTCGACGTCGAACCAGACACGCCTCTGCTCTGGGTGCTGCGCGATGTGCTGGGCATGACCGGCACAAAATATGGCTGCGGCGTCGCCCAGTGCGGCGCATGCACGGTGCTGATCGATGGACAGGCCACGCGGTCCTGCGTGATGACCGTGGACAGCGTCGTCGGAACGGCGATCACGACGATCGAGGCGATCGAGCAGGACACCGAGGGCCGGAAGGTGGTCGAGGCGTGGGTTGCCAACCAGGTGCCGCAATGCGGCTACTGCCAGTCCGGCCAGGTGATGGCGGCGACGGCGCTGCTCAAGCAGACGCCGCAGCCCACTGAGGACGACATCGCCGGCGCGATGGTGAACCTCTGCCGCTGCGGCACATACAACGCGATCTCGGCTGCCGTCCGGCAGGCCGTCCGGGCGTGAGGAGGCAACCATGAACGACATGACCCCCATCCGGGACCGCTCGTCCACGCGCCGCGAGGAGGGACCGCTCAACATCTCTCGTCGCGGCTTCCTTGGCGGCGCCGCAGCGCTCGTTCTTTCGGTCACCGTGCCGGTCGGACGTGCCAGGGCGCAGGCCGGTACACCATCCGTTGCACCTGGCACGCGAATCGCCGCCTTCCTGGAAATCCGCCCTGATAGCACGGTGCTGTTCCGTAGCGCCTTCATCGAGGGCGGGCAGGGCATCTTTACCGCCATGGCGCAGATCGTCGGCGAAGAGCTGGATCTCGATCCAACGCAGTTCGTCGTGGAAGGAGCGCCTCCCGGTCCTGACTATCTGCTGACCGGCGGCGGCCGTTTTACTGGCGGCAGCATGTCGGTGCGGATGAGCTACGAGACGATGCGCAGGCTTGGCGCATCCGCGCGCCAGATGCTGCTGCAGGCGGCCGCCGAACGACTCGGCGTCCAGCTATCGGAGCTTTCCACGGAACCGGGCCAAGTCGTGCATACCGCGAGCGGTCAAGCAATCCCTTACGGCGAGATTGCCGATGCAGCCGCCGATCTGCCAGTGCCAAACGATATCGTGCTGCGCTCTCCCGACAGCTTTCGCTGGATCGGCAAGCCCGTTCGGCGGCTCGACGCGCGCGACAAGTCCACGGGGCGCGCGCAGTACGCGATCGACCTCAAGGTGGACGGCATGCTTCACGCCGCCGTCCAGCATAGCCCGCGCCTCGGCGGTGAGCCGGGCGCGCTGGCGAATGAGGCGGAGGTGCTCGCCATGCCCGGCGTGCACTCGATTCACCGCTTGCCTGGGGCAGTGGCGGTCGTCGCCGACGGGTGGTGGCGGGCGCGCCGCGCGGTGGAAACTCTGCAGGTGACCTGGACGGAGCCTGCGGCTGCAACGCCTCGCGCCATGCCGGCTGATTTCTCCTCCGAGACCCACAAGGCCATGTTGAAGTCGACACCCGGAGACGGCGTCGCTTTCGAGCAGGAAGGTGACGCCGCGGGTGCCCTTGCAGGTGCGGCCCAGGTCGTGGAGGCGACGTACGACGCGCCCTATCTCGTGCACGGCCAGCTCGAGCCGCCATCGGCGATCGCGCGCTGGAACGAGGGCGGGACTCTCGAGCTTTGGATCCCAAACCAGGCGCCCGAGATGTTCCAGGCCGAGGCTGCAAAGGTCGCGGGCATCGAGCCGGGCAAGGTGATCATCCATTCGCCGATGCTCGGCGGCTTCTTCGGGCGGCACTTCCTTTATCAGACGGCCAACCCGTTCCCGCAGGCGATCCTGCTGGCGAAGGCGGCAGGTCGTCCCGTCAAGCTCATCTGGAGCCGCGAGGAGGAATTCCTGCGCGACACGTTGAGACCAATGGGGGTCGCCCGTTTTCGCGCCGGTCTCGACGCCGACGGTTTGCCGGTCGTTCTGGATGCCGTTGCGGTGGGTGAAGGTCCAACAGGACGTTGGTTCGGCCGCCAGCCGGACAAGGTGGACAGCTCCGCCGTCGAAGGCATCGCGGGCAAAGTCTATGCGATTCCGAACCGGCGCGTCGGCCAGATTCACGTCGACGACCCGGCGATCATCGGCTTCTGGCGGTCGGTCGGTCATTCGATGAACGACTTCTTCTACGAGACGTTCTTCGATGAAATGGCCGACGCAGGTCAGCAGGACCCCTACGAACTGCGGCTGCGGCTTCTCGCGGACAGCCCGCGCCACAGCAATCTTCTGCAGGCAGCCGCCGATCTGTCCGGGGGGTGGAAGCGCGGTCCTTTCGCGGCAGAGGACGGCAGCCGCCGCGCGCGCGGCGTCGCGATGGCCTCGCCCTTCGGCAGCGAGGTGGCGACGATCGCCGAAGTCTCGCTGCGCGACGGCGAGGTCGTCGCGCACCAGATCTGGGTGGCTATCGATCCCGGAAGCATCGTCAATCCGGCCATCATCGAGGCGCAGGTGAACTCGGCGGTCGCACTTGGCCTGTCCTCGGCGCTGCTGGAGGAAGTCGTTTATGTCGACGGCATGCCGCAGGCCCGCAACTTCGACGCCTATCCCATCCTGCCGCCCGACAAGATGCCGCGGGTGCATGTGCGCATCGTCGAAAGCGGTGCGCCGATGGGCGGCATCGGCGAGCCTGGCCTGCCGGGCGTGCCGCCTGCGGTGGTCAATGCCGCCTCGGTGCTCACCGGCCAGCGTATCCGCAGCCTGCCCCTCTCGAAGCTCGACCTGAAAGGCATGAAAGGATGAGGAATTTCGTACTACCTGCCTTGATTGCAGCAACCTGGGCAACGGATTTGTCCGTTGCCCAGGAGGCGAATCCCGGTTCAGGGGAGCGCCTGTTCCGGCAGCGCTGCGGGGCCTGCCACCAGATCGCGACCACCCGGAACGGTGCCGGACCTCACCTGCAGGGTGTGGTCGGCCGCGCCGCCGCCAGCGTCGAAGGCTTCAACTACTCTCCCGCCCTGCGCGACTCAGGCATCACCTGGACGCCCGAGACGCTGGAAACCTACCTCGCGAATCCGACTGCCATGGTGGGCGGCACACGAATGGTTCAGCGCTTCAACAGCGCAGACGAGCGGCACGCCATCATCGAGTTCCTGAGTAGCCTGTAGCGCGGCTCCAAGGCTTGCTTTGGGCCGTACCCCGGATCGAATCGGACCGCCCGGCATTTGCGACTTGCCCGCCGATATCCGTGGCGGCGCTTACATGTCGGTATTCGAACGCATCGTGCTGCCGGCGCTCACTCGCTACAAGCCTGACTTGATTGTCGTACCATCGGGCTTCGATGCCTCAGCGGCCGACCCGCTGGGACGTATGATGCTGCACAGCGGCAGCTACCGCGAGATGACGCGGCTGCTGATGCAGGCGGCGGACGATCTCTGCCGCGGGCGGCTGATGATGTCGCATGAAGGCGGCTATTCGGCTTCCTACGTGCCCTATTGCGGGCTGGCGGTGATGGAGCAATTGTCCGGCATCGAGACTGATATCGATGATCCTTTCCTGCCGGTCTTCGAAGGCTACGCCGGCCAGCCCCTGCAGCCGCATCAGGCGGCCGCCATCGCCAAGGCGGAGGAATTGGTGGGCGGCATCGGATAGCTTTGAGCCGATTGGCATTTCCTGCCGGATTTGCGAACGGACGAATTGTGCAGCGCGCGCCGTGCCGCCGCTCAAGGAGCGGCTGGGGATTGACCATGATCAGCGAGCGGCATTGCCATACCGACTTAACGACAATTGAACTTGCTGAAGGAGAAGGGGTCGGCGCCGGATTCGATGAGCGTCAGGCCACATGGCTGAGAGCGGGGCATTCCGCTCATCTTGAAATAAGTAGGTCCACGGTGGCCAAGGAAACCGCGGGCCTAGTTGTTTGAGAGTGTCGGTGTGTGTCGGGATCAGCTCTTGGGCGTTTTGACCTCCTAGACAATATATCACCGACCGGCTGGTCAGTCGTTGGTCTAGTTGGTCTTCAACTGGCCGACGCGGTTTTCGGCGATCCAGCGCGCGGCGAGCACCAGCGCGCCCATGCTGAAATCCTTGCCATGCTTGGCCACCATTTCTTCCGACAGCTTGGCCAGCCGTTCCAAAAATCCCACGACCGCTATCACGCCTGGGGCGACGATCCGCTGCGTCAGGTCGCAGCCTACAGCCTGGAGGAAGTGACCGAGGCCGTTGACGAAGCCCATCGCAACCAGCTCTATGTCAGCGCTCATGCCATTGGCGAGGCGCCCCGTCAGGCTGGCGCTTGAAGGCGGGATCGATGTCATCGAGCATGGCTACGGCATATCGCCGGAGACACGGGCACTGCTGGTGGCAAAGGGGACGATCGTCGTCTCCACGATCTCGCAACTGTATTTCCATCGCGCGGCCTATGATGCCTATCACTACCCGCAGTGGGAGCGGGAGGTTTACGAGCGCCACTGGGCGGCAATGCAGCGCGATTTTCCGCTGGGTCTCGCGGCCGGCGTGCGGTACGCGCTCGGTACCGATCTGATTGGTGGGCCGACACATCCGTTGCATGAGGCGGCGACGGAATTCCGGCTCGCGGTCGAGTGGGGCATGAGCAAGCACGAGGCGCTGCTCGCACGAACGATCGTAGCTGCCGAAGCGCTCGACCTCGCATCGGAAACAGGCAGCATCGAGGTGGGCAAGGCCGCCGACATCATCGCGGTCGATGGCAATCCCTTGCTCGATGTCACGACCCTCAAGAAGCCGATCCTGGTGATGAAGTTGGGACGCTTTGCCAGGCAACCACTGCCTGTCTGATCGACGAGGACGAGAACGGCGGGCGGGGACCGGTGTTCTCGCCGTCCCCGGCGAAGGCTCGTTCTATTGACGGATGCCGAGCACCTCACCGAGCGCGAGATCGCGGATCTTGCCCTGCTCCCTGAAGATGATTTCGGTCAGGGACTCGGCATTGTCACGGATATTTGCCGCAATCGCCTTCACATATCCGGCGCGCTCGATTGGCGGCAGTGCCGCCCATGCTGGCTGCGCCTTGCGGGCTGCTGCAACCTCATCGACAGTTGCGGCCGACGCGTGGGGGATGTCGGCAATCCGCTCCTCGGTTGCTGGATTGAAAACCTCGATTCGGCTCGCCGCATCGGCATCTTCGACGAAACGCCCATTGATGAAATGCTTATAGATGTCATGGAAATCCTCCCTTCGAGCTTGGCTTCAGGCGACGGGCATACGTGCGACGATCTTGCCTGACACTTCGCGGCGGCGAAGGCGTCCAAGCGCGTCGGGTATGGCAGCGAAGTCGATCACTTCCTCAACCATCGGATCGAGTTGACCGGCCGCAAGCCGCCTCATCAGCTCATCGCCAATCGTCTTGAAATCACGCTGGGTCGGCAGATGACCGGAGAAATACGCGCCGCCCAACGCCACCTCGTGCACGGATGCCGCGTATATGGCGGCACATTCGCCATGACCGGCAGCGGATCGATCGACAGGAGTTGGCCGTTGTAGTGGATGAAGCCCAAAGACTTGAGCGCGTCGCCGGGATTGGCCACCTCAAGCATGATGTCGATGCTGTAGCTGCCTTCCGCTTCAGCCCGAACCTTGGCCACCAGATCGGCGTCCCGATAGTCGAAGACGATTTCGGCGCCGAGCTTGCGAACCGCATCGTGGTGCTCGGGCTTGGCAAGCGCGACAATCCTGGTTCCAGCCTGGCGCGCAAGCTGGACAGCGAACCCGCCGACACCGCCATTGGCGCCCTGGATTAGGATGGCCTGACCCGCCGCGAGCCGTGCCTTGCGAACAGTGCCTGGTAGGCCGTGTATCCCGCGCAGGGGATCGCGGCGGCATCCACGATGGCCTGGCACATCTGGCCGAGGTCGGCTTCTACCGAGAGGTTCGGGTCAAAGGTTTTGACAGCATGTTGATTCGCACTCTGATCACCGCGCGGCGCCAGCTTCTCAAGATGCGTTTGCAGATATCCAACCAGATCCGCGGATTGATGAAGACGTTCGGCCTTGTTGTGCCCAAAGGGGCCGGCAGCGTGTTCGAGCGCAACGTTCGCAACCTTCTGCAGGGCGAGGAAAAGCTGGCGCGGATCGTCGTGCCAATGCTTCGGGCCTGGAGTGATATCCGACACCAGACAGCAGAGCTGACCAAGCAGTTGGCCGCGATGGCGCATAACGACCAGCACTGCCGACTGCTCATGTCAGTGCCCGGTGTAGGCACCGTCACAGCCACCGCCTTTGCAGCAGCCGTGGAGGATCCGGCGAACTTCAGGAACTCTCGCTCCGTGGGCGCATGGGTGGGCCTGACGCCAAGGCGCTACCAGTCCGGCGAGGTCGATCATGACGGCCATATCTCGCGCCGTGGCGACAATCAGTTGCGCGGACTGCTATACGAGGCGGCCGCGGTCATTCTGAACCGGTCGACGGATACCAGCACCCTGCGAACCTGGGCGTTGGAGCTCAAAGAACGGCTCGGCTTCAAGCGAGCGGCCGTGGCCCTGGCGCGCAAGCTGGCAGTGATCATGCATGCGATGCTCCGGACGGGCGAGCTATTCGATCCGCACGGAGGAATACCCGCCGCCGCCTGATCTGCATATGCCTGCGACGATTTCTTCACTCAACCGATAGCGTTCTTCCAGGACGCACCGAGCCGTCCCTGCCGGGACGTGGCTGAGATCATTCCGCGAAGCGGGAAGCAACCGAAGCAACTGCCTCCTTAGCAGAGTGCGTAACGAACATAGGAAGATCTCACCAGCGAAACTCATCCTGCGGCGATCAGCTTTGCATCGACCGCGTAGACGACCCTGTACCCGGCATGCGAACGAGCATCGGCAAAAAGGACGGCCGCCTTGCACTCACCCCTTGACGGTCGAGCGATTAGACGACCCGCTGCGCGGGATGGGCGCATGGGGTGAGGTAGAGATCACGAACCGGTCATTCCGGATGACAGGTTGCGTGAAGCGGTCCGCGTGGTGCTGGGTGGCGCAAGAAGGATGGTTCAGTCGAAGAAGCCTGCATCCTCTTCCCGGAGATACTTCCTGGCTGCTTCGGCGTCGATGTCGAGGCCCAGCCCCGGCGCTTCCAGCAAGTCCACCATGCTGTCCTTCACGATCTGCGACGGCAGGCCGATTACGAGGTCCTCCCACCAGGGGTCGGAGGCGCTCGGGTATTCGAAGGCAATGAAGTTGGCGGGCAGGGTGGCGCAGACATTGATCAGCGCGCCGAGGCCGAGAAGGCCGTTCGCGGTGCCGTGCGGTGCCATCAGGATCGAGTGCATACAGGCGTGCTCGGCGACCCATTTGAGCTCGGCAATGCCGCCAATATCGGCCGGATCGGGGCCGATGACCCGCACCGCCTGCGTTTCGATCAGCTCCTTGAAATTGTGCCGCAGGTATATCTGCTCGCCGGTATGAATTGGCGTCGAGGTGGCGGTGGTCAGCTCCCGATAGGCCTGCGGATTGACCCACGGCACATAGTCGCCGGTCAGCATGTCCTCGAGCCACATCAAATTGTACTTCTCGACCGCGCGAGCGAACTTGATCGCATCGGACAGCATCCAGCCCGGGCCGCAGTCGAGCGCCAGGCTGACCTTGTCGCCCAGCACTTCCTTCATCGCGATCACGCAGTCGAGCATGTGGTTGAAACCGCGCTCGCTGATGACGCCCTGATCCATGGCACCGTGGTAGCCAGCCTTATTCTGCTTCACGCCGTAATGGAAGTCCTCGATGGTATCCTTCATGTTGGAGTGGAACGAGATCCCTTGCTTGATCATGAAGAAATTCTGCGGCTGCTCCATCATCCATTTCACGTCAGCGGCGTAATCCTCCGGCCGGTCCCCCGTTCGCTTCTGGCGGATCGAGCCGTTATAGACGCGCACCTTGTCGCGCACCTTGCCGCCGAGCAGTTTGTAGGCCGGCACGCCTGCAGCCTTGCCGGCAATGTCCCACAGCGCATGCTCGATAGCGCTTACCGCCGCGCCATAGGGCTTGAAAGAGCCGCGTTGGCGGATCTTCAGCATCACCCGCTCGACGTCGGTCGGGTCCTCGCCGATCAGCGCCTCGCGGAAATGCAGCACCCAGGGTTTGAGGTAGGTCTTGGTGAACTCGACTTCGCCAAGGCCATAGAGGCCCTCGTCGGTAACGATGCGGACGATGGGATGTTTGCCGATCACGGCGCAGCGGAGGTCGGTGATCTTCATCTTCGGTGCTTTTCGCCTCAGCTCCAGGTGCGGTCCCAGGAATACTCGTTGTCCCAATGATCCGTAGGCTGCCAGATGCCGGTGACACCCGGCTGCAGATGCTTCGAGATCACCTCGTCGACGACGTCGTCAATCCCCAGACCCGGTCTGTCCGGAACAGTGATAAAGCCGTCCTTCACGAGCGGCTTGGAAACGCCGGCGACGATATCGTCCCACCAGTCGACATCGGCAGAGTGGTATTCGAGCGCCATGAAGTTTTCGGTCGCGGTCGCGACATGTGCCGCGGCCATTGCGGCGATTGGACTTTCGGCCATATGGATGGCCATTGCGACGCCGTGGTCCTGGGCCATGTCGCCGATCTTCTTGGTCTCGAGGATGCCCCCGCTGGTGAGCAGGTCCGGGTGGATAATGGAGAGGCCGCCGCTCTTGAGCAGAGGCTCGAAGCCTTCCTTAAGGTAGATGTCCTCGCCGGTGCAGATCGGCACCGTCGTGGCGCCCTGCAGTTGCCGGAACTGCTCGGTGTACTGCCATGGGATCACATCCTCGAGCCAGGCCGGCACGTATTTTTCAATCCGCCTGGCGAGCCGAATGCCGTCCTGCAGCGAGATGTGGCCGACATGGTCAATGGCGAGCGGAATATCCATGCCGATAACATCGCGAACCTCGGCAATGTACTGTTCAAGCAGGTCGAGGCCCTTGTCGGAAAAGTGGAGGCCGGTAAACGGATGGGGGACGTTATGCGAATCGTAAGCGGCATTGCGGGCGCGCCGCTCCTCCATGGTCTTGACCGGGCCGCGGCCGGGATGGATGCGGTACCCTTCAAGTGAACCGGCAGGGGAGACGACCGCACCGGGTACATCCGCGATCTGCATCAGCCCCAGATCCATCTTGAGGAAGGTGAAGCCGAGCGCCATGCGCTGCTTGAGGCGCTTGCCGGTCTCGGTGCCGCTCGGCACGGTAGCGTCGGTGTCGCAATAGACGCGCACCTTCTCCCGAAACCGGCCGCCGAGCATCTGGTAGATGGGAACGCCATAGGCCTTGCCGGCGAGATCCCACAACGCGATCTCGACCGCCGAGACGCCGCCGCCTTGCCGGCCATGGCCACCGAACTGCTTGATCCGGCGAAACAGGCGGTCGATGTCGCAAGGGTTCTCGCCAAGCAGCCGGCTCTTCAGCATCAGCGCGTAGGTGGCACTGGCGCCGTCGCGCACCTCGCCAAGCCCGACGATGCCCTGGTTGGTGTAAATCTTGAGCAGGGTCGAGGTGAACGGCGCGCCGACGATTTCGGCTACCCGCATGTCGGTGATACGAAGCTGGGATGGCTTGGAGTTCGCGTTTACCCGATTGAGCGCTTCGTCGGCGCCACCTGTCTTTGCCATGACTTATCCTCGTTTTCGGCTTGTCGTCCCGCACCCTGGGCCGGCATAGAGTGTTGCTAGCCCAGCTCAATCTCGTGGGCCTGCAAGTAGTCGCGGTCCATCTCAATACCGAGACCAGGCTTCGACGTCAGCTTGAGGCTGCCGTTCGAAACGTCGAGTGGTCTGTCGATCAGGTGATCGTATTTGCCCAGGTTCCATTCCGATGTTTCGAGTTTGTAGAAGTTGGGAACGGTCATCATCACCTGCGCTCCCGCAACCACGTTGATCGGTCCCGCGGCGTCATGTGGCGAGACCGGCACGTAGTAGGCTTCGCACAGCGCAGAAATCTTCTTGAGTTCGGTAATGCCGCCGGTCCAGGTAACGTCGGGCATGATGTAGTCGGCGAGCCTGTTCTCGAGTACCGGCACGAAATCCCACTTCGTGTGGCCGCGCTCGCCCCACGAGATGGCGGTATTGACCTTCTCACGCACCTGCTTGAGGGCGTTAAGGCTCTCGGGCGGGCAGGGCTCCTCAAACCAGTCGATCTGGCCGGCCTCCTCGAGGCTCCGACACAGGCGAATGGCGGTGGGGACATCGAAGCGGCCGTGCGCATCGATGAGAATGTCGACATCGGGTCCTGCCGTTTCGCGGATCAGAGCCGTGAGTTCGGCGGCTTCGCGCTCGTCCTTGCGAGTCATGCTGCCATCGAGGTAGCCGTCTCGCTGTTCGCGGGGCAGGCCATCGGCGCTGCGGCCCTGGTGGGGGTAGGGATCGAACTTGAGCGCAGTGTGTCCGGACTCGACAATGTCAAGAATTTCGCGGACCACAGCCTCCTTGCTGGTGAATTTGGCCTGGTTGGGATGGGTGTAGAGCGCGATTTCATCGCGTACCGGCCCGCCAAGCAGCTCGTAAATCGGCTTGCCGAGGACTTTGCCCCGGATGTCCCAGAGGGCAATATCGATGGCGCTCACGCATTCGACGGCGGCGCCGCGGCTTCCCATGTAGGTGAAGCTGCGGAAGATCTTGTGCCAGAGATGCTCGATATGCGCCGGATCCTCGCCTGTCACGGCGACGCCGATCTGCCGCAGGATCGTGCAGAGGGCGCGGTTGGCGAGCCTTGTCGTGGTGGTGATCTCTCCCCAGCCACTCACTCCCTCGTCGGTCGTCACTTCGACGAACAGGAACTCTCCCCAGTAGGAAGCATCGGACTTGATCAGCCACGGCCGAATGCTCGTGATTTTCATCTCAACTACCTTTGCCTGAAAATGGTCAGCTAACGATGTTCTGGACTGGACATTCTATCCGGCCCGAGCGGCGTTGCGCGCTCGCATCTGTTCGAGAATATGCCGGCCCGAACCCTCGACATGGCGGGAAACGAGTTCGGCCGCCTTGTCGGCCTCTCCCGCCTTCACAAGCGCGATGAGTTCGCGGTGCTCGCGCATGATCGCGGCACGTCGCGCCAGCGTGAAATTGAAACGACGGCTCACGGCTCGCAGCACTTCGCGATGCTTCCACCAAAGCTCGGCGGCGTGGCGGTTGTAGTGCCGCTGGTACATCACGGTGTGGAAAGCGGTATCCAGCTCACTATGCCTGAATGTGTCGGCGAAATTGTTCTCTTCGATCAGGCCTTGGAGACGTTCGAGTTCGGCGATGTCCTCGCCGGTAGCCATATTCACAAACCATCGTGTCAGGGCTGGCTCGATCAGAACACCGATCTCGTAGATATCCCGGACAAAATCTTGATCAATGGGTCGGACGCGCGCCCCGCGGTTGGCGACAAAGGTGACAAACCCTTCGCCGCGCAACAACTGCAGGGCCTCGCGCACAGGATTGGTCGAAGTGCCGTGACGCCGGGCGAGATCGGTGACGACAAGCCGTTCGTTGGCGGCGAGCCGTCCCTCGATGATATCTTCTCTGATCAATTCATAAAGCGAGGCGCCCTCGCTGGAGGCCCCGATGGGATCGGTCCCCACCGGTGGCATCGCTTTGAAATCGCTTATTTCGGCCAAGGCCGGCTCCCCAATTTAATACATACTTTGCCCGGTATCACACACGGCTTTCGCAAACAATGTACGATCTGGCGCGTTGACAGGCAATCCATGATCTGAAAACGTACCAAGCGATCGAGAGGATACACTGAGTTGAAAGAGGCATCCTCGCGATCGAAACGAGCAAGGACCGCTTTAGGGCGGCATGGGAGAACCAGGGAGGATACCTATGACGAGAATTGCGCTCGGCAGTGCCGTCCTGCGCGGCACTGTCGCCACTGCTTTGATGGCATCCCTGACGTCTACTTCGGCGCTGGGTGCGCCACCGGTCGACCTGAGCAAGTGGTCGCCGGAATATGTGCGCTCGATTGCGGGCACACAGGATTTTGACACGGCTGCCGATTGCGCCAAGGTTACCCCGCTCGACTACAAGGGGCGACTGACTTTCTGGTATCAGGGCGTGTTCGAGGGCGACCCCGACCTCCTGCGCCAGTACTACAAGGATTTCTTCGAGACCTTCCGCAAGACATATCCGAACATCCAGCTCGAGGAACAAGCCCTCACCTATAACGACCTTCTCGACAAGTTCCGCACGGCGCTCCTGGGCAATGCCGCGCCGATGGCGGTCCGCCTGCAAATCCTGGGTGGTACCGAGTTCGCCTCAAAGGGCTATCTGCAGCCGCTCAAGCCAGAGGATGTGGGGTATTCGACCGAGGATTTCTGGCCCGGCGCCATGAAGGCCGTGACCTGGGAGGGCGTGACCTACGGCATTCCGACCAACAACGAGACGATGGCGTTCATCTGGAACGCCGACATCTTCAAGCGTGCGGGCCTCGATCCGGACAAGGCTCCGGCAACCTGGGAAGATGTCGTCAAATATTCCAAGCAGATCCACGACAAGCTCGGCATTGCCGGCTACGGCCTCGTGGCGCGCAAGAATGCCGGCAATACGCCGTACCGTTTCATGCCACAGCTGTGGGCCTATGGCGGCGGCGTCTTCGACGAAGCCACCGCGAATCCGACCTATGAGCAGGTCCAGCTCGATAGCCCGCAGAGCAAGGCGGCGCTGCAAGCCTCCTACGACATGTATGTTCGCGACAAGTCGGTTCCGGTTTCGGCGCTCACCAACCAGCAGGCCGATAACCAGCCCCTGTTCGTCGCCGGCCAGCTCGGCATGATGATCTCGCACCCGTCCGATTACAACGTCATGCTCGACCTGCAGAAAAAGGCGACGGGCACCGACAAGGACAAGGCGCAGACGGTCATCGACAACATGCGCTACGGCCTGATTCCAACTGGCCCCGACGGCAAGCGCGCCGTCGTGTTCGGCGGCTCTAACATTCACATCCTGAAGCCCGAATATGTCGAGGGCGGCAAGGTAGACGAGCCTGCTGCAAAGGCTATCATCTGCATGTGGACGAGCCCTGAGTGGTCGCTGAAGATGGCCTACGCCGGATCAAACCCAGGCAACCTTAACGGCTTCAAAACCAAGTGGATGAAGGAACGTCTGGACAACATCAAGTTCCTGGATGTCACGACCTCGATGCTGCCATACGGCATTCCGTTCCCAGCGCTGCCGCAGGCCCCCGAGATCATGAACATCATCATCCCGGACATGCTGCAGAATGCCCTGACCGGAGCGATGACCGTCGACGAGGCAGCGGAGGACGCGGCCAAGAAGGTAAAAGACGTGATGGGCGGACTCTAGTCCAAGCCTGACCTACGACCTGACCGGCTGCGCCGCTGGCGCAGCCGCCTCGTTCCGAAGAATAAGGGCACGCCACAAGTGACGATCGTGACCGGCAAGGCCGAGGCTCGCCGAAGATTGCAACCCGGTTGGTCCGGCACGCTGCGGAAGATCTGGGAGCATCGCGCGGACTACGCGTATGTGCTCCCGGCGATCGCCGTGATGCTCATCGTCATCGCCTATCCGATCTACTACACGGTCGAGCTGTCGTTCTTTAAGACACCGCCTGGTCTGCAGCTCCGCGACAAGACCTTCATCGGCTTCGACAACTACACGACGATCCTCACCAGTCAGGTGTTCTGGAAGGTCACCTGGAACACACTGATCTGGACGCTGGGGTCCACTTTCATCTCCTTTGTCCTGGGGTTTGCAACGGCGCTGGCGCTCCACCGCGACTTCATCGGCCGTGGTGTCTTGCGCGCTATCCTGATCATCCCTTGGGTCATCAGCGCAGTGGCCGCCTCCTATATCTGGAAGTGGATCTACCATTCGGACTTCGGGATCATCGGCGCGGTGCTGGTCGGCCTCGGATTGGCCGACCAGCCGCCGAATTTCATCGACAATGTCAGCACGGTGCTGCCCTCCCTGATCGTCGTCAATATCTGGCGCGAGTTTCCGTTTGCCATGATCATGATGATGGCCGGCCTGCAGACAGTCCCCGACCAATTGCTACGCGCCGCAAAAGTCGATGGTGCCAATGCATGGCAGCGCTTTTGGCACGTCACCTTTCCGCACTTGCGCAACGTCTCGGTGGTGACGATGCTGCTGCTCGCGGTGGCCAACTTCAATTCCTTCATCATCCCCTGGATCATGACCGGCGGCGGGCCGTCGAACGCATCGCATATCTGGATAACCCACATTTATGAGCTCGCCTTCGGACGGCAGCGCTGGGGGGTGGCATCGGCTTATTCGGTGCTCCTGTTCCTCACGCTGATGACGCTGGGCTACTTCTACGTCCGTGCGTTAAGCGGCAACGAGCCGAAAGAGGGGAGCGCATGAGCACGATTGCCGAGACAGCCCCTCGAGCCCAGACCCGTCGCCGCATGCGCGTCGACGGATGGCGGTGGGCCGGGCGCATATTCCTCGTGTTCATGCTGCTTTATACCGCGTTGCCGATGATCTGGATGCTGATCACCTCGATCAAGTCCGGATTCGCGGCGACGCAATTCCCGCCGCAATGGTGGCCGGACGAACCTACCCTCGCCAGCTATCAGAAACTGCTCGATCCGCAGAACAGCGTCGGCCAGGACTTCCTCCGCTTCTTCTGGAACAGCCTTTTCGTGTCGACCGTCACGACAATCCTTTCGGTGATCGTGGCTGTCCCAGCGGCCTACGCGTTTTCGCGCTTCAGTTTCCCCGGCCGGAATTTCCTGTTCTTTGCCGTGCTGCTGCGCAATATGTTCCCGGCGGTGATCTTTCTCGTGCCACTCTTCATCCTGATGCGCGCGATCGGTCTGATAAACACGCATGGCTCACTGATACTCACCTATCTCACCTTTGGCCTGCCGCTGGCGATCTGGCTGCTCAAGGGCTTTTACGACAATATCCCGGTGCAGCTTGAGCAGGCGGCGCGCATCGATGGCGCAACACGGTTCCAGGCCTTCATCATGATCGTGATGCCGCTCTCGACTCCGGGGATCATCGCCACCGCAATCTATTCCTTCATCGGCGCGTGGAACGAGTACATCTACGCCTACACCTTCCTCTCCAAGAACGAGCAGTTGACCCTGCCGGTCGGCATCCAACGCTTCTTCTCGGAAAATACGACGGACTTTCCGGGCCTGATGGCGGCCAGCTTCATAATGAGTGTGCCCGTCGTGGTGTTGTTCCTGGTCCTGCAACGATACTTTGTACGCGCCCTTACGGAAGGCGCGGTCAAGCACTAGGGAGTTGCCGATGGCCCACGTGGTCCTCCAAGATCTCGTCAAGAGCTATGGCAGCTTCAAAGCTGTCAACCACGTTTCGCTGACGGTCAATGACGGCGAGTTCGTTGCGCTCGTCGGCCCTTCAGGCTGCGGCAAGACAACCACGCTCAATCTCGTCGCTGGGCTGACCCCGATCACATCGGGCGACATCATCATCGGCGAGCGCGTGGTCAACGACCTCGACCCCAAGGACCGGGACATCGCAATGGTGTTCCAGAACTACGCGCTGTACCCGCAGAAATCGGTCTACAAGAACCTGGCGTTCCCGCTTCAGATGCGCAAACTCCCCAGGGACGAGATCGACAAGAAGGTCAAGGAAGCGGCGCGAGTGCTCGACATGACGCACCTGCTCGAGCGCAAGCCGCGCGAACTTTCGGGCGGGCAGCAGCAGCGTGTGGCTCTTGGCCGTGCCCTCGTTCGCGACCCCGCAGTGTTCCTCATGGACGAGCCACTGTCCAACCTCGATGCCAAACTGCGCGTGCAGATGCGGTCGGAGATCAAGCGTTTCCACCAGGACCTCAAGGCGACGATCATCTATGTGACGCACGACCAGCTCGAAGCCGTGACCATGGCTGACAAGATGGCGGTGATGAATGGCGGCTACCTGCAGCAATACGATTCACCGGCGCAGGTCTTTGCCCATCCGGTAAACATGTTCGTGGCCAGCTTCATCGGCAGCCCGGCGATGAGCCTTATTCCGCTGCAGGCATCGATGGCAAACGGCAACACGGTGTTGACCGGCGCCGAGGGCTGGCGCCTTGAGCTCTCGCCGCGCAATGCCCAGAAGGTCGCGAAAGCGACGACCCGGAAAGTCGTGCTCGGCGCACGTCACTCGACGATCAAGCTCCACAAGAGTGCGGTGCCAGGCAGCGTCCCGGCCAAGGCCTATACGGTGGAGCCGACCGGCGACGTCACCTTCGTTCAGGCGTTCCTGTCCGGCGCCATCGTCAACGTCAGCGTGCCGCCGAACATTGCCGTCGCGCCCGACGAGCAGATCTGGCTCGAGTTCGACCAGGAGCGGATGCATCTGTTCGATGGCGAAACTGAAATGGCCCTCAAGGCCAACTGAGATAGGGCGAATGCGCGTGAAACGTGGGCGTGGATGACTGAGAAGCTTAAGATCACCGCGATCAAGCCCTATCCGGTGTGGGTAGGAACGCGCAACCAGCTGCTCGTCAAGGTCGAGACCGACCAGGGCATCTTCGGCTGGGGCGAGAGCGGCTTGAGCGGTCGCGAGAGGGCCGTGGCCGGCGCGGTCGAGCACTATCGCGAGTTTCTCATCGGCCGCGACCCGATGCAGATCGGGCGGATCTGGCAGGAGATTTACCGCAGCCAGTACTTCGAAGGCGGGCGAGTCCTTCAGGCGGCGATTTCCGCCATCGACATCGCCCTTCATGACATCAAGGGCAAGGCGCTGGGCGTGCCGGTCTACGAGCTGCTGGGCGGCAAGCAGCGCGACCGCATTCCCACCTTTGCCTCGACCGGCGACGAGGCCGAGGGCGACGTTGCCATCGAACGGGCCCGCGAACTTCGCGCGCAGGGGTGGCAGGCGATCCGCTTCTTCCCCTTCGGGCAAAACAGCAAGGACATCTTCGAGCCGCGCGAGTCCATCGGCGCTACCGCGGGTATGCTGAACAAGGCGCGCGAGGCGCTGGGCGACGACGTGGTCCTCGGCCTCGACTATCATCATCGGCTGTCGGTGGCAGAGGCCGCGAGCTTCTGCAACAAGCTCGGTCGCGGCGTGCTTGATTTCCTCGAGGAGCCGATACGGGCCGAGACGCCGGAGGCCTATGAATCGCTGCGCACGATGACCGAAATCCCCTTTGCCATAGGCGAGGAATTTGCCAGCAAGTGGCAGTTCCTGCCCTACATCGAGCGCGGCATCCATCAGTTCAACCGGATCGATGTTTGCAATGTCGGCGGGCTCACCGAGGCGATGAAAATCGCTGGCTGGAGCGAGGCGCATTATGTGGACCTGATGCCGCACAATCCGCTTGGCCCAGTGTGCACGGCCGCGACCGTGCATCTCGCTGCCGCGGTACCCAACTTCGCGTGGCTCGAGACCAGGGCACCCGAAACAAAGCTGGGCTTCGACAATTCCGACTTCTTCCCCGTGCAACCACGGCTCGACGGGACCGATTACCCGGTCGGCGATCTGCCGGGACTCGGCGTCGAGGTCAACGAAGTTGCGGTCCAGGCGCAGAGTTTGCGTTTCTGGGAAGCGCCTCACCTTAAGCGCCGCGATGGTTCTGTTACGAACTGGTAGTTCCATTCAATCGGAGTCCACAATGACGCATACTTCCGACATCATGCGGCCGCCTAAAGACCTGATCGACGCGCTAAGGGAGATCGGCGCCGCGACGGTAGCCGGCACGCTTGGCCACATGGGCTTCCGCAATCCGCACATGGTCGGTCCCGTGGCGCAAAACCACGGGAAGTCGATCGTCGGGCCGGCGCTGACGCTGCAGTTCCTGCCGCAGCGGCCGGACCTCTTCACCGAAGGAGAATATGCCGATCCGGAGACACAGCTGCACCGGCACGTGCTCTATCACGCGCAGGAGGGCGATGTGGTCGTGGTCGACGGGCGCGGCGATATGAGCTCGGGCGTCTTCGGCGATATGATGTCGACGTATTTCAAGGGCAGGGGCGGGGCGGGTATCGTCATCGACGGGTGCATGCGCGACCGGCCCAATGTCGAAAAGCTCGATCTGCCCCTATGGCTGCGCGGCTGGACGCCAAACTATCATGTGCAGACCAGCATCTATCCCAATGCCGTCAACGTTCCGATTGCCTGCGGCGGTGTCACGGTGATCCCCGGCGATATCATTGTCGCCGACGACGACGGGGTGGTGGTGCTTCCCGTCGTGATGGCCCCGAAGGTGATCGAAGAATCACAAAAGCATCATGATTGGGAGGAATTCTCACGAGTGAAGCTCATGGAGGGCGGCCCGTTGCAACGTTACTATCCGCTGCATGACGATGCCCGCGGGGAGTACGAGGAGTGGCGCAAAACAAATCGCCTGGAGAACCCGAGTTAGTCAGCAGGCCTTGGCGATCAGTTTTGCCAGGCAATCGGCAGCCCCGGTCCCCGGCACGCCGAGATCTCTGACACTGTCCATGTGGTTGCGGTTCGGGAGCACATGCGACGTTACCAACGATCCCTGCCGCAGCAAGCTTGCCTTGAATCGATCGGCTTGCTGATGGAAGGGTGGCGTCTCATTGGCTCCGACCAGAACCGCCGCCTTGGTTTGAGGATCATGCCGACAGGCGAGCGGCGTGAACATGGCGACTTCCTCGTCGGTTATTCCAATCTCGTTGGCGAGAAAGGAATCCTGGAGCGGCTTCAAATCGTAGAGCCCGCTCAACAGAAGGGCTGCCCTTACATTCGAGGGGGTGTGCGCCCCATCGAACAGGAACGTTGCAAGATGGGCTCCAGCCGAATGGCCACTGACGGTCAGGGCCGCCGGGCTTCCGCCATGATCGGCGATGTTGGCCAGGACCCACTGCTTGGCCCGGCGCACCTGGTCGACGATCCTCGCCATTCGGACCTTGGGCATCAGAGCATAATCAAGGATGACGGCAATGGCCCCGGCCCGGGTAATCGTCGTCGCCATATATGAATAGTCGCGCTTGGAGAACATTCTCCAGTAGCCGCCGTGGACAAAGATGTGCACCGGAAGCGCCGTTCTTTTGCCCGCGGGAAAGAACAGGTCCATGGTCTCGGTCGGATCCGGTCCGTAGGCCACGTCAGCGGTCATCGCAATGGTGGCGCGGGCGACCTCGCTGCGATCAACGAAGTCCTGCACGATTTCGTCAAAATCCGCGACGTGGTCGCGGATGCGAAAGGGATCGCCTTGCATTCTTCTGCTCACATGCTGATGGCGAGGTATTTCGCCTCCATGAATTCCGCAATGCCGTGATGCTGCCCTCCCTCGCGGCCGAGCCCGCTTTGCTTGACGCCGCCGAAGGGAGCTGCCGGATCGGACATCAGGCCGCGGTTGAGAGCAATCATCCCGGCCTCGATCCGCGAGGCCACCCGCATGCCGCGCGCCAGATCGCGCGTGTAGATGTAGGCAGCAAGCCCATATTCGGTGTCATTGGCGCGCCCGATGACCTCGGCCTCCGTTTCGAAGCTGGAGATTGGCGCCACCGGCCCGAATATCTCCTCATGCGCCATCTTTGCGTCGCCTGGCACGTCGCGAAGCACTGTCGGAGGGTAGAAGAAACCACGTCCGGACAGGACTGAGCCGCCGCACAAGACCCGCGCGCCGCGTGTGACCGCGTCGACGACAAGGCGGTCTATCTTCTCGATCGCCTTTTTCGTGATCATAGGCCCGCATTCCGTGTCCGGGTCGGTGCCGGCGCCGACCTTGAGCGACGACATTCGCTTCTCGAGGCCCTCGCAGAAGGCTTCGTAGATGCCAGATTGGACGTAGAGGCGGTTTGCGGCCGTGCAGGCCTCGCCGGCGTTGCGCATCTTGGCCACCATTGCGCCATCGAGCGCCGCTTCGAGATCGGCGTCGTCGAACACAATGAACGGTGCGTTGCCGCCGAGTTCCATGGAACATGAGATCACATGCCTGGCAGCCTCTGCCAGCAGAGCGCGACCCACACCCGTCGAACCGGTGAAGGAGAGTTTGCGCACCCGCGGATCGGCCAGCATGGCGGCTGTCAAAGGCCCGGGACTGGAGGTTGTCAGGACGTTGACCACCCCTGGTGGAACGCCTGCGTCCTGGTAGAGCGCGGCCAGCGCGTATGCGGTAAGCGGGGTCTCACTGGCCGGCTTCAGGATCACCGTGCATCCAGCGGCAAGTGCCGGTGCGATCTTGCGCGTCGCCATCGCGGCAGGAAAATTCCAGGGCGTGATCAGGACGCAGATGCCGATCGGTTCGTAGTCGACCACAATGCGGTTGGTGCCGGAAGGCGCAGTACCGAATTCACCGATAATGCGAACCGCCTCCTCGGCATTCCAACGGAAAAATTCCGCGGCGTAAGCGATCTCGCCGCGGGCATCCCGCAGAGCCTTGCCGTTCTCCAGCGCAATGAGAGTCGCCAGCGCCTCGGATCGTTCCGTCATCAGTTCAAAGCAGCGTCTGAGGATCTCGGAACGCTTTCGCGGCGACGTTGTCCGCCAGCCATGGGCTGCCTTGGCAGCGGCGTCAACGGCAGCGGCCGCGTCGTTCACGGTCGCATCGGGCACAGCGGCGATGACAGCCTCGGTCGAAGGATCGACGACCGGAATCACCCTGCCATCCGCTGACTGCCGCCATTGGCCGCCAATATACAGCCCGTGCGAAATTGTGTGGAAGTCGCTGACGCCCTGATCATCCGACAGAACCTGTGAAAACGTGTTCATCTCGATATTCCCGATTGTTTAAATGACGCAGCTGGCGAGGTCGCCATCAAAGGCGGCCTGGACCAGGCGTCGCATGGATCCCAAATCGAATGGCCGCGGATTGTTCTTGATGAGGCGCTCGATACCGATCGCTTGTTCCGCCGTCCAATCGAGCTTGTCAGCAGGCAGCCCCAGCTCGGCCAACGAGGGGGTGATCCCGATTGCCCCAAACAGCCGACTGACCTCGCCAATGGTCGCGTCGGCCAACTCTTCGGGCGTCCGGCCTTTTCCATCGAGGCAGAGCGCGTTGGCGATCTCGGCCATCTCGGTCGCTGCGGCCGTTCTGTTGTACTTCATGACGAATGGCAGCATGGTGGCGACACCCAATCCGTGAGCGGTGTGGGTTATCGCGCCAACCGGATATTGCACGGCGTGCGCTGCCGCCGTGCCGGCCGTTCCGAACGCGCAGCCGGCTGCAAGTGCACCCATCATGACGTCGGTCCGGGCGTCCTCGTCAGAGGGCCGGCGGTATGCCGTTTCAAGGCTTCGGCCAAGCAGCTTGATCGCCAGCAGGGCGAAGTGATCGGTCAAGGCGGTTTTGCCGATAAAGACATGGTTCTGCGGAAGGCCGGGATCGGTCCCACGCCTGGCGGCGGTGAAGGCCTCGATTGCATGCGTCAGCGCATCGGCGCCTGCCATTGCCGTCAATCCCGGCGGGCATGTCATCGTCAGCTCAGGGTCGCAGATAGCCGCGGCCGCGATCAGATACGGGCTGGAGATGCCGACCTTCAGCGTGCGATCCGGATCCGAGATCACGGCAACCGGGGTAACTTCAGAGCCGGTGCCGGCTGTCGTCGGCACCGCGATCAGCGGCAGCGTCGGGCCGGGCACCTTGAACTCGCCGTAGTAATCCTGGAGCTGACCGCCGTGACTGATGAGCAACGCGGCGCATTTCGCCATGTCGAGACAACTGCCGCCGCCAATGCCGATCACCACGTCGGGCGCGAACTTCCGTGCTTCCTCGACGCAGATGGCAACGGTGTCCCGAGGAACGTCGGGCAGCACACGATCATGCACCAGTACGTCTATCGAGGCGGCTCGCAGCCCAGTGACAATCTCTGCGAACGGGCCCGTTGCGGCAAAACGTTCATCGGTGCAGACGAGTGCGCGACGCCCGAGCCTCGCCGCGACAACCGGAATGACGTGGCGTTGGCCCTTCCCGAAGAGGATTTCGCGCGGCAGCCTTAGGGCAGCGAAAAGGCTCATGACCTGCATCCTGTGATAATGTCTGGATTGGAATGCGAGATGGTGTTCAACTCGGCCCAAAGGCCGGGTTCGATGTAAAACCCGTCTCGCAACGCGTTTGCGTATCGACGTGCCGAACCATCGCCCGCAACGCTGGCGGTCCGTTCAGCAGGTGAGGAAGCACGGGCTGCCAGGGCGGCACGCTGTTCCAGCAGGGCCACTGCAAATTCGATTGCTTTGTCTCCTAGCTGCCGCAAATGATATCCTCTATAAAATCGTATAGGATATAGGATTGCATTGGCCGGAGCATCGTGTTAGCAACTCAATGTGTCAAGAGGCAAAACATGCACGCCATGAACTTACCCAGTCTAGACGAAGCGAACCTCGCCGGCGGGCGTATCCAGCGCTCCAGCAGCCTGGTTGAGGACGTCTACGAAGCGATCTTTGCGCAACTCATGTCCCTGAAGATTGCGCCGGGCTCGCGCATCACCGTCGACAGCCTGGTCAAGGAATTCAACGTATCCCACACGCCGATCCGCGAGGCGCTCGGCCGGCTCGAAGGCGAAGGCCTGGTGCTGAAGACGCATCTGATCGGTTACCGCGCTGCGCCGCAGATTACGAAACGACGGTTCGATGAACTCTACGAGCTTCGCCTGCTGCTCGAGCCTCATGGTGCAGCCAAGGCAGCGGTGCTCATGGACGAGGTAAAGCTCGCACAGCTTCAGACATCGGCCGGCGTCATGGCGCGCCGTGAGGGCAAGGACGAGCGCCTGCGGTATTCCAACTTCGCCCGCCAGGATGCCATTTTCCATGACAAGGTTATGGAATTCGCCAACAACGAACTCGCGCGCGAGACACTGGCGCACCAGCATACCCACTTCCACATATTCCGCCTGATGTTCCATTCGCGCGTCACCGAGGAGGCGCTTGACGAGCATGAGGCCATCCTGGCCGCTTTCGCTGCGGCCGATCCTGCCGCTGCCGAGCAGGCGATGCGTCGCCATATCGAGCATTCCCGCGACCGTTTGTTGTTGGCGTTCGACTGAGACTGTCCCGATGTCCCCGTACCCGCCGTTGACGGTCATCACGCAGGCCAGAGCCAACGAAGACTACTTCCCCGATTCACCCTTCTAGAAACTCAAACCTGCCAGGCGAGTCCAGGTCTCGCCCGGCCGTTGTCACAGGAAAGGAAGTACCATGCCAGGCAAAAAGATCCTGATGCTGACCGGTGAATTCACCGAGGAATACGAAATCTTCGTCTACCAGCAGGCGATGGAAGCGGTGGGCCACACCGTGCACGTCGTGTGCCCAGACAAAAGCGCCGGAGACCTGATCAAAACATCGCTGCACGATTTCGAGGGCGATCAAACCTACACCGAAAAGCTCGGCCACTATGCGCTGATCAACAAGACCTTCTCCGACGCTGAGAAGCAGCTGGAGCAATACCACGCCGTTTACTGCGCCGGCGGTCGTGGCCCCGAATACATCCGCACCGACAAGCGCGTGCAGGCGATGGTGCGCCACTTCCACGAAACCAAGAAGCCGATCTTCACGATCTGCCACGGCGTGCAGATCCTGATTGCGGTGGACGGCGTCGTGCGTGGCAAGAAGGTCGGCGCACTGGCGGCTTGCGAGCCCGAAGTGACGCTTGCGGGCGGCACCTATATCGACCTGTCTCCAACGGAGGCATATGTGGATGGCACGATGGTTTCGGCAAAGGGCTGGACGGCCCTTGCAGCGTTCATCCGCGAATGCCTGAAGGTGCTGGGAACCGAAATCCGCCACGCTTAGACCTTCTTCCGACGCATCTCAAAGGGGTGCGTCGGTTCCCTTCTGGAAGGGGAACTTGTCACCGCCAGTTCGGCCCGGATCATAAAACGCCTGCATCACGCTGAGTTTGCCTCCCATGGGCGGAGGTCTTTCGTTATGCATTGATGCTCGTTTCATCAAATGCCGTAAGCGAACGCATCAGTGTTTCCCTCGCTGAGGCCAGATGCGCTCGGCAGGCCACCTGAATCCGAGTGGAGTTGCGGCTCTCAAGCGCATCGATATAGGCAATGTGTTCGTGGATTGCGGCAAGGTTGCGCTGCTTTTCGTCCTGCTTGTTCCACTGATAGTGATAGTGGAAAATGAACGTGATGATGTCGTAGAAATCATCGATGAAGCGGTTCGGTGAGGCCTCGTTTATGAGCCGGTGAAACCGGTTGTCCAAGCCGGAGAAGTCGTGAAAACGGCCTTCAATTCGCTCCAGCAGGTCGGCATGCGCCATCTTGAGCGCGGCGAGTTTCGACCATAGCGGAGAACTGTCCGGCTGCAGTGAAAACAGTTGTGCCGAACGCAGTTCGAACATCACCCGGATCTCGAAGAGCTCAAGTGCAAAGTCTTCGGTGAAACCCTTGAAAAGCCAGCCTGTATTCGGCCTTTTCTCGATCAGTCCAAACCGGCTGAAGCGGATCAGGAATTCGCGAATTCCATTGGTCGCAACACCGAATTGGCGTGCAAGCTCAAGCTCATTGATGCTGGTTCCGGGCCTGGTGTCACCCCGCAGCATCCACTCCATGAACTGTTGTTCGACATGCTTGGCGCGAGGCGTGGTTTCGGCGTCCGGATAGTAGTCGTTGTCGCTGACCGGGCGGCCCGTCGACCTGAGGCCGTTGCGCTCGGTGACAAGTTCGCGGTTAACAAGTTCTCGCAAAACCTTTCGGACGGTTGTGCGGCTGACGCACATTCGCCGTCTAAGCTCATTTTCGGAAGGAAGTTCACCGGCCAGTTGCCCGTCGTGCAGCATATTTGCAGCTCGATTGAAGGCCTTCTTGTAGACGGTGTCGGTTCTCATCGGATTTTCCTTTGGAACAATACCTTGTCCTTTTTAGCATGAACTTTATCCATAAAAAACAACTTGACCCGCCTCGGTCGGTTGTTTTTTATCGATAAGAAGAGGCACGAATTGAGTGTTTGACGACGTGGCTCGCACAAGCTGCGGCGGGGAGGGGAATTTGCCTGAAACGGGAAACAGCGGCACGACTGTCGGCGAGGCCACTTTGCCAGCATCCAGGAAGCCAGACGCCGTCCCCGGCCTTGCGCTCGGCCTGATGCTGCTGATCGCTGGTCCGGTCGTCATCCTGGTGCTGCTGATCGCCGTCCTCAGCTTTCTGTCGCCCTATTTCCTGACAGGTCGCAATCTCGGCAACATCCTGGCCAGACCGCCGTTATCTCGGTTGTCGCGATGGGTCAGCATCTGGTCATCCTGACACGCGGCATCGATCTCTCCGTCGGTTCGAACCTTGCACTGGCTTCCGTCGTCGGCGCGCTGAGCTTTCATGCCGGCGCCCCCGCCACCGTTGTGATCGCGGTGATGGTTGGCTGCGGCGCCACGGTCGGCGCCATCAACGGGCTCTTCTATGTCTTCGGCCGACTGCCGCATCCTTTCATCATCACGCTGGCAACATTGAGCATCGCCAAGGGATTGGCGCTGCAACTGGCCGAAGGCCGCGCCATCCCTGGCATGCCGGATTCGATCGATGCGCTTGGCCGCGACTCGGTCTGGGGTCTGCCTGGATCAGTTTTCGTTGTTGCCGGTGTTGCCGCGATGCTTTTCGTCATGGCTAAAACCATGGTCTGGGGGCGCTGGATTTATGCCGTTGGCGGCCGGCCCGACGCCGCATTGCGCATGGGTATTCCCGTGTCCTGGGTCCTGGTTTCGGTCTATGTCATCTCAGGGCTGTGCTCCGGCATCGGTTCAGTCATCCTTGCCGGCCGCACGGACGCCGGTTCGCCGTTGTTCGGCAATCTGCTGGAACTGGATACGATCGCGGCGGTGATCATTGGCGGCGCCAGTTTTCTTGGTGGTCGGGGCCACCTCGGCCATGCCTTGATCGGCGCCATCATGATCGGCGTTATCCGCAACGCGCTCAACCTGCTCAACGTCAATGTCTTTTTCCAGCTCATCGTCATCGGCGTGGTCATCGTCATAGCGGTCGAGTCCGACGTGCTGCGCAATTACCTCGAAGGGCGTGTGCGTGTCCTGCAAGCCGGGAGGCAGTCATGAGCGCCGTTGCGGCCAACGCCGATCATGCGGTCACCGCGGACAATCCCGTGCTGGCGGTACGCGGTGCTACCAAGCGTTTCGGTTCAGTTCTGGCGCTGGACGATGTTAGCATCGAGGTGCGGCGAGGCGAGATCGTCGGCCTGCTCGGCGACAATGGCGCGGGCAAATCGACGCTAACCAAATGCATCAGCGGGGTGCACCAACTCGATGCCGGCGCGATCTTTTTGGATGGTGCGCCAACGCAGATACGCTCCCCTGCGGATGCGCGCTTCGCCGGCATCGAGACCGTCTATCAGGACCTGGCGCTGTTCGACAATCTGACACCGGGACTGAACTTCTTTGCCGGTCGCGAGTTAGCTGGCCCGCAATGGCTTCCGCGCGGCCTGCGATTTCTACAGCAGCGCCGAATGGACGCCGAGACCCGCGCTCTGTTGGTGAATCTCAAGGTCACGTTGCCGCGGCTGGATGCCGTCGTCGCCATGATGTCGGGTGGACAAAGACAAGCCGTTGCCGTGGCCCGCTCGACCGTGTTCGCCCGCAAGGTTGTCATTCTGGATGAGCCGACCGCCGCACTCGGCCTGCGTGAATCACGCCAGGTGCTCAATCTGGTTGCTGCGCTCCGCGACCAGGGCAATGCCGTCATCCTGATCACTCACAACATGGAACACGTCGTCGAACTCGCCGATCGCGCGGTGGTGCTTCGCCAGGGCCGCAGGGTCGGCGAACTGGTGCCGACCAAGGACAACAAACAGGAGCTGGTTTCCATGATCGTTGGAGCCTGACCCGTTCGAAATTTGAGGACCTTTCCGGTCCGCAAATGCCTGAAGCGTCTCCCGCCGGGAGGCGTTTCAATTCCAAGGGAGGAATAAAATGCCAATGAACCGAAAACTGTTCGCAGGGCTGGCGATCGCCGTTGCGTTTTCCGTGCCGGCTTCGGCCGCAGACAAGATCAAGGTCGGCCTGATTACGAAATTCCCGGTGCCGTTCTACTCGACCCTGGAGGACGCTGCCAAGAAATATGCGGCCGCTCATCCGGAGATCGAACTGGTCACAGGCCAGGGCCAGGCGGCTACCGACATTGAAGGCCAGATCGCTCTGATCGAATCCATGATCACGCAGGGCGTCAAGGGGCTTGCAATCACCCCGGTCGACCCGACGGTCGCGCCGGCGCTCGACAAGGCGGTGGCCGCCGGCATTAAGGTGGTTCTCGTCGACAACAGCATCCCCAACTGGAAAGGCCAGACTGCGTTGGTATCGACCAACAACCTCAATGGCGGCAAGATCGCCGGAGAATACCTCAAGACGGTGCTCAAGAGCGGTGACAAGATCGGTATCCTGCAAGGCGTTCCCGGCGTGCCGGCTCTGGACGACCGGGTCACGGGCATGATGGAGGGACTGGGCGACGTCAAGGTCGATGTCGTGGGCAAAGGTGCAACCAACTGCACGCTGGGGCTTGGTACGTCAGTGACCGAAGACATCCTGACCGCCAATCCCGATCTCAAGGCAATCTACTCGGCCTGCGGCCCGCCGATCCCTGGCGCCGTCAAGTCGATCAGCAATGCCGGTATTGCCAACGACAACCTCATAGTGGTCGGCTTCGACGCCTGCTGCGGAGAGATCGAAGCGATCAAGTCGGGAGCGGAGGACGCCAGCGTAGCTCAATTTCCCGCGAAAATGGGTGAGCTTGGCATCGACACTGTCGTCAAGGCCATCCGTGGCGAATCCGTCGAGGCCAATGTGGATACCGGCGCCGGACTGGTGACGCTGCAGAACGTCAAGGACTTCGAGTGATCCACCAGTGGTTGGGGGGCGTGAGGCCCCGAAGCGGAGCCCACCCGCAGACCCATAGCTGCAGGCTGGTATTATAAAAAAGGAGGTACATTCCAACA
>NZ_JAMYOX010000030.1:0-79322 GCF_040320025.1 Mesorhizobium sp. M0808
TGTCCGGCGCCCGTCGCCGTACCAAGTTCGCGACCTCCGGAACAAATGTGAATGTCGCTCGCTTCTCACCGTGACCGCCGGCTTCCGCGCCTTGGGCGACGACAATGTCGGCTCCGGCATCAAGAGCGCGGCGCGCGTCGTCGAGGCTCTGGACCTGGCAGATCAAGGGGACCCCGGCGGCCCGTATCGCCGGCGAAAAAGGCGCCGGGTCGCCAAAGGATAGGAAAATCGCACTTGGTCGCCGCTCCAGGGCCTTATCGAGCAGGCGCGGGTTCCTGGCGAGTGACCAAGTTATGAAGCCGCAGCCGACAGGTCGGTTGCCAGATCGCTCGAACTCTCGCGTCAGCCAATCAGCGTCGCCATAGCCGCCGCCGATAAGACCAAGCCCTCCGGCTGAACTGACCGCACCTGCGAGTTCCCCGCCCGATGCGAATGCCATCGGCGCGCTGATGATCGGATGCTGCAGTTTAAGCCGATCAGTGAGACGGGTTACGATGCGCATCATCACTCCAACAGATTGCCTTGAGTATCGCAGGTTCGGTTGATCGTATCGAGCCCCGCTCAGCGCCCCGCGATTAACGGCAACCAGAGCCGCCAGCGCAGTCGACCGACGGTTATGAGTCCGGACCCTAACCCGATCAGCAAACTTACGACCGGGCTTTGAGCCCGTCACCGATCGATCCAATGGCGCTGCGGTTACCTGGACGGACCTGAAAACCAGCCTGTCACAGCCTTAGCTTCGGTCCATCCTGCAATGCGGCACAAAGCAGATTTCAAGATCATGCGCGGCGTGAAATCTGCGTGGCCATCATCCTGAACCTCGTAGGCGCCAAATGGGCCTCGGCACATGAGGTCACTAACACTGCTCGGTCTCTTTAGCCGCAGGCGGCAGTGATCTCTGCTCAGCGCTCGTAATCGTTATCATTTGAGCGCTGGGTCTTGCGGTCCTGTTCTTCAGCCTGCTGAGCCTTCTGCTTGTTGGCGTCCTTCTGCTTGGCTCTCACCTTCTCCTGCTCGGTGCCTGTGCGCGGCTCGTCCGGCTCGCGGGGATTGTCCCGAGTTGGAAGGTCTCGTGCTCGCGCCTCGCGCTCGGGGATCGGCTCGCCACCGCCACCACCACGACGCTGCTGTTGCCGCTCGAATTGCAGCCGCGCCAGACGGTCGTGCATCTTGTCGTTGACCTCTTCACGATACTGTTCGAACTGCCCTTGGTGCGCCGCCGGCAGCGTGTCGCGCATGTTGTCGAGAGCCTGATTGACGCGGGCCATCTGACGCCGCATTTCCAAGGGGGTCTGCGCCATGTTCAAATCTCCTATCAGTGCATTCAATTCTCTCATACCGGGATGGGACAGAAAAGACTTCTGCCCCGATTGATCAGCTCCGCGATCCCCGGCAGGAACTGGCTGCCCCTCCCCTGTCCGATCGCGACGGAACTGCAGAAAATTGTTGCCGATCGACTCCGCCGCCGTGAGAGCCTGACCGACTACGCCCGCGCTCCGCATCGTCGTCACAGTCTTTTGCCATGCGGCAGCGATTGCATCGCCGTTCACGACAAGCGATTGTCCATCCAAACGCCGTTGCCGCTTGGCCTCCACCCGTTCGATCGTCCTGGCGCTGACCTGATAGCGCGGATCGCTCTGGGCGCGGCTGTAGGCTCCGGCATGCTCCTTCGTGAATGGCCGCGTCATCGCATGATCCATGCGCCGCGTCGCCACCATCGCAATGCCGTTCTCGCGTGCTTTTTCCGCAAAAGTCTCGCGCCAGGCTGCGAGATCAGGCTTGTAGAATTTCAGGCGCTCGCCGTCGGCCGACCGTGCCTGCACCATTGCATGAATGTGGACGTGCTTGGTGTTGTTGTGATGCGCCAGGACGAACTTGTACCCTGGCGCGCGCTCCTCGAGCACGGCGCGCGCCGCGGCCATCACGGCGTTGGCATCGGTGCCGGCTCTTGCCGAGAAAAGCAGGTGATAGGCATTGCGGCGCTCACGCCCCGAAAACTGCGGGCGCCATTGTTCATAGATCGAAGCCGCCGCCTTGGTGGAGCTTTTCACAGCAGGCACAGGCTCGCCATTTGCGTGGCGGATGTGGCTGTGGGTGCGGATGAACTTCTGCAGGAAATATTTCGCTTTGGGTTCACGGCTCACGGCCGCCGTTACCTCTGCCTTGGCGACCACCCCCGCCTCGCCCATGGCTTCAGACAGGCGCGCTTCGATCTTGTCGAGCGCCTTGCTGCGCGAATTTTTTTCCCGACCGCCGGCGAGCACCTTGGCAAGCGGTCCGGCCCGCTCATCGGTATGCGCGTAAACCTCCACCGTCTGTCCATCCTGCGCATAGATGAACGGTTTTGCCCCGAAGGCCTTGCTCAGCGCCTCGCTCAAGGCGGCATCGGTCACCTCGCTAGCGAGATCGAAGCGAACCTCGATAAAATTGGTGTTTTCCAGGGGCGGTTCGAACGTCTCGCAAAACGATTCCAGGAACGCCTTTCTTGCGGCACCTGTCGCAAGCACCTGCCCGTCCTCGTCGAAAATCTCGATGTCGTGTTTCTCGCCTTTTTCGTCCTCGCGCTTCCCGATGTAATTGAGCAGCCGGGCGGCAGCTTCCTTGGTCGATGGCGGATTGGGCATGACCTTGAACACGGCAGGCTGCGCGCCCGCCGCATAGCCTGCCCGTGCCGCCACGGCCCGCGCCTGATAGCCCGTCCGCGCCGCTCGTGCCGTACCGCTCGGACGAACAGCACCACGACCACCGCCGCCGCGCCGCTTCCAGTCTTCCTCCTCCTCTTCCGGCCGGAAACCGGCGAGCGTGACGCCATAGATCATGATCGGCGCGCTAGCGGCCTTGGGCGAACTCGCAGCAGCAGTGGACTTCGGTGCCCTGCTGGACATGGAGCTCCCCGCCGCCCCCAATCCTCCCGGCGACGAACGATGGGCGCTCCTGCCGCCACCGGCCGTCGAGCCGCCTCCTTGCCCGAGGCGTCCGCCGCCACCGGTCCGCTCATAGCTCTTCATCGCCTGGAATTCACCGACCTCGCGTCGGGCGCCCGTGACGGACTTGTCGTCGTCCAGCTCCTCACGCTTCACGCCGGACTCGCCTCGAAGATAGCGTTCGATTTCGGCCGCGTAGCCAGCAAGACGACCGCTCATGGCCTGGCCACCCTCGCCTTGCGTGACCCGCCAGTCATCGCCTTCAGTTCCTCGCGAAACTGCCGCACCAGGTTGCCCACGGCGACCAGCGCCTGTTCAAGATCCTCATCGTGGGCAACACGGCCGTCATTTATCGCGCGCACGGCCTGATTGAAATTGACGCCGACGCGCCGCAGCTGATCGGTCATGTCCACGATCGCCGGCCGCAACGCCTCTGACGCGATAGGCAGATACCCGGCCTCTGCCCGCACAAGACGCCGCACGACCTCGCTGACGGTAACGCCGTCCCGCTCCGCAATGGCTTTAAGGTTGGCCAGCTCGTCAGCCGAAAATCGGATGTGCGTCACCTCGCCGTAGCGTCGTGACGCGTTCTGTACCGCTGCTTTCTGGGCGCCTGCATCCATCTCTCAAGCCCGCTTGCGGGCGCTAAGGCCCGACAGGGCCGCGCCGCCTATTTTGTGTGTATCACAAAATAGGCTATCCTGCCAATAAAAGAAGATGGAAAAGGACAAAGCCGACGTTCCTTTCTCACCAGCCCAGTTGTCAACCGCAGCGGGCCGGTCGCGATGTGTTTCCATCGTGACTTGATGTAGTGTGTCTATGATGCGTTGAGGACTGATGCGTAGTCGGAAATGCGCAGTCGATGGGCCACCGGACCTATTCCTTCGCTGCAGATAGCAGCTGCGCAAAAACCGCACCGTGAACCAGCTCTTATTGGTGCGCGCCTGGGTTGCCAAACCAGTCTTCCCCGTTGACTATGTCACCATGTCTCTACCGTGATATTGTTCCATGTTGACTTGTTTCCATGTTAACATGGAAACAAGGAGACAACGCCGGAACGAGGCCCCCATGATCATCTCCGCTGCGATCCCAAAGGGCGGCACTGGCAAATCGACGATGCTGCGTGCCCTCGCATCCGTCGCGCTGCATCGAGGTTATTCGGTCACTCTTATCGATGGCGATCGGCGGCAGAACATGAATCGCTGGTTCCAGATGCTGGGCGACGCTGGCAATTGTCCTGACACGCTCCAGATAGTGAGCGCGATGACCCCGCAGGAAATCCTCCGCGCGGCAGCCACTCACAACGGTGAACGCTCCGTCGTGTTGATTGATACGGAAGGCACCACAAATGACAACCTCATGGCCGGGCTCTTCGCGGCCGACATTGTCGTCGTGCCGGTCTATTTTGCCCTCGACGATGTGACCGCCGCCATCCAGATCACGGATCACTACATCCCGCTGGCGGTCGAGAGCCGGGGTAGGCAGCTGCCTGCGATATTCGTGCTGACCAAGCAGACCATCATCGATGGCAGGGCGCGAGCCCTGACCGAACTGCGCGCCATCATCCAGGCCAACGGCACGCCGATTGCAGAACACGTCCTGCACAATCGCGTTGCCTACCGTGACCTTCAGACCGGGCAGACCCTCTACAGCCCCGAGGTGCCTGACGCAAAGGCGGTTGCCGAGAGCGAAGGGGTCTTCGACGACCTTCTGCAAACCTTCATCGAAGCCACAAGGAACGCGGCATGAGTGAAGAAACCGCGCCGAAACCCGGTGACGACAAGAAGGCCCGCATGATGAAGGCGATCTCCACGCAGCCGCCCGTACTGCCGAGCATGTTCATCCCACAGAAGGTCGAGCCGTCAGGGATCAAGGAGCAAGCTACGCCACCGATGGAGGAACCGACAAAGCCGTCCCCGGCAGTCGGGCCCGATTTCCGCAAGCTGCTGCGGCAGGGTCAGAAAAAAGACCCCATCGCCGGAAAGAAGATTCGCGAGGAGGAGATGATCCGCTGCGGTTACTACCTGACGGCCGTGGAGCAGCGGCAGTTCAAGTTGCTGGCGATCAGCAACGGGCACAGCATGACCGAACTGCTGCGAAAGGCTGTCCAGGACTATATCCGCATTCATAAGCACAAACTGCCGAAGGAATAATCGGCGGTTTGGAGTCTCCATCGCATGCTGTGACGGGTGATGTTCGTGGCTCTTTTGCGACGCGCAAAAAAAGGGCCCGCGACGGAACACTCCGTCGCGGGCCCTTTTTTTGTTGCCTACTTGGGTTGGTTGAGATGTTTCAGCACCTCGCCGAGGATGTCGTCCCGCTCCGGACGCCCGCTGGCTGCAGCTTTGTCGTCGACCAGCTTTGCGGCCAATTCAGGCGGCAGCGGGACTAAGTCGTAGCCGTGTGAGATGGCTGCATGGCGAAGATCCTCAAGCGTTTCGAACGCGCGGTCGCGGGTGCCAAGCCAGAGCGCGGGCTCGTCGGTTTCTTCGTGCGGGAACGCTTGCAGGAAGTAGGTTCGAAGTGGCGGGTCGTAGCCGATGACAGCGTCTGGATCCGAGCGGCCCTGTCCGGTGACGGTGCCAGTGACAGTGATGGTGTAGCGACTCATTGCAACCTCCTTTTGCCGGGGGAGCCGGCCCCTTGCGGGGCCGGCCACCGATGCCTCACTGGGGGTTGTTCCAGAGGATGACCTTCTTGTTTTCCTCGCCGCCCGGGGCGGGAGCGAGGTTGCCGAAGATGACGCCGATCTCGGGGGCTTCCAGCTTGATCGAGAGGTATTCCTCGCCCGAACGCTGGGAGATGCGGTGCCAGCCGGCTCCGATCTCGAAGCCCGTGCGCTTGTTGACGATCCGGTAGTCGGGCGCGTCCTCGCGCGACTTGTTGGTGTTCGGGATCAGGGTGATCGGGGCGTTGACCCGGAGCGTGGCAAAGATGCCTTCCATCGAGCCGTCGGCCTTGGTGGTGAGGTTTGCGATCGTGGTGGCCATGGTAGTTCTCCTTCGGTTGCATCGGGACCATTCCCGATGGCGCCAAAGGAGAGGGCCGTCCTGCTGCGGTCATCTCGGCGAAAATTCTGGAAAATTCTATTTACCGAAAAATAGCGGGCAGCCCTTCGCCTGCCCGCAGATAAAAACAGAAATCGAATTTTCCTGAATATTCGCCGAGTGTACCCCCAACGGGGTTGACCGCACAAAGCAGGCGGTCGTCTACAAAGGCGACATGAAACGGGAATGGCCCCGGATGCAGCAGATGGACAAGAACTCAGGCCGCCATCGCTTGACCGCCGACGCAACGCTGCCGGATCTCAGGAAGAGGCTGCAGCCTCTCGGGTCATGTCCTCGGCATCGCCAACACATCGAACGGCAGCATGGCGCGTGAACCGCCTTGCGCGATCAGGATGGCGGCACAGCGGCTTCGAGATCGGAGCCGACTGGCAGCGAACTTCACGCCCCTCGGGGACGAGCCTCGCAACCAGGTTGGATGACCAAGCAAGCCAGCACGCTTGCACCCGCTTCAGATGCGAGACGGGTCAAGATGATCATTCTGCACAACGCCCCGCGGCTCTGCGCGTGGGCCGGTTTCGAAAGGGGCGGGCTCCGGCCGTTCATATAAGTGGAGTAGGCGGCGCGGGGCCGGATCAAGCTATCGGGTCGGACCCGCCGGCTGTCGGGGAGACCGCGCGTACATTATCCTGGCAACGCCAGACGCTCGTCCGGCTTCATGCGGGCTTCGGCTCGGCGGAGAATGTCCGGACCGGCATGGCGGAGCATGGCGCACCAGTCTTGCACATTGTAGGTAGTCGCCATGCTGCCCCTGGCCAGATCGTAAATGACGCACGGCTTGTTCGCGATGGCGAGCCGAAGCACGTTGGCGGCCATCCCGGGTGATGCCCCATCCCAAACCATCATCCCAAAGTCGGCGCGCCGTGCCATCTCCCGGTCTTTGGCAGCGTGGAACCGATACCCGTGAGCGCCTTCAGGAGACGGGACATGGTAGGCAGCCCAGTCGCCCAGATTGTAGCGGGGTTCCTTGCCCGCATGGAAGACCCCGACATGTTCGTAGCCGTAGCCCGCGAGCAGGGACTGCGTCTCGGCATCGGCTCCGGGCGCGTCGCCAATCAGCACGCCGTGCTCGGCAGCAACGATTGCGCCGATGCGAGTGATAGCAGGTTCCGGCAGCTCGAATATCTCGCGTGATCCACCTATGAATATCATCGACATGGTGACTTTCCCTTCTCTCCCGCGTCCCCCGCCCCGCGCCGGCCGCCCTCTCCCCTGGCCCTGCGCGAGGGATCGTCACCCGAAGGCCGAGACGGCAAAGCTGGCTCGGGAAGCGGCGGGACGCCGCGACGAGAGCCCGGCCGGCCGCAGGCCGGCGCGCCCGGATCCTGCAGCTGCCGGAGGCGCTACGCGCATCTGGCTAGTTGCGCTTCGCGCTTGGAGCTAGTGGTCTTTGCGGCCAGCCAGAGGCTCACGTCCTGGATCGAGCGCATGGCCGCGAAAGAGAACGTCAATCCAGACGGCTGACGCGGCGGCCCTCGCTGCGCGCTTCGATAAAGGCGTCTGCGATTTTCATCATGAATGCCTTGCTGAAACGACCGAGGGGCTTACCGTCGGCTTCGATGTACCAGGAGCGTTCGGCAATATCGTAGTTGTATTCGTCAACCACGATCCAGCAGCGTTTGAGATCGGTCAGACCGGCGCGGCGGCACTCGATAGTGGAGATTTCCAAACCGACCCGATCGCTGGTTGGTGGCTGGGTGGTTATCGCCAGGAGCGCGAGATGGGTCAGGCCATCTCTTGCGCCGCGGACAGCGATGACCACGCAGGTGGGCCGGCTCTTGCGGCCTTCCGTTTCGCCGCGCTCGTGTTGCCATGCCCAAAGATACGGGTAGGAGATCACCTGACCAGGCAGGAATCTACCGCTCATCATCGTATCCTTCCCCGCGCGCCAATCGGTCGATCTCGGCGGCGAAGAGTTCCGTGTGTTCCTCCGGCATCTCGGAGACACGGTATGCGCGGCGGGGATCGCCCCCGATGCGCATCCGTTCGTAGTGCTCGTAACTCATCAGCACGAACCGGGGTTTCCGGTGCTTGGTAAGAATAACGGGTTCGCGGCTGGCAACGTCGGTGACGTCGCCAACCTGCTTGTTGAGATCCCCCGTCGTGAACTGGCGCATGGCTGGACTCCTTATCGATCTCCATATTATCTGGATTTTCTAGATTTGCAAGAAAACGGCGCTCACGCGCCGTCCTCCGCGAACCGCCAGACGGGGATGCCGAGCCGACGGGCCTTGTCGGCAAGGTTGTCGGTAATGCCGGAGCCGGGAAAGACGATCAGGCCATAGGGCACCACGGAGAGAAGCTGGTCGTTGCGGCGGAACGGAGCTGCCTTGGCGTGCCGGTTCCAGTCTGGCTTGAAGGCGATCTGGATGACCTTGCGGTTCTCGGCCCAGCAGGCGGCGATGCGCTCGGCGCCGCGCGGGCTGCCGCCGTGGAGCAGGACCATGTCGGGATGCTTCTCGCGGGCCTTGTCGAGCGCGTCCCAGATCCGGTCGTGATCGTTGCAGTCGAGGCCGCCGGCGAAGGCAATCTTGGTGCCGGCCGGAACAAGCACCTCGTTTTCGGCGCGACGGCGGGCGGCGAGGAAGTCGCGGCTGTCGATCACCGACGCGGTCATTGCCTGGTGACTGACCTTGGAGCCGGTGCGCGGCCGCCATGCCGAGCCGGTCTGCGCCTCGTAGAGGTCGGCGGCCTCATCGCGCATGATTTCGAGCACGTTGCGGCGCTCGATATAGCTGATGCCTTCCGCGGTCAGCCGCTCCAGCTCGACGGACTTCACCTCCGAGCCGTCCTGCTCCTGCTGGCTTGAACGTTGCGCCTCCTCGTTGCGGTCGAGGCTGCGGGCGACGCGCTCGGCGGCACGGTGGAAGACGTTTGCGAAGGACCAGAGCAGGTCGTCGAGATCGGGTTCGAGCCTGGTGTCGCCAAGCATGCCGGCGAAGGTCTCGACGATCCCGGCGAGGCCGGCCCGGATCACTTCGTCGTCGGGAAGTGGCCGAGGATCTGGTTCGTCCTGATGCGGGCGATGGCCGTACATCTGCAGTTCGAGGATGACGCGGTCGGTCGGCGAGGAGGCGTGGTAGGGCTCGTAGGCGTCGTCGAGAGGAAGCTCGTAGGTCATGGCGGTGTCTCCGTCGGTTGTGGCCGCGCCTATCGCGGCCTGACAGCGCATCCCGGCCGCGCGCCGGGCGCGGCCGCACCGAAGGCCGGAGCGCGAGCGGAGGACGGCGCAGCCGTTGCGGCCGTGACCGGGGGGTGGCAGGGGTCGCCTCTCAGGCAGGCCGCGGGCGCGGCCTCTCTGGGGGGCCACCGCCATGTCTGCAGGCTAACCGCGACGCCGCCCCGCCCCGCGTGCCGGCCCGACCCGTTCATCCGGGTGGCAGGAAGAGACAGGCATCCTCCGGGACGAGCTGGTCGCTGAACGATGCCGCGAGATGGGCCGGGCCGAGATGACGCAGGTCGTCGTTGAAATCGCCGAGCTGCGGCCGCAACACCAGGGCGAGGATTCCGGCTTCGCCGGCTCGCTGGCTGAGACGCTCGATGCCGTGCCGGCCGGCGGCGTCGGCATCGGCCGCGATGTAGAGGCGACGGCAGCCAGGCGGGAAGGTCAGCCCGGCGAGGTGATTGGCCGAAGTGGCGGCTGCCACCGGCAGCGCCGGCATCACCGTCCGGAGCGACGCCATCGTCTCGAGGCCCTCGCCTGCGGCCATGACCGGGGCGGGGGCGCCGGGCTCAAGGCCAAGCCAGATGGCGTTGCCCAAGAGATGACCCAGTGAGCGGCGTGGATCGGCGAGTTGCGCCTTGCCCTGACCCGAGGGATCAAGCCAGGTGCGTTGCAGGCCGGTGATCTTCCCGTCGAAGCCGGTGACAGCGGCAATCAGCGCAGGAAGGGTCCGCGTCTCGCCGGTCACAAGATCCCGGTAGTAGCAGCCGGGATGGAAACGCAGCGCACGCTCATGCAAGGAGAGCAGAATGCCGCGGCCGGCGAGGTATCGTTCGGCCAGCGTGCCGGCGATCGGATGCGATATGGCGAACAGGCGACGCGCGGCCTCAGGCGAGCCGCGTGCCGCGGCAGGCTGGCGCTGCGCGCCAAGGGGCTGGAGCGGTGGCTGGGGCGGTGGCAGCGGCAGGGAGAGGAAGCGAAGTGCTTCATCCGCGACCTCGCGGAAGTCGACCAGACCACAGCTCTGCTCGATGACGTCAAGCAGGTCGCCATGTTCCCCCGACGACTCGTCGACCCATTTTCCGGCTGCCTTAGCGCCGACCGCCTTGAGCCGTACATGCATGGAGCGGCCGCGCGTGTTGCGGACATCGCCGACCATCCAGTAGTTGCCGCAGCGATGGCCGTTGGAGAGATATTCGCGGCACACCGCCTCTGCATGTTCGCCAAGGCGGCGTGCCAGCTCGGAGGCCGAGACGGTCATGATCGTCTCCCCTCACGCCGCTCCCGCGCGGTCGGTGACGCCGACCAGTGTGTGGCGGTCGAGGAGCGCGGCGAGGATGGACGGCCCTTGCTCGCTCGTCGGGATGAACAGCCGGAGTTTCCACGAGATGATCTCGGAGATCAGCCCCAGCGCCTTCAGACGCGGAACAAAAGCGTCTGTGAAGCCGATCAATTCGATACGGTAGTCGTTCATGATCCGACTGCGGCGCAGGATCAGTCCATCGGCGAGTTGCAGTCCGATCCGTCCGTCGACAAGCCCGGCCCAGGCATCGTCCGGCGCGAGCTTGGGCACATCGTCGAGCCCGAGATTGCGGAACATGGTCGCGACCAGCGTCGGCGCAATGGGACGCCCGATGATGCGTTCGCCGGCATCGGTCTGGATCCGGTAGACCTGGCAATCATGATCCGGCAAGCGCCGCCAGATCGGCAGCAGCAGACCCGTCACGATGTGAAAGGTGCTGGTGGTGAACTCCGGGACGGCGGCGGCTTCTGCCTGCCACAGGTCGCAGAACAATTTTCGGGCGGCGGGCTGCCAGTGGGTTTCGGCAAGGGCGTGGAGACTGAAGCGCAGCTCGTCAGTCGGCCGCAGCAAGCGCACGCGGTGCTCTATCGCGCCGTCGTCGAGCATCAGGCTCGCCGTCGGCAGCCGGATCGCCGCGCGGCTCGACCGCGTATTGACCAACAGAATCGCTTGCGGTTCCGCCCGGACGATTGCCAGCGCATCGACGAGGCTGAGCGGCCGAATTCGATCCTTGCGTGCGACGGTGAGCACATGCGACTGCGCGCCAGAGACTGGGTGCGCGTAGACGGTACGGCGATCGGTGACGACGATGCTTTCCGCCGTGATGGTCTCCAGGCCCTTGTCGTAGTTGCCGGCGGCAATGGCACCTTCTATTCTCGCCGCCATCAGTTGTTCGAACACTTCGAACAGCAGATTCTGGGTTTCGATGCGCAGCGCCAGCAGGCGGTTGAGCCAGGTCGTGATCGGCGGCAGGTCGTCACGCAGCCCGCCCTCGTCAGTCGTCAGCGACAGCCCGGTCACGGTCTCGAAGGTCGTGAGCGAGCAGCCTTCGATCCTCCCCTGATGCAGCAGCATGTAAAATTGGCGAAGTGCGGCCCGCGCGTAGGGGCTTTCGAGATTGTCCTCGGCACGGAACAGCCCTGCCCCGCCGGTCTGGCGCTGCCCGCGCGTGATCGCGCCCAGCGTGTCGAGCCGTCGTGCGATCGTCGACAGGAAGCGTTTGCCGGCTTTCACGTTCGCGGCCATGGGCCGGAACAGCGGCGGTTGCTTCTGATTTGTGCGGTGGGTCCGCCCGAGACCCTGGATGGCGTTGTCGGCGCGCCAGCCGGCCTCGAGCAGATAGTGCTTGCGCAGCCTCTGGTTCCTGACCCCAAGATCGGCATGATATGAGCGGCCAGTGCCGCCGGCGTCGGAGAAGATCAGAACGCTCTTGTCGTCATCCATAAAACTCTGGGTTTCGGCGAGGTTGGCCGAGCCCGGACGGTTTTCCACGGCCAGCCGGTCGATGCCATCGCGGCCGGCCTTCCTGACGATGCGGCGGGACCGGCCTGTCACCTCGGCCACGGTGTCGGTGCCGAAGTGATGGATGATCTGGTCCAGCGCGCTGCCGACCGGCGGCAGCGATGCGAGTTTTTCGACCATTTCGTCGCGCCGGCGAACCGCCTCGCGGCACTGGACCGGATTGCCATCTTCGTCGTGAACGGGCCGCGAATAGACGTTCCCCTCCGCGTCCGAATATTGCTCGAACAACTGGGTGGGGAAGGAGTGCATCAAGTACCCGCCGACATACTCGCGCGGCGTGACGTCGACATGCAGATCCGACCATTCCCCGGTGGGGATTTCGGCAAGGCGTCGCTCCATGAGCGCCTCCCCGGTCGAGACGATCTGTACGACCGCCGAATGACCGTCGGCGAGGTCCTGTTCGATCGCGCCGATCAGCGTCGGCGTCATCATCGAGGTGATGAGATGGCTAAAGAAACGCTGCTTCGTGCTCTCGAAGGCCGAGCGCGCGCCTGCCTTGGCGTTGCGGTTCAGCGTGCCGGACTCACTGGTGATGTTGGTCGCCTCGAGCGCGGCGGTGAGGTTGTTGTGAATGACCTGGAACGCATCGGCATAGGCGTTGTAGATGCGGATCTGTTCGTCGCTTAGCTCATGCTCGAGCAGGTCGTATTCGACGCCGTCATAAGAGAGCGAACGCGCCGCATAGAGGCCAAGCGATTTGAGATCGCGGGCGAGCACTTCCATCGCCGCGACACCACCATCCTCGATCGCCGCGACGAATTCGGCGCGGTTGGCGAAGGGAAAATCCTCGCTGCCCCAGATGCCGAGACGCTGCGCATAGGCGAGGTTCTCGACCGCGGTCGCACCGGTCGCGGAGACGTAGACGACGCGCGCGTCGGGAAGGGCGTGCTGCAGCCGCAGTCCCGCCTTGCCTTGTTGCGAGGGCGCGACGTCGCCACGCTCGCTTTTGCCGCCAGCGGCATTGGCCATGGCGTGGGCCTCGTCGAAGACGATGACGCCATCGAAAGATTTTTTGGCCCCCGACGGGTTTTCTCCAATCCCTGTCTGGCTTTCTCTAATCCCCGTCGGGCCTTCGTCCCTCCTCGCCTCTTGTCCGACCCAGTCGAGGATCTGAGCGATCCGGGATTTCTTGCCCTCCCGTTCCTGCGAGCGCAGGGTTGCGTAGGTCGTGAACAGGATGCCCTCGGCAAGGCGGATCCGTGTGCCCTGCCCATAACGTGACAGCGGCTGGACGAGAAGTTTTTCCTGGCCGAGTGATGCCCAATCGCGCTGGGCGTCTTCAAGCAATTTGTCCGACTTGGAAATCCAGATCGCACGGCGGCGGCCCTGCAGCCAATTGTCGAGGATGATGCCGGCGACTTGCCGTCCCTTGCCGCAACCGGTCCCGTCACCCAGAAACCATCCACGGCGGAAGCGGACAGCGTTCGCAGCACCCTCTGGCGCAGCCGAGACGACATCGCAGGTCTCGTCAACCGTCCAGGCGCCGGTGAGATGGCCGCAATGGGCTTCGCCGGCATAGATCACGCTTTCAAGCTGGGCGTCCGACAGCAGGCCCTCGTCGATGATCGCATCAGGAAGAAGCGGCCGATAGGAAGGTTTTGGTGGCGCGACGGCGGCCATTGCGGCCGACTGCACGAGCGGCGTCGGATGCGGCTTGGCGCGGGGAATGTCGATCGACTGGAGCGCGTACGGTTCGTAGATCGTGTCGGTGAGGCGGCCGCCCTCCTCCGGGATCCAGTCGCGCAGCTCATAGGCGAGCGGGACGGCAGGCGCGCTGCTTGCCATGACCCGGCGAGCGGGCTTCGCCTGCACAATCGGACGGACCGATCGTATGGTCTTCGGAGCAGCCGTTGATCCAGCGAGGGGTGCGGCTCTCGCCCCCCATCGGGCGCCCATGTGCATGGCGGCATTGCGCAGGATGCCGCTGGACAATGCACCGATCGAGTCCGGAAAGCCGCCCGGGGCTCGGGGCGGCAGGGCGGAGATCCAGGAGAGCAACGTCTCGACATCCATGGCCTTGCCCGGCGAGCCGGAGAAGCTGGTTGGGTCGGTAGCAGGAACTTTGTCGATAATTGTCAGGCGCGTCTCAGTGGTGGTGCCATGGCGGGCGTAGACACGGCCGTCGATCACCGCGGTGAAGATGATGGTGCCTTGCTGCTGCAGGCGTTCGAAGGCGCCCCGCCATTTGGGGTTTTCCGGAGACAGCCCGGTGCCGGTGATGGCGACCAGGCGTCCGCCCTGACGCAAGCGTGCGAATGCGGAGGAGAGGTGCCGCCATGCCGCGTCGGCGACATGGCCGTCGACATAGGCGCCGACGCTGAAGGGTGGATTCATCAGCACGACGGACGGCTCGATGGCGACGTCGAGATGATCGTCGATATGGGCGGCGTCGTGCCGAGAGACGGGCATGCGCGGAAACAGCAAGCCGAGGAGATCGGCCCGCGTCGCGGCAAGTTCGTTGAGGGCGATCGAGGCGCGCGCCATCTCGGCATTAACGGCGAGCAGACCCGTGCCGGCCGAGGGTTCGAGAACGAGGTCGCAAGATGTGATCGCCGCGGCGTGCGCTGTGACGAAGGACAGCGGCAAGGGCGTGGAGAGCTGCTGCATCGCGTGACTCTCGTCGGACCGTCGCGTATGCGTGGGAAGAAGTTCGGCGATGCGCTTCATCCTCGCCAGCGTTGCCTGCGGCGTGGTGGAACGGGACAGGATCGCGGGGCCGAACTGGCGCAGAAACAGCACCTGGGCGACTTCGAGCGCCTCATAGGCGTCCTTCCAGACCCATAACCCTTGCGCATCGCTGCCGCCAAAGCTTGTCGTCATGGCGGTGCGCAGTGCGGCGGTGGTGACAGGCTCGCCCTGTTCTAGGAAAGGCAAAAGCAGCGTTCCCGCCTGATGGATTGCCTGGGCGTTGTTGATGGAGGCAGGCGTCGGCGCGTCGAGGGGAGCAGCAGTCCGGGCAACGGCCGGTGTGGGCGAAACAATGTTCATGGAAAGTCCTTCGCGAGTGGGGAGTGGCGCCCGCGCCGGCACTCTCTCCGCGCCAGCCGGGCCGCACTTCTCCCGGCTCCCCCCTGCCTCTGGCGCCGATGCACCAATCGGGTTGCGCTCTGCGCAAAGCCATGACTTGAATGCCCGGACAGCGATGCGGCGGCGACCTGGAGCTGTGGAGGTGATGCGACGGTTCAGAATTGGCAGTGCGGTTTACGAGGAGGGGGCGCCTGACCTGCAGGGGGCGCTGGCGAACGCCTATGCCCGCACCGAGCGCCCGCTATGCCTGTGCCGCGAGCCGGGCTGCCCGATGTACATCGCCCGCATCGGCGACCTTCACCTGATCAAGCGCATGCCGCTGAGCGGCGGCGGGCATGATCCATCCTGTGATTCATATGAATCGCCTTACGAGCTGTCCGGGCTGGGCGCGCTGATGGGCAGCGCGATACAGCTCGATCCGCAAAGCGGCATGGCGGCCCTCAAATTGGACTTCAGCCTGTCGAAGACAGGGAGCCGGGCAGCGTCCGTGCCTGCTGGCCAGAGCTCCGCCAGTGTAACCGGAGACCCCAGGAGGATGTCGCTGCGTGGCCTCCTTCATTATCTCTGGCACGAGGCCGAATTGACGGTCTGGACATCCCGATGGGCTGGCAAGCGACATTGGTGGAATGTCCGCTGGCACCTTCTCGAGGCTGCCGGACAAATGACGGTGAGGGGCGGACCGCTCGCGGATATCCTGTTCGTGCCCGAGCCGTTTCGCGCCGAGAACAAGGAAGCGATCGAGCAGCGTCGCAATGCGATTCTTGCACCTGCGCTCCCGCCGAAATCCGGCCCACGAAAGTTGCTGGTCCTGGTCGGCGAGGTGAAGGAATTCATGCCCGCCCGATCGGGTCAGAAACTCGTCATCAAGCATTTGCCCGGTTTCCCCTTCATCATCGACGATGGATTGCACCGCCGCTTGCAGGCACGTTTCGAGAAAGAATTGTCGCTGTGGGGAGCAGATTCCAGCTCGCATCTCGTGGCGATTGCGACCTTCGGACTGAACCCGGCCGGCCTTGCAATTGTCGAGGAGGTCGCGTTGATGTTGGTATCCGAGAACTGGATCCCTTACGAGACGATCCCGGAGAAGAGGCTCGTTGACGCGCTTGCCCGCCTTCGGGAGAAAAGCGTCAAGGGATTGCGCTACGACCTGCAAGCCGACCAGCCGATCGCCAACGCTTTGCTCCAGAACAGGCAAGAGCCGATGGCGCTCTTTATCGTCCCCGCCGGTGCGGACGAAGCGTTCGAGGCGTCGTTGCAGGATATGATCGCGAACCGGCCGGAGATGGGTGCGTGGATCTGGCGGGTCGGTGACGGGGAGATGCCGGCCCTTCCATAGGCTGGGACGACATCTAGGTTTCCATCAATGCCGTGAATTGATTGGCGGCCATCGATTCAGACAATGCGTTGAACAAGGATCCCCGCTGTCTTGGACCATGACGGTTTGGTGGGGGATGACCAGCGATCATCTTTTTCGGTGAGCATGCTGCGGGTTTGCGAAGATCCGTAGCGCGAGGACAGTGGGCGCCTGATACTCGGCATGCCATTCGCCCTTGCCGAACCCCGCGTTGCGACAGGGAACAACGCGACCGTAGGACCCGAGAAATCTAGTTCCGTGCAACGCCAAACACTGAAAAGTCGAAGGTCTTCACATAATCGCGGAATGCGGCCTGCGCCTTGGACTGGTTCTTCAGGTTGGGAAAGATCAGCATCATCTCATAGGGTGGAATTTCCCACCCAGGCAGCAATTCCAGCAGGCGGCCGACCGCGACGGCCGGCTGGCATACATAAGCGGGAAGGAGAGCGACACCGCCGCCCGCGATGCAGGATTGCAGCAGAAACCCCATGGAATCCGAGATCGCAGCCGGCGGCGGTCGTAGGACGATCGGCGTGCCGTCTGACAAGAACACCCATTCGGGCTGCGCATCGTGAATTAGGCAGCGGCGATACAGGAGATCGGTCGGTTCCCGAAGAGGACTGCCAGCCGCCAGATAGGCTGGGGCGGCGACGAGAACCCGTTTGATCGAGGAGACACGCCGCACGATCAGATCCTGACCTGTGCTCGTGCCAACGCGAAAGGCGAAATCAACCCCCTCGCGGATGATGTCAAGATGCCGGTTTGTGGCGATCAGTTCGACGGCGATGCGGGGAAACTGCGTGGTAAATCCGTGTAGAAAGGTGGGCATGAAATAGGTGGCTGTTACCTCTGGGCAGGTGATCTTCAGCGTCCCGACCGGTTGTTCCTTCAGATTGGTCATCGCCATGTTCGCGGCCGAAACCTCTGCGCGAACGCGGCGGCAGTATTCGAGATAGACTTGGCCGCTGCCGGTAAGGCTCACGTGCCGGGTGGAACGGTTGAGGAGCCGCAATCCCACACAGGCCTCTAGCTGGGCGATGCGTTGGCTGACGGTAGATTTGGGCATCCCGATCCGCTCCCCGGCGCGGGTAAAGCTGCCCGTTTCGGCGACTTCGGCCAAAAGGATCATGTCGTCCACGCTGTCCAAAATCGGGCACCCCTTTTCATGTCGCCGCTCATTGTACAAGAACACAGACAATATTTCCGTATAAACACAATTGTTGGAACGTTCTCGGCTCGCTAGCCTGGGCGAACGAAGCAGAGACGCGAGAATGTCGATTAGTCAGACGGCCCGCAAAGTGGACAGGGTGGGCATCGCCGTTGCGGCGATGGTTTTCACTAACCTGACGCTTTCCATCGCGGATGCGATCATCAAGGTCACGATCTCGGACGTGCCGCTGTCGCAGTTCGTTTTCCTGCGGTCCTGCGTCACGCTGCCCTTGTTGATCTCGATCCTGAAATGGCGCTTTCCACAGGTGTCGTTGCGCCCAGCCTATCCTGGATGGGCCATCGTGCGAAGCAGCCTGCTTCTGTCGAGCCTGCTGACCTACTACGCTTCGCTACCGTGGCTCGATTTTTCGATGGCGGCGGCGGTGTATTACACGATCCCGCTGTTCATTACTCTTTTTGCGGCCATCTGGATCAGGGAACCTGTCGGAGTGCAAGGTTGGGCCGGAGTCGCCCTCGGCTTCGTCGGTGTGCTGCTCATGCTGAAGCCGCAGGCCGGTGATGTTAGCATTTATGCTGTGATGCCGCTGGTTTCCGCGATTCTTTACGCTCTGGCGATGGTGCTGACGCGTACCAAGAGCCGCGGCGAAAACCCCTTCGTTCTGGCGCTGATCTTCAACCTGTTAGCGATCGTTCTCGCGGGCGGCGCGAGCCTGGCGACCGTGACGGCCGGGAGCGAGGGCGGGCAAAGCCTGTTCATCGGCGAGTGGATTCCAATGGGCTGGACCCAATGGGCACTGATAGGGTTTTTGAGCATGACGATGCTGATCGGCAGCATTGGCACGGCCATCGCCTACCAGTGGGGACCATCGTCGATCATCTCGACCTGGGACTTCTCCTACCTGGCCTTCGCAGTGCTATGGGGCGTCGTGCTGTTTTCGGAACGTCTGGATGCGGCTTCAATGCTCGGCATCGTTCTCATCGCACTGGCTGGGATTATCGTCATCCGGCGTTAGCCCACGCCTCCCCGTTCGCAAAGTAACGATGTCGCTATCTGGGTGGAGGCGCTGATCCCCACCGAAGCGGCGGTCGCGACCCATCACGGCGGGGATGCTGACTGTGCATACAGGCGTCAGGACATTATTACGGCTGCCTAGGAGGGGTCTGGATCGCTATCGCCTCGCCTGCGTCGCGCGGGAATTGCCTGCAAGCGGCTGTCGATCTCATCGTCCGACAGGTCCTCGAGCAGTTTCAGGATCGTGCCATTGCCACCATTGTTGAGCGAGAATGACGCGTTTGCCACTCCGCGGCCCAGGTGCCGGGATTGATCTCGCCGGCGATCCCCTCGAAGTCGGGAGCGTCGTGTTCCAGATCGCCTCGAGCTGTTCCGCGCGGGTCATGCTGTCGCTCGCGCCGGTCTCGTGGGCGATGATGGCGGCGCGCATCTTGTCAGGGGACTGCCGATCCGTGAGGTCGCAAAAGCCATGAAACCAGCGTTCGCGGCCCCTGATCCGGATCGCGAAGAATACGCTGGTCACGTTGCCGGCCTTGAACTCCGACGTGCCGAACATGCCGGTGCGCATGAACAGCGGTGGCAGCAAATCGAGCCTGAAGTGATATTCTGACGCGGGGATTTCGAACTACTCGCCTGAATAGGGAGTGCCGGAAAGCGGATCGATGCCGGGAGTATCCTTGTGTCGGCTGAACAGTTGGAACATCTGCTCGCGGGTGGCGACGCCGTCGAGCACCTTCCTGAAGGGTGGATGTGCGGTCATGGGATTCTCCTGAACGCGGGTCGGCCACGCGTGGCATGAACCGCGTCGTCGCAACTGTTTGGTGGTGTTGTGGCTGTCGACTGGCCGAGCCCGCGGCCGGCGCGTGCACCGGCGATGATGGGGTTTGCAGGGTTCAGGCGGCACGTCGCTCGGAGGAACGCGAAGCGTCTCGACCAACCCCAGTGATGGCACGCACGGCGGCGGCGAGCGCCGGGATGTCGTCGAGCATGCCGAGCGCGACGAAGTGGTTGGCCCCGCCGACATAATCCTTGCGGCCCTTGCAGGTGCGGATCAGGATGCCGTGACCTGAGGACAAACCGAACTGGCCGACCTGAATGTAGGTACGGTGATGGTACAGGGTGACTTCGCCGGAAACGGCAATACCCGCCTTGTTTGAGCGCAGGTCAAAGCAGCCCGATGGCAGGTTTAGTTCGGCGGCGAGTTTTTCAGCCGTGAACGCGCTGTCGTGTGAAAACGCCTCTTCTGCTTGCTCGTCATAGGAGCAGCTTCTGTTCCAGTCGAACATGTCGATCTCCATGAAATGAACAGGCCCGTGATCGCTCACGCGATCCCGGGCCCGTCATCGGGTGGGGTTAAATGGTGGAACGGTCAGGCGGCCGCGCGGCCCTCAATGACGTCGGCGCCGACCCCGTCCGCGGAGACTTCCTCGAGATAGGCCCGACCATACTGGTTGTTGGCGAGCCAGCGTTCGGCCGCCTCGCGATCCTTGGCGAGATAGAGCAGCTCCGGGCTGTCGCCGCGTTCCTGCAGGACGCGGACCATGCCGATCGTGGGACGCTCGACGATCTCGAAACCCAGGTCACTCTCGACGGACCAAGTGCGCCTGACCGAGACGACGATGATGCCGCCCTGCTCGAAATCGCCCTCATGCAGGGTGAAGTAGGCCGGCGAGCTATAGGTCGCGCGCTCGCGCGGCGGTTCCTTCCTGACAAGGCGACCGACGCCGTTGCGGCTTTCCCAGGCCGCAAGTTTTTTGGTGAAGCGAGCCGGCGGTTTCGCGGTGCCGTCGCTGTACCGGATAACGCTCCCCAGAGGAGCGGATTCGTACACGATATGTGCGGACATGCGGGTTTCTCCATGCGGAAAACGAAAAAGGGCCCGGCGGGAGTGCCGGGCCCGGTGCGAGCGTGAGGCCGACTATTCAGCGGCCTGGAGGTGGTCCGCCTCGTCAACGTCGCTGGTCACCGGCTCATCCGAGGACGGATCCGCATCGTCGGCGAGAAAGGCCGGCAGCTCGGCGGCATCGCCGTCGCGAGCCGCCTCGTCCGACATATCGCCGGCGACCGCGTCGCCAGCATCGGTAGCCACTTCATCGACCTCAAGACGCAGCGGCTCGGGCAGCCAGTTCGACCCTTCGAGAAGACGCGCGGCCTCACGCGCCATGATGTCCTTCTTCATGTGGTCGATCAGCTGCGCGGAGTCTGCGCCACGAGCTTCATGGACTGCCTGTAGAATCCGCGCCTTGGTGAGCCGCCCGAGGAACTCGACCGTAGGCGTCCAGCCGGCGTCGACCATGTCGAACTGGAGGGAACGGCCAAGCACGTCTGCATGCTTGAGCGCCTTCGGTCGCCTGTTCCAGGGTTCGACCACCGCATTGAGGGTCAGCGAGACGCAGTGCGCGAACAGCGCCTTGCGGCTTGCTTCGTCGAGGCCGAGAAGGAAGTTCCACAGGCCATCCGCCTCATCGGGCAGATCGCGATCCCAGGCTTCATGGCGCTCGGCGATCTCCTTCGCCCAGGATGTCTCGGCAAGACCGTCGACCTGGCTGAAGCCGCCGCTCTTCAGGCTGATCTCCAGGCACGTGTCCGGCGCGAAGCGATAGAAGACCTGCAGGACGAAGGCATGGAGTGCGGCGACGAAGGCAATGTCGACGTCACCGGCGAGCGCGTTGCGCAGTGCCAGCGTCCGCTGCGCGGTCAGGTCGAAGACCAGCCGATCGGGCAGCGGCTTGATGCCGTCGTCCTCGCCGTCGTCGCTAGAGCCGTCTTCCACCGGCTTGCCGTTGACGTCAACACCATCGCCATCATCGTCGCCATTGGCTCGGGGTTGGCCGTCGGCGCCCCCTTTCTCGCCCTCATCGACGTCGCCGGTTTCGGTCCGCGGCTCGTCCTCGGACCGCACGAAACCGGCGTCGACCTGGAGCTTGCCGTCCGCGGCAAGCGTCACGAAAACACCGGCAATGGCCTTCTGGGCGGGATCGTAGCTTTGAGGACGATCATCGATCGCATCGAGCTCGGCACCCAACTGGTCGAGCTTCGCCTCGATTGCTTCGTCGGCATCCTCGGCCCGGGCATAGTCCGCATCCAGCTTGTCGTATTCGGCCTTCAGCGCGTCATAGCGTTCGATCTCCTCGGCGCTGAGCTCCTGCGGCTCGGCATAGATGCGCCGCATACCGGAGGTATGGCCGTAGGGAAAGCTGATCGCCGCCTCGACCCATTTCCAGCCTTCGGCGCGGATCGCCTCGGCATCCATCTTCAGCCTGTCGAAAACGAGCTGCTCGAGGAGCGCCGCATCCTGGAACCAGCCACCAGAATCCTGCTCGAAGAGATCGCGCAGGATGACGCCGCCGGCCGCCTCATAGGCCTCGGCGCCGATATAGACGGCCCGGCGATCATCGGCCCGGACCGTCGTCTCCGTCAGCAGGCGCCTGATGTAGTACGGTTCCTGCGTGTGCGAGCCGGATATCCGTTCCCAGACCTGCTCCTGGCGCGCGTGATCGTCCGAGATCGAAAACGCCATGATCTGCTCAAGCCGGATTTCGTCCTTCCCGTAGAGACCGAGAAGCCTCGGCGACACCGATGCCAGCCGCAGGCGCTGCCTCACCGTCGCAGGCGATACGAAGAAGCGGGCGCCGATCTCCTCCGGATCGAGGCCCTGATCGCTGAGCGTCTTGAAGGCCCGGAACTGGTCGAGCGGATGCAGGTCGGCGCGCCGCAGGTTTTCGGCAAGCGAATCCTCTTCGGCCGAGGTCTCCTGCCTGCGGTTGACGATGCAGGGGATTGGCTCGTTCTTCGCCAGGCGCTTTTGCTTGATGAGGATGCCGAGCGCGAGATAACGCCGGCCGCCGGCGGGCACCTCGAACGCGCCGGTCTCCTCGCCCTCGCCGTCGAGCACGGGACGGACGTTCAAGCTCTGGATCAGCTTTCGCCGCCCGATGTCCTCGGCGAGCTGCTCGATAGACACGCCGTCCTTGATGCGGCGGATATTCCTCTGCGACAGCCTGAGCTTGTCATAGGGAATGTTCTCCGCGGCGTTCATCGCAATCTTCTGAATGGCGTTCTTTGCCATGGTCAGGTTCTCCATGACGAGCGGCCCGGGGCCTCTCCCCGAACCTCCAAGCCCGTCAGGAACCTCCCCTTCCCCCTCTGCCTCCAGGCCTCACACCGGCGCCGGCCGCCTGCCGCAAAGCTTCGCTGGACTGCGGACGGCAGATGACTATATATCTTCCATGAACGTGGAAGGATTATTGTCATGCCGGGGTTTAGTACCGAAGTGCTCACCGCCAATGAGGCGGCGGCGGTAACGCAGGTGCCGCTCAAGCAGGTGCATCGCATCATCGATGCCGGATTGCTACGCGGCCGTGTCGAGACACGCCGCGGCAGCCGCGTCATCATCGGAGCGGGTCTCGTCGGCCTACGCCTCGCCTGGCTGACGGCGGAGACGCTGACGCCTGCCGCGCGGCGGCGGATCGTCGAGCACGCTATTGCCGATGAAGCTGCGCCCGTGGTCGCGGACGATCCGCTTAAGGTCGACCTGAAGCCAATCACCGCCGGGGTAAGGACCGGCCTCAGCCGGCTGAGGAAAGCAAAGGCCATGGTGGCGCGCGATCCAGCGGTACTTGGCGGTCAGCCGGCTTTTGTGGGAACACGCGTGCTTGTTCATGACGTTGCCGACATGCTCGCCAATGGCGATACGCCCGAGACGATCCGTGCCGCCTATCCGCAACTGACTCTCGACCAGATCGGGCTCGCGGCCGACTATGCGCTCGCCTATCCGCGGCGTGGCCGTCCGCCGGTCAAGCCGGCGTGGCGCAGTACGGCAGCGAAGTCGAGCCTCACAATCCGTCTCGACGATCTGCCGGCCGTTTCGTGAAATTCCTGATCGACGAATGCCTGAGCCCAGAGCTTGCGAACGCGCGAACGGGGTTTTCCCGAGTCGAGCCATGTGCGCTGGCTGGGCTCGCCGGCGCCAAGGACCATATGGTGACCCGGCGCGCGGTCGATGACGGCTATGTGCTCGTCACGCACAACACGACCGACTTTCGCGGCCTCTATCGCGGCGAGGAGCTGCATGTCGGGCTGGTCGCCTTCAACATCGCCCCTGGCCTGATAAGCCTCGATCTCCAGCACAGGCTCTTTCATCTCGCCCTTTCGGAGCTCGGTGGGGAGGAGGCATGGAACGAAGTGCTGGAGATTACGGTGGATGTCGCGCGTACCATCACCATCGAACGGTTCAACCTCCCCGACTGACGGACCATTTCCTGCAATCGGGCTGCCAGAAGCCGCCGCTCGCACAACGAAAAAGCCCGCCGCGGGAGGAGATGCGGCGGGCTTGATTTGGACGACAGCATTCGGGAGGAATAAATGCCGTCCCGATCGCCAAGGTCGGGAGGAGGTGACCCGGACGAAACTTGATACCGACAAGCTACTCCCTTCCACGCTCCCGAGAAGCATTAATTGTGCATAGCAGCATTGCGATTTTGTGCAGCGCACACCTGGACCTGAAAGATGTGTTTGCCAGACCGGCAGCGCAGGCCGTGTGCTGCGCGCCGCAGCGATGCAACGGCATCGGCAGCCCGGTGACGTTACCCACTCCCGCGGCGCGCAGCATTGCGGTATCATGCTGCCAGATCGTGAAGCTTCTTGGCCTTGCCCTCCATCTCCAGGCGAACATCCTGATGCGACTTGTCGCGCGCCACCCGCGTAATGCCCTGCACGAAGTCGAAAATCGAGGCGGGCGGGTGCCCTTCCTCCGAAAGCACGGCATCGATGATCTTCGTCGTCTCAGCCTTGGAGAAGCCACGCTTGCGCAGGAAGCTCTGGCGATCTTCATCGTCCCGAGCGACGACACGCTCCCGCGAAGCCTTGATGCCATTGACGAACGGCATGGGCGAAGACTCCGCGAACCGGATCAGCGCTGGCTCGGCTTCCAGGGCAAAACGCGAGGCGGCATATTTAGAATGCCGGATAGTGATTTCCTCGAAATCCTCCACGCCCCAGAGGCAACGATTCTGGCACACTGCACGTAGATAGAAGCTGGCGATTCCAAGCGTGCGGGCGCCGACCTCCGAGTTCCAGCAATAAAACCCCCTGAAAAAGACGTCGGGCGAGCCATCGGGCAGCTTGCCGGCTTCGATCGGATTCAGGTCGTCGACGAGGAAGACAAAGACATCACGGTCGGACGCATAGAGCGTCGTCGTGGCATTGGAGATGTCGACATTCGGATTGTAGATTCCCGTCGACCAGTCGAGCACGCCGGGCACCTTCCAACGCGTGTCGCCGGTACCGTTGCCGGCGATTTTTTGGACGGCCGCGATCAGCTCTTCATCGAAAATCCTGCCGTAGTCCGGACCTGTTACCGCTCGCAACTCGAGGCGCCCGTTCTTGATTTCCAGCGTCTTCACCTGTTCGCGGTGGTTGAGGAGACCATGCTGAAGGTTGATCGCCGCGAGCGGGGCCGGAAGCTGGCGCAGATAGGTGGCCGGCGCGCCTATCAGGCTGGCGAGTTGGCCAAAACTCCAATGCGTGGGGGCAACTGGGGCAGGCGCATCGGGCAGCATTAGCCTCAGGCGCTCCGGATCGTCGCGGCTGGCCTCGACGCGGATTAGCTCACTTTCGACGGTGCGCGTCTTGCTACGTTCGGACCGCCATTTCACCGAATTGTGGAGATTGGTGAGAGAAAGGTAGCGCTCGTCGGCCGGGCGGCTAAACCACTCCGACGACACCCGGCCGATGCGCTGGCCGCGGCTGACGTCGACCTTGTAGCCTCGACGTTCGTTGCGTGTGGGCGTGTGAATTTCCATCTGTGTCATGGTTGGAGCTCCGCGGCGGGCGCCGGGAGCCGATCTCCCGGACCTCCACCCGCCACCCGCAATCCCGTCCGCCCTCTGCCTCTGTCGGCCTGTCCGCGCCGAAAGAAGCGCTGGCGCAACGGCAGCGGCCGCGTCAAGGCTGACACACAAAGGAGGGAAGGCTCGGGCTTCAGGAAAGCCCGCCATGGGACCAAGCGCCGCTTCACCTTCCGGACGCGACAGAATTCCGCTGTGCTTTCTTGCGCAACAAGACCGGGACCCATCCGGATTCAGATAGCGCCCTGCTGAAATTGGACAGGGCAACTTGTGTTGAGATTGAGCAACTGCAGGTTCTCTTCGGGCCCTAACCAATACATGTCTAAATCGACTCCACGTCATGATACGCGAAGACCGTATCGGGGTCGGAGCTGAGAGAGTAATTGCATGTCGAGCAGGTTGGTCCGGCCCGTGGTGGTGCAAGTTGGCCGGCATGACCGTGAGCGCGTCATATTCGATGTGAACGACGCTGCCACGATCCTGTTGCGGAGTTTCCTTATCAGACGAAGAAGCGAAAACTGGCTATGGATGCATGTCTTCAGGTTCTGCGTGGTGAAGCTCAGCCGGCGGTTGGGAGACGGGCCTTCGTTGTAGCGGCGCTAGAAGCGAAAATCCTACGCAGCGACTGAGGTCCAAATGATAGTATCCTCGATGGCTTCCAAAGTGACTTAGGAAAGCAGAGCTTCACGCGTCGCTTCGATGACCGCGAATTATGCAGCCGAAGCAGAACATCGAGTCCTGCCATCGTGTGAAACAACCCCGACGTTCATTTGCTTGACTCGACGACGGTCAGGAAGACGGCAATATTTACGTCGATCGGAGATAGCATATGCGAGATTTGCCGAGCGACATCGATGCTGACGTTGTGATCGAAGTCAGTCGGCTTCTCGATGACGCCGAGGATCTATCGCCTTTGCCGGTGCACGAACTGGTTAAACGAATTCGTACGATACTGCATACCCGCCTTTCCGATCACGCCATCGAAGAGTTGGTCGTCGAGATGGCGAAGAAACGTGGGTTGCCCATGGTCTTCGACAAGCCCGCAGCATAGTCAATTCTTCCACATCACTTGGAAATATCGGCGAAAGCTGGCAGCGAATTGCCATTGCCCTTCGAATGACCGGCAAGAATGGCAGGTCGAGAAGACGGCCAGGGATCAGTTTGCCGCCTGCCGGGCTGGCGACGTTACACCGTCGGCTTGACAGCTCTCATCATGGTTCTCATTTCACCGGTGACGTGGCAACGCGATATTTGACGATTCTGGGCGGTAGATCGCCCAACCAGCGGCCGGACGTCGTCGCCTCAGTTTACCCGTTTCTCGCGCACAAATCGGGATAGGGGGGAACCTCGCGGTTCCACCCCTCCCACACCACCGTACATACGGGTCCGTATACGGCGGTTCGTCGGATTACTCGACTGGTCGGACGTAGACGGAGGCGAGACCATGGTCCCTGAAGAAGGCATTGGGAAACGCCATGGAAAGTGCCGGACTTTGACTAAGCCGCCAGACACCGTGCGGGCTACCGGCGGCTTTCGCCGCCAGCTCCTTTCTGATGCTACGGCGACGCAATTCCGCAAAGCGGGTCGTTCCGTACTTCCACTGCTTCCAGACGATGGCGCGGAGCCGTCGCCTGATCCATCTGTCCAGCGACCGCAGTTCCGTTCGAGTTTCGCAGAATCCGAAGTACCCACGCCATCCGATGAGATAACGCGATAGCCTCGGGATGACCTGCGCGAGGCTTCTCCCACTCGTCCGTGACGTGAGTTCTCGAACCTGCTGCTTGAACCTGGCGAGTGCCTGCGGCGCAATACACGGTCGAGGCTTAAAAAGCTGAAGCCGAGGGAACTTCCGTTCAGTTGGAGAAGCGACAGCGCTCTTTGCCGTGTTTACCCTCAGCTTGAGACGCCGTTCGAGGAACCGGGTGACGCTGGCCATGACCCGTTCGCCTGCACGAGGACTGCGAACATAAATGTTGCAATCATCGGCGTATCTTGCGAACCGGTGGCCGCGCCGTTCCAGTTCCTTGTCGAGCACATCGAGCATCAGGTTTGAAAGCAGCGGCGAGAGCGGACCCCCTTGCGGGACTCCCTCATCCGTCGGATCGACCATCCCACCCACGAGCACACCTGCCGTCAGATAACGGCGGATGAGCCGGAGCAGAGAGCGGTCCTGCACCCGTTTGGCCACCAGACCCATCAGGATGTCGTGGTTCACCCGATCGAAGAATTTCTCCAAATCGAGATCGACGACGGTGTGGCATCCGTCAGCGATGAACTGCTGAGCGGCGGCCACGGCCTGATGCGCCGAGCGTCCGGGACGGAACCCATAGCTCGATGGCGAGAAGGTCGGATCCCAGTCCTCTTGCAGCACTTGCATCACCGCCTGCTGGAGGAAGCGGTCGAGCACCGACGGAATGCCGAGGCCGCGAGTGCCTCCCGATGCCTTCGGAATATCGACGCGCCGCACCGACTGCGGCTGGTAAGTGCCGTTGAGAAGTTGGGCCCGGATCTCGGGCCAGTGGTCTTTCAGGTGGGCAGCCAGATCGTCGACGGTCATGCCGTCGACGCCGGGCGCGCCCTTGTTGCGTCTGACTTGGGCCAGCGCCTTCTTCAGATTGTCGCGGGCGACAATCCTCTCCATCATCGGCCCAACCAGGGCCGCTGGGCTTTCGGGGACAGGTGCCGCCGACAGGACTTCGGCTCCTCCGGCGGAAGTGCTCAGGGCTTCACCCTTTGCCTCTCCGTCGAAAGCCAACTCGAGTTGGTGTTTCTGCCGCTTGGTCTGTCGAGACACCTGCTCTACTCACCCTCTCTAACGTTCGGGCCTTCGGTCTTGCGACCTAATATGCCGTCTGCTGACTTCTCCGCCACGATCACAGGCCTTGCGACCCGCTCAGTCCGGAGGCCCGGACATGGGGGAGATCTCCCGAGGTAAGTTCGACCGCCTTCCCCGCACACCTGCCGGATTTACCGCCCCGGTCTTTGATGACCTTGGACTTTGCAGCCTTTCGCCTGCTCGTCCGGCCGAGACGGCCTCCTATCCGGTTCTTGTTCATCAGGTCGCGGTTTTGCTCCACGCTTCCTTCAGACCCCGCCTCGCGGCGACGCCCTTGCGCTTTGCTAACCCTTCGCCGTCATCAGGCTGGGTAGAGGACTTACACCTCCGAGCTGTCGAACATGCTCGGCACGCGAAAAAAGCCGGACCAAAGGGTCCGGCCAGGTATGAAGGTTAAAACCTCCAGAGGGGAACGCGCCGGACGAATGGGAGGAAACATCCGACGCAGCGCGCATATAGGTCAGCAAAGGTGACACTTCAACGACGTGCCGGTAGGCCACCGGACTTGATCGTCTTGGTGCACTGAAGTTGCGTGCTTGATGCGCTTGCCGAAATCACATGGCTGGTTCAGCCAGCCTTGCTCAGGTTGCCGGCCGACGATTTGCCGGTCCGCCGATCCTGTTCTATCTCATAGTTGACCTTCAGGCCGTCAACGAGCGTCGACAGGCCAGCGCGCTCGACAGCAGAATAGGGACAAACACGTCCTGTCCACCACTGTCGGGCTGAATGAAGCCAAACCCCTTGGTCGCGTTGAAATGCCGCCAGCTCAACCACGCCGCGGGACTCGATTGTTTCCGGCGTAGGTCGAATGGCTGTTTGGTTTTGTGGAACATCCAAATTAGCTGACGCGAGAGCTGAGACCGAGCTCTACGCCCAACCCACGTGATCCGATTTTGCGAGCTTTACAAACAGGTCAAACCAAAACCGATGCTAGGGTTCACCTCGATGGCCAAGCGTCTGGAACGCACAATACGCGACCGACGTCGTCGCGTCTTTGCCGTGTTTGTCGATCGCAGCGTCAATCGCAGAACTCCCATCCTCGTATTCCGCTATCGTGAGTTCTCACGTTGACCTCCTCAAACCTGCCCAGGAAAATTAATATTTGGGCGGCCCTGCGTCACCCCTGCATTTCAAGAAATCACGTCGATCGTAATGGAGACCCGATCAGTTCACATGGGACTACATCATCTCCCTTGAGGACGGAAAGAAATTCAAGTCGCTGAAGCGCCATCTGTCGACCCATTACGGGCTGACGCGGATGAATATCGCGCCAAATGGGGTCTGCCGGCTGATTATCCCATGGTTGCCCCGAATTACGCCGCCGCGCGCTCGGCATTAGCCAAGACGATCGGGCTCGGCCGCAAACCAAAAGAGCCGCACGCGCCGGAGCCGAGAAGCGGAGCCGCAAGAAGGTCGCAGCTTGATTGATCTCTAGGGTCATTGTGGCGCGGGCAGCCGCAGGCACAGGCTACGCGGAAAATGAAAAGCGGGGCCAACCCATTCGCTTGCACACAGCCTGCGTTTTGCCAGCTCCTCAACCGCAACGTGCTGTCAATCTTCGTCTTGCCATGTCTTGAACGCCGAACTGTTCACGCCATTGGCGCCGCTTTGTCATCCCGTGCCCCGAAATGAGGCCGTCGTTCGAACGATATGCGCAGTTGCTTATCCGCCAGAAACCGGCGAGCCAGATCGGTGTCGCGCTTACCCACGCGTGACACCCAGTCCGAAAACAGGCGAACCGCGCGCCGGTTCATATGCCGCGAAGGACAGACCAGCCAGTATCCCGGAAACTCGATGACCTCGAACTCTATCGAGACCGGAACCAGAGAACCCGACACCAGGTCCTCGAATGCGATGGATGTGCTTTCCAGGACCACACCTGCACCGTCCTTCGCCAGTTGAACCGACATTGACGAACGGTCGAAACGATAGGGATACGTCATGCGGGCGCCCTGGATACCGTTGCACGGCAGCCAATAATCCCACCGGAAATAGGCCTTCACACTGTCGATCAACCGCGCATGGCGAAGCTGCTCGCGCGGATCCGGTGAAATCGCGCGCAGTTCGGCAAGATAGGAAGGCGAGCACATCGGCAGGATCAGATCGTTGACGACGCAATCCGAATAAAGGCCGGCCCAGCCGCCGTCGCCATAACGAAGATCGAGATCGATGACCTCCGTTTCGAAATCCGAGAAATTGGGCGTGGCGTCGACGCGCAAATTCCAGCTCGGATAGCCCTTGCTGAACTCGGCCAACCGCGGCGCCAGCCATTTCTCGCCGAAGGAAGGACTGACGCGCAGGCTAAGCTGGAAGCTTTCGCGCTGCCGCACAATGGCATTACGCACCTCGCGTATGGATTCGAAAGCCTGGGTCGTGGTCTGGAAGAGCCGCTCACCGTCGATCGTGAGCGAGAGATGGCGCTTTTCGCGCTGAAAAAGCCGCACCCCGAGTTGGTGTTCGAGCAGCCGCAGCTGCTGGCTAACCGCCGAAGGTGTCACCTGCAATTCCTGAGCGGCCTTTGCCACGCCGCCGAGCCGCGCGACTGCCTCGAAATGCGTCATCGAATTGAACTTGATGTCTGACATCGTCCTCGTCAGTTAAGCTCAGCTACACAGAATGTTAAGAAACGAGAATTGAGCCGAATGTCAATCGGTCGCATCACCCTGTGGTCTCGGGAGGAGATGCAGGATGGAACCGGGTTCACCCCAAAGCTTGGGTAGTGCCGGCAATGTGCCGGCAGTTGGACAGGCATCGACCAGGAAGCCCCTGATCGAGGCTTCCAACGTCAAGAAGAACTACGGCGCAACACGGGTCCTTCGGGGCGTGAGTTTTCAGGTCCGGCCTGGCGAAATCCACGCGCTCCTGGGCGGCAACGGCGCCGGCAAAAGCACCCTGATCCGCATCATCACCGGGCTGATCTCACGCGATGCCGGCGATATTAGCTTCGCCTCGTCGAAGGCCGGCCACACCAGCCCGATCATCGCGGTGGTGCATCAGGAGCTGGCGCTATTGCCCGAGCTGTCGGTCGCGGAAAACATCGGCATTGTGCATGCGAGGTCGGGCTGGTCGCAGATCAGCCGTCGCCGCATGCGCGAAACCGCGCTCGGAGCGCTCCGGCTGATTGACCCAGCGATCGGCGAAGAGATCATCGAGCTGCCGGCACGCAAATTGTCCCTCCACGAAGGCCAGATCGTCGAGATCGCTCGTGCCCTTTCCACCGGAGCCGAAGTGCTGCTTCTCGACGAGTCCACGGCCAATCTCACTGCCGGCGAGACGGCCAAACTCTTCTCGGTGCTAAAGCGGCTGGTGCGAGAAGAAGGCATTGGTATCGTCTTTGTTTCTCACCGGATGCGGGAAATTCGGGCGCTCTGCGATGTCTGCACGATCTTGCGCGATGGCGTCACGATCGCAAATGCCACGCCGCTTGCATCGCTCAGCGACGCGGACATCATCCAGCAGATGGGCCAACACGCGCAGCGTCCAGCAACCCACCGCAAACCGCAAAAGGGCCTCCGACAGAACGCACCGATCGAGCTGCTGGGCCCGGATGACGTCAGGATCGCGATTTCGTCCGGGACCATTTTGGGACTGGCCGGCGCACCGGCGGGCCCGACCGGGCTCATTGCTCCGCTTGTGGGTGCCGGGCCCGGAGCTGGCTGGCACCTTTCCGGCGAGGGTTTTGGGAACGGCTTCTCGTCCCCAGCGGCCGCGGCGCGGGCCGGTATCGGCTTTGTTTCGGGCGACCGCGCAACCAAAGGGATTCTTTCGCAGCTGCCCATCGTCGATAACGTGCTTGCAGCACGCAGGGTTCGCGAAAGGCGGCGGATCGTGGCCGCAGCCGAGCGTCAGGAATGTCACGATCTCGTTTCAGCGCTGAAGTTGAAAGCCAGCTCGATCTGGGACCTGCCGGCCTCGTTGTCGGGCGGCAACCAGCAGAAGCTTCTCGTCGCACGGTGGCTTGGGCTGCCGCTCCGGATGGTGGTGCTGGAAGAGCCGACGCGTGGCGTCGACATCGGCACCAAGCACGACATTTACGGTTTGATCCGGGAGATGGCCGACGCTGGCGCGATCATCATCTGGTGGTCGACCGAGAACGTCGAAATGCTCGAGCTTTGCGACGCTATTTTCGCCTTTGACACCGATGGGCGGCCAAAGGGATTCCTGCCTGAAGAGCACTTTACCGAAGAGGGGCTCGCCGAACTGACGGGGATGGCGGCATGACCGACGCAACCGACACCACCACCACCACGAAAAAACTCCGGACCACCACGTCGCGCGTCCCAGTGGTTCTTTTGTCCTACCGCACCGAAGCCGCGATTGCCGCTGCGATCGTCGTCCTGCTGCTGGCCGTCGGCATGTTCGTGCCCGCAGCACTCAGCATGGGCAATGTGCAAAACATCATCCAGGCCGCCGCGCCTCTCACAATCATGTCGCTCGGTGTTTTGCTGGTCGTCATCACCGGCGGAATCGATCTTTCGGTCGGTTCAGTCTTTTCCCTGACCGGAATGGTGACCGCGTTGGCGATGGCCAGTGGCGCTGACGGACTGACCGCGAGTGCTGCCGGCCTGGCGGTCGGCCTTGTGTTCGGCTCGATCAATGGCCTTCTGGTCACGGTTGTCGGGCTTGCGCCTTTCGTCGTCACGCTCATTACCTACGCGGTGGCGGGCAGCCTTGCCTTCATCGTCACCAATGGGCGTTCGATGCCGATGGGCGCCCCGGATTTCTGGCTCCTGAATTCCGGCGAGATCGTTCCCGGCATGCCCAACCATCTTCTATTCTGCATCTTCCTGATGGTCCTGCTGGAATACGCCTTGCGCAAGGTCGTCCTTGGACGCTGGTTCTATGCCGTCGGCTCATCGGCAATTGCTGCCCGGCTGCTCGGCATTCCGGTTCTGCGCATCAAGTTCGCGGCCTATGTCGCTTCAGGGCTGCTTGCCTCTTTCGCGGGACTGCTGACCGTCAGCTACATCCTCAACGCCGAAGCTACGGCAGGGGCGAGCCTGATGCTGCAGGCGATTGCCGCCGTGGTCATCGGCGGCGCCAGCCTCTTTGGCGGGACGGGCAGCGCGATCGGCGCCGTGCTGGGCGCGCTGATGATCACCTGCATCCAGAACGGCGTGAACCTCATTGGCGTGAACAGCTTCTGGCAAGGCTCAGTCACCGGCGCTGCAATCCTGCTCGCGGTTTTGATCGACCGCTTCAGCAACAAGAACCGCATCTAGATCATCAACGGGAGGAACCAAGATGAAAATGAAGACAATCCTGCTTGCAGCATTGGCGGCGGCCGCCTTGTCCAGCGCATCATACGCGCAGGACAAGAAGACCGTCGCCTACATCGCCCCATCGCTGGACATCTCCTACTGGCAATGGGTCGGCTACGGCGTCAAGGAGAAGGCCAACGAACTCGGCATGGATTATGTCGAGTACACCTCAGAAAACTCACCCGCCAAGCAGATGGACAATGCTCGGATCGCCGTGACCAAAGGCGTCGCGGCCATCGTGATCGGCCCCGTCAGCTCGACCTCGACACCGCCGCTGCTCGACTATCTGGCGAAGCAGAAAGTGCCGATCGCCTTCGCCGGCATCGGGCCGCAGCCGGGCCTCACCAACTATACGTCCTCGGTCACCGCGAACAACTATGAGACCGGCAAGGCGCAGGGGAAATTCACCTGCGAGCTTGCCAAGGAGCGTGGCGGCAACAAGGTTGGCATGCTGTCGCTGCCGCAGGACCGGGAGAATGCACAGAAATACCTCAAGGGCGCCAAGGAGGCGTTTGCCGCCGACGGCTGCGACCTCGTCCAGATGCTGGAAACGCGGGGTCTGACGATCAACGAGGCCGTCACCCAGGCAAACGACCTCTTGACCGCCAATCCCGACATCAAGGCCATCTACGGCATGTATGACGAAGCCGGCACCGGCGCCGCCAAGGTGGTCGAGACCCGGGGCCTCACCGGCAAGATCGGCATCACCGTGGCCGACGGCTCGCCGACCACGATCGCGCTGCTGAAGAAGGGAGCGATCCAGGGCATCTTCTTCCAGGAGGCGGTGGGACAGGGCATCGACGGAACCCAGCAGGTCTACAACGCACTGACGGGCGCACCGGTGACCCAGGACCTGGCCTTGGTCATGCCTCTTGTGACCGCCGACAAGGTCGAGAGTCCTGAGGCCAAGAGGGTCATCGCCCGCGTCTTTCCGCCGAGCAACTGACCGCCACCCAATGGACCCGCCGGCTGGGCCGGCGGGTCCAGACCTCGAGCAAGGAATCCCGACCGTGGCCGAGCTGCCGTTCATCGATCCGCACCATCATTTGTGGGATCTGGAGACCAATTATTATCCGTGGCTGACCGACGGGGTTAAGCCGTCGGCTTTCGGTGACTACGAGGCGATCCGCAAAAGCTACCTTCTCGACGACTACCTGGAAGACGCCAGGAACCAGACCCTGGTGAAATCGGTGCACTTGGACGTAGGGTTCGATCCCAGCGATCCGGTTGGGGAGACGCGCTGGTTGCAGGAGATCGCCAACAAGCGGGGCTTCCCCCACGGCATCGTCGGCTATGCCGACCTGTCCATACCCCATGTCGGCGACCTCCTCGACCGCCACATGGAATATCCGAACTTCCGCGGTATACGGCAGTCGATGAATTACCATCCTGACCCCGCCAAGACCTATCAGTCGCGTCCGGAGGTCAGCCGGACACCCGAATGGCGACGTGGCTTCCGGGAACTGGCGAAGCGCCGGTTGAGCTTCGACTTGCAGCTCTACTATCCGCAGATGGGCGAGTTTCTCGAGCTCGCGCTGGACTTCCCCGACGTCCAGATCATTCTCAATCACACCGGCATGCAGGTCGATGGCCCTGAGCATTTCGATGCTTGGAGAAAAGGCATGCATCAGTTGGCGCAAGCGCCGAACGTCGCCTGCAAGATCTCGGGTCTCGGCATGGGCGACTGGCGATGGACCGCTGCATCGATCCGTCCCTATGTCGAGGAAGCGTTCGGGGCGTTCGGGGTCGGCCGCTGCATGTTCGCGACGAACTTTCCGGTCGACAAGCTGTTTTCGAGCTTCGATGCGATCGTGAACGCCTTCAAGGAGATCACGCGAGGCTACACCCATGAGGAGCGGCTTGCGTTGTTCCACGACAACGCCGCCCGGTTCTACCGACTTTAGATCACCGGCAAAGAGAAATAGCAGGAGAGTTCGACATGTTGCTGAAGGGCAAGGCCGTGGTGATTTCAGGGGCCGCGAGCCCTCGGGGGATAGGCCGCTCCACGGCAACGCTGATGGCGGAGCAAGGCGCGCGCATTGCTATTCTTGACCTCGATGAGCAACAGGCCCGTGACGCCGCCGAGTCGCTTGGGCCCGAGCACATTGGCCTCGCCTGTAACGTCGCCGACCTCGATGCCTGCAAGAGGGCTGCTGCCGAAGTGGCCGAAGCCTTCGGCAAGGTCGACGTGCTGTGCAACATTGCCGGGATCACGCAGCCCGCAAAGACACTGGATATCGGCCCGGCTGACTGGGACCGCATGCTCGATGTCAACCTACGCGGCGTGCTCTATCTCAGCCAGGCATTCATCCCGAACATGCGCGAAAATGGCGGTGGCTCGATCATCTGCATGTCGTCGGTTTCGGCCCAGCGCGGCGGCGGCATCTTCGGTGGCCCGCACTATTCGGCTGCCAAGGCGGGTGTTCTGGGGCTTGCCAAGGCCATGGCGCGCGAATTCGGTCCCGAAGGCATCCGCGTCAACTGTGTCACACCGGGCCTGATCCAGACCGACATCACCGGCGGCAAACTGACCGAAGCCATGCGCGCCGACATCATCAAGGGAATCCCGCTCAGCCGGCTGGGGGATGCGCGCGACGTCGCTGGCGCCTATCTCTTTTTGGCGTCCGATCTGGCCAGCTACATCACCGGCGCCGTGATCGATGTCAACGGTGGGATGCTAATCCATGGCTGAGTGGACAACGGAGCTTGAGATGCCTCGCGCTGGCAGCAATGTCAGCCTGGCCGAACGAGCCTATCGTATCCGCCGACACGCCGTGCGGATGGGTCAAGTCCAGGGCCAAGGTTATGTCGGACAGGCGCTGGGTGTCGCCGACGTGCTTGCCGTCGCCTATTTCCATGCGCTTCGTTACCGGCCGGAGGACACGTTGTGGGAGGGACGCGACCGCTTCCTGCTGTCGATCGGACACTATGCGATCGCGCTCTACGCGGCTCTGATCGAAGCGGGCGTGCTGCCGGAGGAAGAGCTCGAAACCTATGGCAGCGATGAAAGCCGTATGCCGATGTCGGGCATGGCGCCATACACGCCCGGCATGGAGATCACCGGCGGCTCGCTCGGTCACGGCCTTGGCATTGCCGTTGGCATGTGCATGGGGCTGACGCGCAAGCGAAGCGACAGTTTCGTCTACAATCTTTTGTCCGACGGCGAGCTCGGTGAGGGCTCGACCTGGGAAGCCGCGATGTCGGCCGCCCACCACAAGCTCGACAATCTCATTGCCATTGTCGACTTCAACAATCAGCAGGCCGATGGTCCGTCGACGGCCATGCTCTCCTCCGAACCGGTGACCGACAAGTTCGAGGCGTTCGGCTGGCATGCGCAGCGCGTCGACGGCAACGACATCGAGGCGGTCCGCAAGGCCTTCGACATGGCGCGCGGCCTGAAGGAACCTCGTCCGCGTGTGATCGTTTGCGATACGCGCATGGCCAAGGGTGTGCCATTCCTGGAAACCCGCGACATCACGCATTTCATCCGCGTCGAACCGCATGAATGGGCGCTGGCGCTCGAAGCTTTGGAAAAGGGACGTCCGCGTTGAGGTTGTCAAAGTTCGCGCCGCGCCACGCCGCCAATGCCGGTGAGCGCAAGACCACATCGGCGATGATCGCGTCGATCGCGCCCGATGGCGTACCGACACGCAATGCGCCGTTCGGGCACACACTGGCCAGACTGGCGCACCAGCGGCCCGGGATAGTTGGCCTGACGGCGGACCTCGCGAAATACACCGATCTCCATGTCTTCGCACAGGAGCATCCGGACCGCTTCTATCAGATGGGCATGGCGGAGCAGGTGCTGATGAGCGCCGCCGCCGGCTTGGCGCGGGAGGGTTTTACGCCCTTCGCCACCACCTACGCCGTCTTCGCATCGCGACGTGCCTACGATTTCATCTGCATGGCGATCGCCGAGGAGAAACTCAATGTGAAGATCGTCTGCGCCTTACCGGGGCTGACGACCGGCTACGGCCCCAGCCACCAGGCGACGGAGGACATCGCGATTTTCCGCGGGATGCCGAACCTGACGATCATCGACCCTTGCGACGCGCTCGACATCGAACAGGCCACGGAGGCGATCGCGGACTACAACGGGCCGGTCTACATGCGGCTTTCGCGCGGCAAGGTTCCTGTCGTGCTCGACGAGTACGATTACACATTCCAAATCGGCAAGGCACGCCTGTTGCGCGAGGGTGAGGATGTGCTGTTCATTTCAACCGGCCTGATGACCATGCGCGCGCTGGAGGCGGCGAAGGCGCTTGAAGCCGACAGGATCGGCTGCGCCGTTCTGCACGTTCCGACGATCAAACCTCTGGATACGGAGGCGATACTCGCTGCCGCGCGCCGTTCGGGACGGCTGGTGGTGGCGGCGGAGAACCACACCATCATTGGTGGCCTTGGCGAAGGCGTTGCCGCGCTGCTGATGCGCGAGAGAGTGACCCCAGTCTTTCGCCAGATCGCCCTGCCCGACGAGTTCCTCGACGCTGGCGCGCTGCCGACGCTTCACGATCGCTACGGGATCTCAACTTCCGAGCTCGTGCGCCGCGTCCGCATTTGGAGCGAGAAGTAAGAGCTCTCCCCATGCAACAGTTGAGCCATCGACTTGAACTGTGAGCTGGCTAACCCCGCCGCGGTTGTCGCGCTCGTCACAGCGTTGTGGACTAAGGACCTGGGCTTCCCTGATGCCTGTCAATCGGGCACATCCTGCGCGGCACTGATTGAGCACCGGCCTCCTGTTCAGATGCGGCTGGACGAGCTGTCTTCCAGTGGTAAGGAGAGAACTTCCTAGGATCTTGAACACACATCGAGGGCATTCGAGGACTTGGTGTCAGGCCCCCTGGTGCCGGTCTCCCGCGAGTTCGACGTAAGCAAGTTTCGGGATGTTGGCTCGTCTGTCCTTCGCGGCATATGGACCGGCGCGCGGCTCGCCTCTTCTCGGAACGGGTGTCACGGCACCGGTTTGGTCGAAGGTTGGTGGCGCGAAGCGAAAGAAGCTGGCCGCAACTACCTCGCCCGCCAGCAGGGCGACGCCGTCCTGGCCCCCGCCGGCTACAACTTCTCGCTCCTGCTCCGGTGGCGGAAGGCTCTTTTGGGGCTACTCATCGCCGCCCTCAAAAGTCAGCCGAAGGAGCTCGAAGCCTGACGGCCGATTACGGACATCTGCTGTTCGAGCAGGCAATCCCGAGCGACAACGGTGTCGTTGACGAACTGCGGCCTCATTTCGAGTCCGCCCATCTCGACGCACGGGAAGTGTATCATCGTACATCAGGATCGACTTCCATCCTGCGCCAACGGGCCCAGACTCCGGTATCATGCAGAGGTGGAAAGCTCATCTTCGGTCTGGCTCGCGATCCGGCTCGCGTTCGTGAGATTTCTCTGCGCCACCGGTCGCCGGGCTGAAGCGTCAGGATATCGGCGAAGACGCGGCATGCTTGAGCGTCCAGCTTGGGCGCGAGCCAAAGAGTAAATTCGGATCGCAGCAATGTTACGATCGCAAGCGGTGACACTCGGTCCGTAGGCCCAACTTTGATCAATCGCGGCCGGGCGCCAATCTTTCACCGCAGGTCCCCGAGCGCGCGCATGCAGTGCCTCCCAGCATTTGTCGGCCGGCGAGCAACGAATTTGCCCTGCAGTGGATGACATTTAGCTGGCCAATCTGCTTGCGGTGATCGATGCGGGGGCAGCATTGTTGGGGTTTGCACGAAACCCGCGTCGCACTGAGCCGGCATCAGCCGCCCCGATCTCGCCAAGCAACAAGGACAGGCCGCACCTAACCCAAGGCCACCGAAGCGGCACGGACGTTCAGTCGATGTTTACCATTCGCTATTATCTTTCGCGAAGCGGCAAGGTTCTGAGTACCGCGCAAGTCAAAGGGCCTGCTCCAGACAATGGGGCGGGCCTTTTTGCGTCACTTTGGAGAACGGACTCCAACGAATTGCCGGTTACCTGAAAAATAGGCCCCAGGCTGTGAAACGTCGAACGTGGCCGGGTTGTTGGTGCATCCGCAATCGGTTGGAAGGCAGGCCCCATTCTCGCGATACTCTGCCAGCGTCAGGGCTGGGCCAGCGGTAGGTTAGGGCGTCACGACCCGCAACATGGCGGCGTCATAGACGAATGAAACACGATTTCGTCCATGTTGTTTCGCTTCAAAAAGGCACCGTCCGGCAGTGCGAAGGACGTCCTGAGCATCTGCATTGGAAGAAATTTCCGCGCCTCCAATGCTGACAGTCACTTTCACCCATGAGAGCGCGTTTAATTAAGTTGGGGTCAATTCGTGGCAGCAGGGTTCGTGCTATGAAGGGACCGGTTCCCAACCGCGGCGAGGCACTTGCCTTCATCAGTGCCAGTCTCAAAGAACTGGAGGCACTGCGCGGCGGGTCTCGTGTATTGTCGCGTCGACTGACCAGTGCGCTTGATGCGCATGGTGGATGCGGTGGCTTCACCTGGGTGACCGCGAGCCCCATCGATGTTTCCTGGTCCAGGGAACCAAAACCTTTAACCGGTGCGAAGAAAAGGCATGACGTCGGCGCGAAAAAACAGCCGGACGGTCACTCCCTCCGCCAGATGCCCTTGATTTCATTAAACCTTTTGTCGGTATCTTCTTGCGGCCCCAATTTCGGCCCTAACGGACAGACTCGTCAGTGAGTCGTGGGGCTCGGGAACAGGAACTTGTACCCTTCCTTGAGAATCCACCGGGCGCGGGCGAGATGAGTTTCCCAGGCTCGGTGCGCCCGCTTCGGTTCCTTCTCGGGATCGATATGCAGCACAGTCCTGGCAACCACGCGCCAATCCTCGTCGTCATAGGCGGCGTCCAGCAGCCACATATACATGGCGACGCGTTTATTGTCGTATGGGGTGAGGTAGGGCTCGCTTGGCGCTTCGTCTGCGACCTCGGGATCCGGAAGCGGGCTGACCACTACGCCGCCTTCTTCGGGTCGCCGATGACGCGCGCCGGCAGATACGCTGGAGCCGGAGGCGGCAGCAAAAAATTGTTGTCAGCTGCAGTGCTCATGGGCGCAATATACATTGCGAATAGTGCCCATTCAACGCTGCGATCAAGATGGACGCGGCACGAGTCTTGCATGGCGCTCAACACGGCGAAGACCAAAGAAAACCGCGTGCGCTCCCTCGGCCATATCAATCGATTTTATCCGACGTGTCACATCCGCGTGATTTAGCGACACCTAATTAAAGCGGCTAAGGGGGACCGTGGTTTGGGGAAAAATTCTTATGAACAGCCAAAAAGACGCAGAGCGTATCCGGGCCGAAATGTCGATCGCACAGGCGATTTACGACGCCATTTGCGAGATGAACGGATCTTCGTACAGGCAAGACAAAGTACCTTTGCGGTGGGATACTTCGTCAGGCACACCGTTGAGCCTGATGAGTATTGACGGCTTTTTCGAATTGCGGGAACTGGCCCGGCGGATAGCGTCGAAGATCGACACGCCTGCGCTCATCAGTCTCAAAAGCCACACCGCGCAGCCGTCGAAAAAGATTGACTTCCACTAGGGTAGATTTGCCATCGCCGTGAAAAGGTTGCTCGAGATCACGTCGAGGATGGCATCCACCTGGCCCGTGGCGCGGTTGTCGCGCTGGTCGACGCCATCCGCGCCTGCGAGGTCGGTGACGCTTGCGCCGACCCAAGCACGCGCGCATTCTGCCCCAAACCAAAAACTGGGGAGGGCCGAATGTTCGAAATCGGAAGAGATTACCGCATCACCATGATTGTAGCGGTTCCGGGCGACTGGAGCGACGAAACTGGCGTCTGGACGGTCGCGGAAGTTGATGGGACGCTAGTGAAACTCACCAATCCCTATACCCCGGACACGATCATTAACACGGCGTCATGGCATTTCGTCCGCGCCGAGATTGTCTAGGCGCAACTTAGAAGTTGTCGAACAGCCCCGCCGCCATCATGCCGCCGATCAGGTCCTGTCCAAGATTGTTGGGGTGAGTTCCGTCTCCAGGACCCATCCAATGAACGTAGTTGAACTGGTTGATGATGAAGCGGCGGTACAGATCGACCACTGGCACCCTGTTTAGGGCGCAGACCTCAAGCATGGCGTTGGCGTAGTCGATCAGCTGGCTTCCGGCTCCTCCCGCAGTGCCGTCCAGCGTCCGCCATATCGGCGTCGTGAAGATGAGCTTCAGGTTCGGCCGGGCGGTCATGATCGTCTGGATGCCGTAGTTAATGGCTCCCTTGAAGGTCGCCCCGGTTATGTCCGCATTGGTGCCGATGGGGCACGTCGGGCCGGCGCCGGTGAAGTCGTTGGTGCCGAACGAGGGGATCAGGTAATCCAGCAGGCTGTAATCCACCGATGCCATGCGCGCTGCAATCGCTGGAAAGGTGCCTCCGATGACCGTTGCTGCGGCTATCTGTTGGGAAAAATCACCGGAGGCAATGGCATCGGCCAGCCGGTAAAACGAGAACTTGTCATAGTTCGCAGCATGGTTGGCCATGCGGGTGCCGCCGCCGCCGCAGTTGGTGATCGTCATGCCGGTGCGCTGGGCAATCTTGGCGGTCGGCGTGATGCCCGGCCAGATGACACTTTCGATGATGCTATCGCCGAAGTGCGCACCGATCTTGCCGGCGAACTGCGAGGCCGGCACGGAGGCAACGTCCTTGGCCAGTTTGTCAAACCGGCCATGGTTATCGATCAGCCGGCCCGGTGCCTTCTGGATGGCCCAGCCGGGAAGGTAGGCATCCGCGGCCAAGGCCCCTGTCGGAAGGATGCGGAGCTGGTGATTAAGGCCGTAGGTAACGTCGTTCTGGGTGACCACGATGGGCAGCGAAATATACGTCAGGCCATTGACCGTTTTGGTTATCTGAACGGTCTGGGTCACCCCGGACGACACCGGAATGTAGTGGATGAACTGGATGGACTGGGCACTCCCCGCCATGAAGGCGAAGATACACCAGACAGTTTCTCCCACCGTCAACCCTGCTTCGGCTACGGGCGTCTTGATGTCGTGCAGCGTGGCCGGCCGGCAGCTTGATGGCCTTGGTGCCGAAGGGCGAGCCTGCCGGCGCGTTGACCAGAACAGGAGGAAACCCGCCAGCCGATGCTCCGATCAGGGGGTTGCCAGCATAGTCGTTGGTGACGCCGCTGGCCGCAATGCGGAAGAACGGGTTGATGTTAAGCTTCGGGTTCGCATCCTCCGCCACCATGGCCGCAGATTGGAGAGCCCCGCCGATGTAGGTCAGGCGTGACTTGGCCTTCTGGACAGCCCAGCCGAGCACGAACAGGCCATTCGCACCGACGCCGGCAGCGATGTTGAGCCGAACCAGCAGGCTCGTGCCAAACGTGACATCGTTCTGGGTCGGCGTGACGGTCAGCCCAACGCTCATGTAGCCCAGCCCGCCCGCCACTGCCGGGTTGACCGTGTTGCTCTCGTTGTGCGCCACCCCGGATGACACCGCGATGCTGCCGATGATCTGAAGGCTTTGTGCGGCGATCAGATCAACGATGATTTCAACGGGTTCACCAACCCGCAGGCCGAGGTCGGCAGCGGACACTTTGAGGTCCAAAAGCGTCGCCCCGACCGACAGAGACAAGGCGCCACGCCTGTCGTTCAATTTTGGCGAGGTGATATTCGGAAACGGCTTCGTGTCGGCGAGGGTGCGCCATCCCGCAGAATAGGAATATATTCCGCATGCCGTCAAGGCACATAGACTACTTCGTCCTGCCCTCAGCGCCTGCTCGCCGCGGGCATTTTGGGGGAAGCATGAATCAAGTTATGTGCGTTTGTAGCCATCAGCGTTTTGTCGGGCTGCGCTACTCGCCCAGCCGACATCAAGCCCACGCTGGTTTCGTCCAGCGTATACGCGGGCAAGTCCTGCAGCCAGTTGGAAGCCGAACTTTACCGAACGAGTTCCGACCTGGCGCCGATAATGGCCATACAAGACAGAACCGCCCGCCATGACGTGGACGGCGTGTTTTGGCTTGGCTTGCAGGTTGGCAGCATGATGGACAACACAGACATCAAGGCAGGTGAAGCCAAGATCGGCGAGCTGAAGGGCAACATGGACGCGATCAACGCAGCCCGACGAAAGGGCGGCTGTGTTGCACTTTGTAAGCCGCTCCAACGTTAAAATTGTCGGCTTGCTTCCCGCCCTCGCGAACTGCGGAGTGGTATCTCCCCGCCAGGGCAAGAAGAGGGGCTATGAAACTGGGAGCAAACGATGACTGTCCAAAAAGAAGCTATCGAACCAACAGAGCCGACTACGCCATAGCTGCCATGCATAGCCGAGCGACCGCTGAGGGCGATCGTGACGATTTGGTGGCGAGGAAAAAGTCCCTGTGGGTAACAGATCGGCGATCTGCAAAATTGGCTGCAAACCCGTCCGAAAGCTCGCCAGAACCCAAGGCAAAAGCGCGCGGTAAGTGAATCGGACGCCAGCCACTTTCTTACCGCCGCGTACTTCGTTCGCATGGTTCGATTATATTAGATTTATCTAAAATACCAACCAGCCAGTCGAGCATTCCCGAACGCTCGCTGGTCAGGCCCAGCGGCCGCCCCCTAACCCAAGCTGCTGGGCCGCCCGCTAAGGAAGTGCGTTGTATCACTGATACGGTCGTCGGTGACCGCCTCCGTACCGCGGCCGTGATCGCAACCACGTCACCGATGCCAACGCCCCGCATCGTACCACTCAAACGAATGGCCTGGATGCGTTTGGTATCCATTCTCGGGAGACCCACGCATGGGTGTCGCTTGGGAGACAAGTGACTCCCCTTTAAAGGCATCGAGATGCTACGAGCGCCGAAAAGTCAGTTCCTTAGACCTAAAGATCGGGCGATTTGCCAGCGGGTTGTCGACCAGATAACCGCCGACGCTAAATGGTACAGCACTTCGATAGACGGTCAGATTCTGGCCTCGACCAAGCTGAATCTCTTTCAATCAGGGGTCGTAAACGAAACGAATTTGCTGGCACATGTTCGCGCGCGGCGCCACGACTTCACTAAACTGACAGGCTAGCTCCACCCGGGCGGAAACAGCGCGTTTCAGCAAATCGTGAATTGACCTGCATCCATGGAAGCCGGTTGGCGGCACGGCAGTTGGGCTGAAGATCAAGAGCTACATGGTGGAAGAATATGACTTGCTCGGCGGGTGGACCGGCCGCTGCGATATTTGCTGTCGCGGCGGCCAACACACCCAAGTGGCCGGCTGCTGTCATGCGACCACAGAGCCGCCACGTCAGGATTGTGGAGCAATGACTTGTCGAAAGATCCGCGCGCAAACTGTTCAACGAAGAGACCCGCGATAGTCGCGGGTTGGCTCCATTGGATGGCGTAGCCCGATACTCAGCCATTCGTCAGCCTCTGCAGGCGCTTCTCCGCTTTGTCTAGCGCAATGCGGCGCGCGATGACCTTTGCGCTGTCACCACGCTTGGTGTGCTGTTTATCGCCCGGCAGTCTCACCAGACGTTGACCAGGGCGCCCCTTATCCGTGGCGGCTTCGTATTCTCGCCGTTCCATACTCACACTCCCTTGCGTTGCCGCAGCCTGGCGGCTCCGGTCGGGCATCAAGGATTTTCAAGGGGAGCGGTCCAGTCTTGGAGTGCCGCCGTTGGTCGGCGGTGTTTTTTGAAGAAACGCGCGGCCCGTCAGTGTGCTCACTCTCGAGCGATGCGCATTGCTGTCATTTCAATTAATTCGCCAAGGAAGCGGATGCTGATTAAGCCCTGCGCTTCTCGATCTTTGTCTGTTCGGTCGATGGGCCACTCCTCTTGCAGTAGGTGCAAGCCGGTTGCGAACTTTTCCCTATTGAAGTCCGGAACATCCTCTATCAAGCGGATCAGAAGATGCTGCAGGAACGCCTTCTCGGTAGCCTTCCAAAGCATAAACATTTCGCAACAGTTTCGGCATTGTGGCTCATGCTGCCGCGCTCGCGGCGATACGCTTATCAATCCACTCTTCGACCTCGGCACGCATATATGCACTACGTCGTTCGGATAGCGAAACGGGCTTCGGGAACCCCCCGGCTTCGGCCATCAAAATCAATAGTGTACGAGAAAGAGACGTGGCTGACGCCGCGTCTTTTGGTGCGATCAGGCGCGGTCGGTTGTCGTTTGCTGTCATCGGAATCCCCATTGCAACCCGGCGCAAAAAGAGCGTGCGGAAAATCCAACGTGCGAAGGGGCACGTTCAAATCTGAATCTTTAGAGAGGGATTCGGGTCGCCGTTAACTTAGGCGAGGTAAGCCAAGGTGAAGAACAATATGCGTTTTCGCCTGTAATGCCAATATGGTCAACGGGCTTTATTTTACAATACTGTGCCAGTCTACCATCAAGCCGCGTCTTTTTTGCGACGCGGTGCCACGTCTGTATGCGGCTTCGGTCTTGTCCTTGAGCACATGAGCCAAGGCCGCCGCGGCTACATCGCGCGGGTAATCGGTCTATCGCCAGCCCAATCACGGAACGATGAGCGCAGACCATGCAAGGTCGCATCGCCCGCACCAGCGGCCCTAAGCGCCTTCGTCATCGCTGTGTCGCTGATTGGCCTTCCGTCGCGTCCACCTTCGAACACCAGATCGCTGGTCGACTGCTGCTGTGTAGCGCGGAGGATTGTCACGGCGCGCTCGGAAAGCGGAACCTCATGGTCGCGCGCAGCCTTCATCTTTGCGGCGGGTACCGTCCACAAGGCCGCATCAAGGTCGATCTCCGGCCACACTGCGCCGCGAACCTCACTGGAACGCGCTGCGGTCAATGCGGCGAACTCCACAGCCCTAGCTGACACGCCAGCGGCGGCTCGTAGGCGCTTGATGATGGCAGGCAGTTCCTTGTAGCCGACTGCTGCGTGATGGCCGCGCGTGAGCTTCTGTCGAGCCGGAAGCATATCCTTCAGGCCTCTCCGCCAGTCGGCAGGGTAAAAGCCGCCTCGCCTTCGCGTGATCCATTACTGCTGCAATGCACATGCGGAGGCGGTCAGCAGTCTCTGGTATCTTCTCCCAGATCGGCTTCAGCGTCTCGACCACGTCGTCGCGCGCGATCTCGGCGATCGGCCTCTTGTGCAGCGGCTTGGCATATTCACGCAACGTCATCGACCACTGCGCCTTGTGCTTCCCATTGCGGAAAGACTTCTCCTTCACCGCTATCTTCATCGGAAAGCGAGCCGGGAAAGTGTCTCGCTTGACGATTCGAAAGACCCGCTGTTTATAGCTTTTTCATCGGCTTCTTTCGTTATCGTTGGCGTCGGAATTGTCCTGCCTGCATGGTTGGCTTTTCATGTTGGCGGTTCGGGTTTGGTTGGCCTCGTGTTGCTGTCGTCCAGCGTGGCGGGTCTGGTGCTCGCACCGGTCGCCGGCCATCTGGTCGATCGTCATGATGGAGCAAAGAACTGAGGTCTTTCAATTTGAACCTAATTCCCGCAGCCCCGACCGTGAGACCGCTCTTTTCGCGGACGCCGTAACCACATCTGAACAGGCGGAGCGTGTCGCCGCCTGTTCGCCCTCATCCGGCGAACAATTCCTTGTAACCGGTCGTCACCATCCAGTTCGCCCGATCGAGATGGCTTCGCACGGTTTTCCGGGCCCGCTCCGGCTCTTGCACCGGATCGATGCCGAGGATGACCTGCGCCATCTCCTCATAGCTTGCCTCGTCGGCACCTGCATCCAGGAGCCTCAGGTAGGTCGTGAAGTGCTGGCGGTCGTAGCTGGTCAGGCTGTCAGACCAGGGCACTTCTTCTTTAAGGCCTGGTTTAACGTCTGGATATTTCATCATGATATCGGGCTCCGGAAGTAAGTGATCGAAGAGCGATTGTTTCTTTCGACAGCCTAACCAAGCGGATGGGAAACATCGTAGCTAACACAACACCGCGATCATGACCCGCAAGCGCCCGCTCGAGGCGATATGCGCATCTTCTGAGCGGTTCGACCCAGGTTAGCGAGAATTGCAAAAAGCTCAAGACCGTGCGGCTGCACATCGGGTTTCGCGCGGATTGGTGGCCATCAAGGTCGTTTGTGACCACAGGATTAACAGGCAAAGCTTATGCTTGAATTACCGCAATGCTCAGCATCGGTTCAACCACCGTATTCGAGTTCGCAGCGCCTGCCGAGGGCGCGCTGGCCGGGGCGCAGGTCGAATCGAAAGTCAAGAACCGAAGCCTAGCTACCGCATCCGTGAGGGCTTCGTGAGCTGCGGAAGGACGACCTTGGGGCTTCATGGGGGGCGCAAAACATCTTTGGCGCTTCGTTTTGCCCGGCCGACAGCGCGCAGATCAACACGCGCACGACGGCGGATGCAGCGCTATGGTCCTCGGTGCCGACGAGCATCGCGATAGTCCTGCCGGGCTGTATTTGCTTTCAGCGACAACCGCCACTATTAAGCAACACTTCGCCGACTGTGTTTCAGGCTGCCCGGAGAATTTCATGACAGAAGAAGCCGCAAAAAACATTGACACCCTCATCGAGCTCACGGCCGATGTCGTCTCAGCCTATGTCTCCAACAATCCGGTCCCGGTGGGGGATCTCCCTGCCCTGATCGGCCAAGTGCACGCGGCGCTGAAAGGCACGGCTGCAGGCGTCACCGCACAAAAGCCGGTTGCGCTTACGCCTGCTGTCCCAATCAGGAAGTCGGTGACACCGGACTACATCATCTCCCTTGAAGACGAGAAACGCCGGCGCCGGCACCGGCGAAGCGGACCCGCAAGAAGGTCGCAGCTTAGAATTTCGGCAATCGAGGTCGGGCTGGAGCGCGCAGCTACCGTCGGCATCTGCGCAGAATACGAGAAGGCGGGGACAGCCCGCCTTCAACTGCAAACATCCTTGTTTCACAAGAAGCGCCTCCGCCAGCAATGTGCTGCGCCGAACCCTATTCTCGCCCGCTCTTGTCCAGCGGCCGTCAGTACATCCGGACTTGCCGCGTACTTCCGGCTCTTGCCGGGGGCAGGAGAAAAATCAGCCAGCTTTGCTGAGGCTGCCAGCGGAGGACTTGCCAGTGCGGCGGTCCTGCTCGATCTCATAGTTGATCTTCTGGCCGTCAGCGAGGGTCGAGAGGCCCGCGCGTTCGACAGCGGAAATGTGGACGAAAACGTCCTGACCACCATTGTCGGGCTGGATAAATCCAAACCCCTTGGTGCTGTTGAACCACTTCACGGTTCCAGTTGCCATATGCGTATTCCTTGTAAAGTTCGCAACACGTTTTGGTTCGGCGATCATGCCGGGCGCCCGGAGCGACACGCCGTGGTAAGCGCATCGAGCAGCCAGTGGACTGGCGGCGATCAAGCGGCAGTCGCAAAGGTAGACGAAACTCACGCACCACGTGGTGAACCTTGCAATGAGGAGTCGGGGGCCGGCACCTCGTACGATCGCCATCGTCAGAGGATCGAAGCGTTAATCACTGCGGCCAGCGCGGATGCGATCGATCAGGCGCGCGTTTTGCTGGATCCGCCCACGCGATCGACGACTTCCTGCTTGATTTGATGCCCTAGTGGTTGTTGTAGAAAACACCCGCAAGAGGCTCTACAATCCGGCGAGGCAGTTGGCGCGCGTGAGATTGACCAGGATCAGGCCGTTCTAGGCTGATTAGAGCGCCCACTCTCGCGAAGAAGGGGGCCGATCTGATCATCGACAAAATCGAGCGCAGCAAAGCTGACCCGTTCTGTGGGTGATCGCTGCTGCGATTCCTCATGCACCACCCAGCGTCTGGATCAACGACAACGAGGGCTGCGGAACAAGCCTGGTCAGCGCCACCTCTTGCGACTTCGCAACCCACACTAAGGGTTGATCGGTGGAGGAAAGCCGATGCATGTGCAGCAAGTGCAGCTTTGGGATTGCCGAGCGCTTGCGAGTGCAATCTGTGCCCGGCCACCCAGACATCCGGCATGCGGACCATCAGCAGCATAATCAGTCGCAGGTGGCCGATTGCAAAAATGCGTTGGACGGGTCCGATTTACTCGGGAACATGCGAGCATGGAAAAGTGGCGGCCATCTTCATTGCATCTTGAACATTTTGCGGCTTCGCGATGGGCCTACTAAAGGCGACTGCGTGGGCGATATGGTCGTTATGGCGGTCATGCTGACGGCAAGACAACAGATCGGGAGCCTGGGCCTAAACACCTAGGCTCCGGCGGTGAGCCGCTTCAGTCGTGGCATGGACGATTTCACGGTCTTCGAAAACCGTTGGAAAATGCGTGGGCGGGTGGACGAAAGCGTGCGATCGGCCTAGACGACATTTCGCACGCTCCCAAATCCGCCGAGAGCACTATGAAGCAGCAGCGACCTTTTGTCGTCGAGATCAAACAGAAGCGTGGGCTCATGAAGCGGCCACAGTCAATCTGGGGCGGCATCGACCTGGCCGCCATCGCGAACGATATCGCGGAAGCGAAGACTGAAGGTGCGATCGCTGAAGTGCCGATTTTTCCTTGTGAAGATATCCGTTCTCGGCCCATGGCCGCCGTTGGTGAAGCGGTACCCGACGGCAAGGAGGTGATCATGCCCGACGGATCGCTTCCTAAGCAGCCGACGGTTGAGAAAGCGCCGGTTCCGAAGGCATCGAACCCACCGACTGAAGACAGACGGACCCGCCAGAAAAAGCGGCGGCAGAAAGATGTTGCTTTGCCGAGAGGTGAACGATGGAAGCGGCGCCTGCTATGGGTGCTCCGCCAGCGCCGGGCTGTGCCGTAGGTCAACCGCACCAGGATTGAAGCTGCCCTTGTCGAACTGTCCATGACGGGCCGGCAGTGCACTTGCCTATCAGACGCCCTCGGATTTAGGGACGAGAATGAAATCGAAAACGGGCTCAGGCTGGCCAGGCATCGGCTCTCGCAAAACAGCCGGGAAAGTTGTGGCCGTTTCGGCGTGTACCGCGAGCTTGGCAGGTGTCATTCCGAGTGCGGCCTCAAAGGGCCGGCTCGGCAGAGGCGCCACCCGACGAAAAAGCGCTGCAGCTCTCGCCGCATGGCGCGCGGCAGCGACCCGCTTTCCCTCGCGGATTTTCACCCCGGCCGCCGCCAACAGGATCAATCCCTTGAACAAAAGGCGATGCTGAGTGCTTTGTTTCGCAGCGTGCCAAAGAGGCTCCCAAGCCTCATGGGCTTCCCAGTAATAACCGTGATTGAACAGGTCGATACCCCATCGGAACCCGTTTGAGCTGAGTGATTCCTCGACGGCAACAACGGTCACCGGGTCGCTTTGGTAACTGTGACCCAGCGGGTCGCGAACCGGATGCGGATGTTTGCCAGGCAGGTATGCGTAGCCCGGGAAATTCTTTTCGGGTAGCAAGCGACGACGTGACATCGACCCCAGCAATCATGAAAGCACGTCGATGACAATTCATGTCCTATGGAATCTGATGGGACACCGCCTGCATTGGCTGCTGGGTCCTTCCATCCCTGAGATTTCAGCCTCCGCCGTACACGCACGACGCCGGACGTCTTCGGTGGCAGACGCCGATAGCGCTTGACCGTCTTGAAGCCCGACTACTCGCGCACCGAAGACTGACGCTGCTTCTGCGAGCAGCAGCCCGGTCGCAAGGCCGAAGGCGACCCCAAGGTAGTTCGGATCGATCTCCGCCCGGAGCCAGTCGCGCCGGCGTTCAACGTGAGCAGTTTGATGACGGGAACGAAGCTGGGTCTCACTGCGGAGCGGCTGCTGCTGGCGGGATTCGCGCGCTGGTGCCTCATCGCCGCCGCGCCATCTGCTTAGCCCGCAAGGTAGGAAGCGGCGCTCAGCCGGCTAGAACCGGGCGAAGTGACCAGAGCTCCGAAGTTTGGCTAGCAGGATGATGGCCGTTCCGCGGTGGTCAACCCTCGCTTGCTCACGCAGCGGAGACGCATCCCAGGCAGCCAATTCTGCCACCAAAAGGGCGGTGTCCCCGTTTACCGATGCGCATCTAAGTTGTCCGTACTTGTCCATCACGATTATTGCTGTGCCGGTGACGCCATATCCAATCGCGGCCATCCGCTGAACGCAAATATCGCCGTCGACACGAACATCGAAAAGAACCGATCCTGCGGTTTTCTCCGCAGCGTCAGCCACACGATCACAGAACGGCCGATGCAGGCCTTCGATATTGCCGAGTGACTGCTCAAACAACGCCAATTCAACATGCTGCGCCACCATGGCTGCAAAATGCGCGCCGGCTGGCACAATCGACAATAGGCCAGGGCTGACTATCCACGCACCAATCGCCCTCCCGATGCCTACATCGCAACTGCGCTCTTGGCGGGCGCTACTTCGCTTGTCCGCGGCATGCCCAAGCCGTTGGAGCGCTCCTCGAACAGATTGCCCATAACATCACAGCCCAAGATGGCCAATAGGACGAACGACCTTGTAATATCGCTTCATTCGTCCTCCCGAGCGCCGCGCTTCTTTTCCACAAGCGTTTCGGCTTGCCGGAAATTAGGAATCCGCATGGCTTTTCGGTTGGGTGTTGGCAGGAAGACTTATGCGCGGGCGAGGATGGATCAAGGCGTTGCGTCAGGACGACGCTCGGCAAGTGCGTGCGCATTGCGGAACTGGAGCGCGATCTCATGGCGACCAAATGAGGAGTCTCGGAATTATTCTGGGACGATTTCGCGAGTCACATTCTTCCTGCCAGTCGAACCGGCAGATTGCGAATTCAGTGGCGAGTATATGTCCGCGATTTAGCGGAACGACTGTCCCGTTTTTGCGAAATGCGCACTCACTCAGCGGAGACGCATTCCACGCAGCCAATTCCGCCACCAAAAGGGCGGTGTCCCCGTTTACCGACGCGCATCTAAGTTCTCCGTTGTTCCCCAACACGATTATTGCTGTGCCTGTTACCTCAATCGACCGTTCTGCGATCGTGTGGCTGACGCTGCGGAAAAAACCGCAGGGTCGGTTCTGTTCGATGTTCGCGTCGACGGCGATAGCTGCGTTCAGCGGATGGCTGCGATTGGATATGGCGTTTAAATCCTAACGGGATTCAATAATCCCTGTGGGACGGCACGTCCTGTGTCCTGCAGCGCGTTGTTGAGCGCATGGCCCATATAGCGGATTGATGATGGTGAAGGCCTCGGGCTCTCCTCGGCTCCGGCACCGGCACGGAACGTGTCGGCCGGCACCGCAAAGGGCGTTCGGCCGGCCGGAGAGAGGTCGAGGCAGCAAGCATTCCCAGTGGGGAAGTCAGGCTGTTTGGCTGTCGCATCCACGAAAGGTCGCGCCACAGAAACTTGATTGCCAGTCAAATTTTGTTTTCTCGACGCTTCACGAATTAGCATTGGATGCTTCGCTGTTGGGCGTGAAGGAAGATAGGCTGGGGATGGCGCGGCCCGAGCGAACCCACAAAGCCTTCACACGATGCAGATAAGGCACGGGACCTCGTCGAAAGTGTCGACAGGCTGGCTGGCGTTGCTCATGACTGAGCGGAAATAGAGCACGGCAAGACGGTGGAGACCATCGCGCTCGACAGCAAGAACAATTCTCCAGAGGCGATCATCATTATCGATCCGGCGGTCGGGAGGCCTGGTCGGCTTAGCGGGGCTACGACGATGCGACATCCAACAGATATGCGGCATGACTCGGTCAAGGTCGGTGCTGGAATTGCCGCCCGAAAATGGAGTCTTGGCCCAGGAATCGAGCCGCCATCGCGGACGTTGCACCGAAGCAGAGCCGGCACTGTCTCAAGTCCGGATGGCGAAGTGCGCAGCCGATGAAAGCTGCGGCAGTTGGGGACGCGTACAAGCCGATTATGATGACGACATTCGGGGCGCCACGGAGGCGTTCCGCGTTCCTATCGCTCGAACCATGGCCATCGACGAATACGACAGGCCATCAGGTCCGCCGCGCCTTAGCGATAGATGAGTCGCAGCTTCGCCGTGCATAGCGTGATCGCGGAAGTTTGCATTTACGCGCTCCCGTCCGTTTCATTCTCCTCATCGATTTCGCGCACGGGCAGATAGGCGTTCGTTTCCAACCATTCCCGCAGCACGATCTGAATGAGGTCCGCCCGGCCGATTTCCATTTCGGCAGCAATGGCGTTGAGAGCGTCCTCGGTGGCCGGTTCCAGCGGCACGCCGGCGACGTTTCTGAGCATCAATGCCGCGCGCCGCAAGATGATCTGCAGATCCGCGCGCGAAACGTGTGTCGCTTGGCAGTTAATAAGTAAGCGCGAATTTCCCCGCACCTTTTACTGTTGAGTGCTCTGATGCATGAGGCGTCACCAAAATAGGTGGACACCTTGTGTGCGGTCGCCGTCAATGCCGATCACATCAAAGGAAACGGCCCGCCCATTGCCGCATGGATGCGTGACAATGCTGCTCGACCTCCTACATGTTAATGCATCACGCAATATAGTAGCCAATCACCCACCCGGCCAGTTTGCTGCCTTTGCCCGGCTCTAACTACCCCCTGAGGAATGTCTCTCGACAGTCCTCAGAGGAACTCGACGCGAATGTCTGCAATATCCGCTAAGCGGGCAGAATTTCTGCGACAGCATTTGCTGAAACCCTACTTCACAACAGTGTGGCGCTTCCGGCCGAGCGAAAGCCGGATCGGGAGGTCTTGGGACGATATCATTGTATCCACCTCGACGACGTTGCCGTTGATCCGCACACCTCGTCCCGAGATCGCCCTTCGCGCTTCCCCTTTGGAGGAGGTCAATCCGGCGCGTACCAGCAAATCCACAAGGGCTACTCCGGCCAAGCCCTCGGCGTCATTTAAATGAAGCGTCGGTAGCCCCTCTGCGGCTTCGCCCTGCCCAAATGCTTGGCTAGCCGTGGCCTCCGCCTGTTTGGCGGCGTTAGTTCCATGTGCCAGGGCCGTAGCTTCGTTGGCCAGACGTTCTTTGACGGCGTTTAGCTCGGTTCCTTCAGCCTGTCCAAATCGCTCGATCTCGTCCATCGGCAGATCGGTGAAAAGCTTCAGGAACCGAACGACATCAGCGTCTTCCGTGTTACGCCAGAATTGCCAGTAATCGTATGGCGAAAGGCGATCTTCGTTGAGCCACACAGCTCCGGCAGCCGTCTTACCCATCTTGACACCTGAAGGAGTCGTCAGAAGCGGCGTAGTCACTCCGAAGACTTCCTTTCCATCCGTCCGCCGTATCAAGTCGATGCCATTGATAATGTTCCCCCACTGGTCGGCTCCACCCATCTGCAGACGGCAACCGGTCCGGCGGGATAGCTCAAGGAAGTCGAACGCTTGGAGGATCATGTAGTTGAATTCTAAGAAGCTCAGGTTCTCCTGCTTTTCCAGCCGCGACTTCACACTGTCGAAAGAGAGCATCCGATTGACGGAGAAATGCCTGCCGACGTCTCTCAGCATGTCGATCCAACGAATGCTGTCCAGCCAGTCGGCATTGTTCACCATCACGGCATCCGTCGGGCCGTCTCCGAAGACAAGGAGACGGTCAAAGACCTTTCTGATCCCTTCAATGTTGGCGGCGATCCGCTCGTCCGTCAGCATCGGCCGCGCCTCCGAACGGAAGCTGGGATCGCCGATGCGGGTGGTCCCACCCCCAATGAGAACGATGGGTTTATGGCCAGTCTGCTGAAGATGACGAAGCGCCATGATCAGAAGAAGATGGCCGACATGAAGACTGTCAGCCGTCGCATCGAAACCAGCGTAAGCGGGTACGATGCCTGCTTCAAAGGCGGCATCGACACCCGGCAGGTCGGTCCCTTGATTTACATAGCCGCGCTCAATGAGCGTCTTCAAAGCCGCCGAACATGGTTCGGAATGACCGGTTGATAAATCGGGAAGTGCCATATAGGGAATCCTCCTGGTATTGCCGCCAGGGGGTCCTCTCATGAACAAAGCCGCCTGACGGCGGCTTGTTTCAAGGCATGATCGAAACGCGCCGCTCCTTATGGAAGCGTCGCATAATAGATTGCAGCGATGAGCGCGGACTTGATCATGTGCCCATGCATAAAGGACTTTATCCGCACCTGCAAGCAATCTGAAATGGCTACTTCGGGGAGCTGCCGAGCCTCTGTCGCGACGATTTGCAACTGACTTTTGCACCGTCGCAGAACTCAACTTTTGCGACAACATTTCCTGCTTCCCGCTTTCCTTCTGATGTCGAGCCCAGACGCGCTTCACCTGCGCTTCGCTGCAGCAGCCGGTCAGCTTTGGCGTCCTGCCGATACTGTTGCCGCCAGACCGGAAGACAATAAGGCGTTCGTGTGTCACCAGTCAGCTTGGTCCGGCATATTTCCCGGTTCCGTCGCAAACTCCAGCTGAGGTCGGGCAGGTTGATCGTCACGCGGCGCTCATGCGGCGAGCATTTCGAACTGCTTGGGATCAATCGAGGCGGGAACCCTAGAGAGTCAGCCCTCAGAGCCTTTGGTATTAGACCGACCCCTCGCACCGGTTTGGGCTGGGTGTACAAGTCAGGTTTTCATCAGGTTCGACGAGTATGTCTGGCAGCCAGAGCGCGACCACTTCCGTGCCCGCCCGCTCGTCTGGCAGATCGTGGTTTCGTATGAGACAATCCGCCGGTGGGGCAACAAATGCGGTCCGCATACGGAGCCATTACGTGACGGCACTTGATATTGCAGTGCAGCAAGCGTAGAGCACCGCGCGCTTATCGGAGTGTCGTCCATGGCCCTTACCAATGCTGGTAACGAGGCAGAACCCGTCGAACAATCGAGCCATTCTGAGGTCGAGCAGCACAGCACCAAGGTGCTGATGCTGGGCGCACTCGGCGTGGTTTACGGCGATATCGGCACCAGCCCGATCTATGCTTTCCGCGAGGCATTGGTGGCATCGTCGGGGGGCGAAGTCGCCAACCGTGGCGACATCCTCGGCGTGTTGTCGCTGATCATCTGGTCGCTGACCATCATCGTCACCATCAAATATATCATGTTCGTGCTCAGGGCCGACAATCGCGGCGAGGGCGGTGTGCTGTCGCTGATGGCGCTGGCGCGCAACAGTTTCCCGACCCGCTCGGCGGTGATCCTCGGCATCGGCATCGTCGGTGCCTCGCTTTTTTTTGGTGACGCAGTCATCACGCCGGCGATCTCGGTGCTGTCGGCGGTCGAAGGCATGAACGTCGTCACGCCGACCTTCCAGCCTTATGTGGTGCCGCTGACGCTGGTCATCCTGGCGATTCTGTTTTCGGCACAGCGGTTTGGAACCGGCGGCGTCGCCCTGATCTTCGGCCCGATCACGGCAGTCTGGTTCCTGGCCATCGGCCTTTCCGGTCTCAACCATATCATCGCCGATCCGGAAATCCTGCTGGCAGTCAGCCCGCATTACATCGTCGCGTTCCTGATCAATTCACCAGACGTCGCCTTCGTGACGATCGGCGCCATCTTCCTCGCCGTCACCGGCGCCGAAGCGCTCTACGCCGACCTCGGCCATTTCGGCCGCAAGCCCATCGTGCTCGCCTGGCTGGCAATCGTGTTCCCTTGCCTGCTGCTGAACTATGCCGGGCAGGGCGCATTCGTGCTGGCGAAAAACGGCGTGGTCGGTCATCCCTTCTTCGAGATGAACGAAGGCTGGACGCTTATTCCGATGGTCGTTCTCGCCACCGCTGCGACCGTCATCGCCAGCCAGGCGGTGATCTCCGGCGCTTTCTCGCTGACCAGGCAAGCGGTGCAGCTCAACATGCTGCCGCGCCTGGAAATCCTACATACGTCGGAAAGACAGTCCGGCCAGATCTACATGCCGCGCGTCAACATGCTGCTGGCGTTGGTGGTGATGCTGCTGGTGGTCGGCTTTGGCGAATCCAGCAAGCTTGCCTCAGCCTACGGCATTTCGGTGACCGGCAACATGCTGGTGACGACGGTGCTGCTGTACGTGATCATGAGCCGCATCTGGAAATGGCAGCTCTGGCTGGCCATCTCCCTGACAGTGGTATTCGCGTTCATCGACATTGGTTTCTTTGCCTCGAACATCGTCAAAGTGTTCGAAGGTGGCTGGGCTTCGCTGGCGGTAGCCTTCACCATCGTGCTGGCGATGTGGACATGGATACGCGGCACCCGCTATTTGTTCGACAAGACGCGCCGGAACGAGATCCCGCTGGATTTCCTTGCCGGCAATCTGCTGAAGAAGAAGCCGCATCTGGTGTCGGGCACCGCGGTGTTCCTGACCAGCGATCCGCTGAGCGCGCCGACCGCGCTGATGCACAGCCTCAAGCACTACAAGGTGCTGCACGAGCAGAACGTCATCCTTTCGGTGGTGACGGCGCCGCAGCCTGTCGTGCCCGACAGCGAGCGCGTCAAGATGGAGACCGTCAACGAGCTGTTCATGCGGGTGACGCTGACCTTCGGCTATATGGAGCAGCCCAACATCCCGCGTGCGCTGGCGATCTGCCGCAAACAGGGCTGGAAGTTCGACATCATGACGACGTCCTTCTTCCTGTCGCGGCGCTCACTCAAGGCGTCGCCCAATTCCGGCATGCCGGTCTGGCAGGACAAGCTGTTCATCGGGCTGGCGCGCACGGCGGCCGATGCGACCGAGTATTTCCAGATCCCGACCGGACGCGTCGTCGAGATCGGAACGCAAGTGACGATTTAAGGCATGCCGCGGTTGAGAAGAATCGGTGCTGTCACATTGATTGAGCGGTAAGGAAATTGAGTAGCAGCGCGCCCGGCACTGTAAAGTTTCAGCGGCTTGATGCAGCGATAGCTGGCCGGGACGGCTGTCACGCTGCGGCGACACACGCGCCAACGGCCAGTCGGGTGTCGCGAATTGAGGCGCGCTGAAGCCGTCCGGCTCAGCCGATGATGGCGCTTCGGTTGCCGGGTTCGAGGTCGTGGCCTCTGCCGCTGCGCGATTCTAGCATTTGCGCCTTGGAGAGCTCTGCTTCAGCCTCGGCGAGGCATGGCTCGGCTGTGGTTCTCTGCCGCAGAAGGTCCGATTGCGAATTCTTGAGGTTGTCACGACGTAGGCGGGCGGCCTTGGCGAACGTCGGATAAGCGAAATGATTGATATCGGAGATGCCGGCCTTCGTTTCCTCGGCGTTTATCTGGAAGTCCAGTTCTCGCGCCATGCGTTCGAAATCGGCAATCATCATGTCTAGCTGCTGCAACTGTCGCCGCTTCTCATTCACCTGAAATTGCTTCAGTCGGACCAGATTACCTCGTGGCTTCATGACTCGGTACTCCGGTACACATTTCGTCCAATCAAACCGCTCTCTCCCAGCCCCTTAACGTTAGGCCTACAGCGACTCTCACGGTTTCTGCTGCGAGAGGAAACATATTTTCCAAATCCTTGGCCGATGGCTATGAGTTCAATGGCATCGACAAGCATGCGAGCGAGGGACTTAAGGGGCGGTAAAAAAAGGCGGAATAGGGCGATTTCACATTGTCTGCATATGAACGCGTTGAGACCTGCGGCGGGCTTGTCACACAAACCAATCGTCAAGATTTGCGACATAGACGCCGGGGGCATGAATACGCCCGCCGTCAGCTACACGCCCCCCCGATTTCCGCCCCTATTTATCGCCCACGCGGTCTGGCTTTATTTCCGGTTTCCGCTGAGCCTGCGCCTGGTTGAGGAAATGCTGCTGGAACGCGGCATCGTGGTTTCGTATGAGACAAGTCGCCGGTGGGGCATCAAGTTCGGGCTGGACTGCGCTCGCTGCTTGCGCCGCAAGCCGCCGTGCCGGAATGATGTCTGGTACCTGAACGAAGTGGTCGTCACCATCGCCCGGCAAAAAGCTTTGGTTGTGGCGCGCCGTCGACCAGGATGGATATGTGCTGGACGAAATCGTGCAAAACCGCCGCAACACCAAAGCCGCCAAGCGCTTGCTGACGCGGCTGTTGAAGAAGCAGGGGCTCGCGCCGAAGCGCATGATCACCGACAAGCTGCGCTCGTATGGAGCGGCAAAGCGACAGGTGATGCCGGACGTCGAGCACCGGTCGCACAAGGGGTTGAACAACAGAGCGGAGAATTCCCATGTGCCGCCGCGAAAACGGGAGCGGATGATGGAGGGGGTCCGATCGCCGGGAGGCCTGCAACGCTTCGTCTCGACCTTGTCAGCCCTCCGCAACCTCTTCGTCCCGCCCCGCCCCAAACGTTCTTGTCGAGCCGCTTCTGGCGATCGTGGCAACGATGTTGCGCGAGTTCGGGCGACTGACAGAGCAGGTCTTCAATATCGCCCGCAAGGAGCAAGTCTGCCGGCGCCTCATGTCCGTGCCCGGTGTGGGACCCATCACCGCGCTCGCCTTTCGTGCCACGGTCGATCAGCCGGACCGCTTTCGCCGATCGAGGGATGTCGGCGCGCATCTGGGTCTGACCCCGGCACGCTACCAATCTGGCGAGACGGACTTTCAGGGCAAGGTGAGCCGATGCGGTGACGAGCTCGCCCGCACGGCCCTCTATGAGGCGGCTCATTCACTGCTTGTGCTCAGCAAGAAATGGTCGAGCCTCAGAGCGTGGGGTATGAACGTCGCCAAGCGGCGCGGTATCACGCGGCTTCCTACTCCAGAACGAGCATGCCCCTCCTCCTTGGCGGCCTCGTCAAAGGCCTACGGACATCCTCGGGTGACACTTGGTCCTCAAAGGCGTCGATGCAGGACAGCACCGCCAGCTTCCACTTAGGTCCCTTCTTGGTCCACTTCATGAGTTCCTCGGCGGCACCCTCGACGTGGCTAACCCGTATCGGATGCCAGGTCTGTCGCTCCTGACATAGACTGGAGGGTTGAACCAATGGAGAGCCATACAGGGAAATTGGAGCGGAACCAGACTGCCGACCAACCCAGGTTGTAAGGAACAACGCAGGCCCTCGCGGGTTTAGAGGTTTAGAGGTGGCAGCGGGTTCTTCTTGGATGTGCAGCCGCTGTGGGGGTCCGTCGCCTTTCTCACGGGCGGCGGGCTCCTTTCGCGAAGGCGGTGTTGGTCAGAGGTCAGAGGTCAGAGAACCTTTACCGCAGTTCAAGTTAGCTGGTTGTCATTGGGGGAAGTAATGTCCCCTCCTCTTTTGCAGCAGCCAGGAATGCCTTACGAGCCTCCTCAGGTTCCATCTCGTCGAATATCACGGCCATGCAAACGCGCACCGCGAGGTCCCAGCGAGGGCCACGCCTGGTCCACTTCATCAGCTCCTCGCCGGCTGTCTCGGCGTTCTCGACGTTGCGGATTTCCCCTGGACGCTCGGTCTTGACGGGGACCGGAGGGTTGAACCAATGGCGAGCCATGAGAACTCCTAATCAGGAAAGATCATGCCCTCCTCCTTGGCAGCCTCCTCGAACGTGTCACGGGCCTGTTGGGGGGACACCTTGCCGCTCATGGCAGGCGCGCTCCGCCTCTAGCCACTTAGGGCCACGCTTGGTCCATAAGACGAGTTCCTCGGCCGCAGCCTCAACGTGGTGGACCCCGTAGCGGAAGCCGTCATGCTCCGTCTTGACGTACACCGGAGGTGAGAACCAAAGGATTGCCATAGGCGGAATCTAGAGAAGGACTTCTCTGCGGCCAGCTCCGGTCGGGAGTATTGGTTCTGACGTAGACTGGGCGGGGGCAACCAGTGGAGAGCCATGCGGCTATTCCCGAAGATCGAACGCGACGAACAGGCCAAAGGCTGGGGAACATCAACAACAAGAGCGACCAGCTCGCAGTCACTTACCACCAGATGTGGCCGTCACGGCGCACCGCCGCGATAGTGTCTTTGACGGAGATGATGATAATTTGGCCGCGCCGGGCTTGTAAAATCAGCTGTTCAACAAGCTCATGGGCCGTCACTTTGCGGGGTCGGCAGTTCGTCAGAACGTTCATCCGAAGGCCTCCCACCTCAGCGAGAACCCAAGCGGCTACCTTATGGGTCACTTCTCCAAGAAATCAATGTTCGAATCGTACTGAATAAACCACGGAATCTTTGGGAGAAATCTTCCCCTCGTCCTACGCGGGGAAAGATACATCTTGGCTTCCTTGGCGGCAGCCTCAAAGGCCCTTCGTACCACCTGAGGGTCAATCGGATCGCCCTCCAGGTCTGACAGACAGAGGGTCACCGCCTTGTGCCAGCGAGGTCCTCTGCGGGTCCACCTCTTGAGCTGCTCAAGGGCTGCTCTCGCATTGTCGCAGCCATGCCTGTCGCCGGTTTCAGTCTTCACGAACACCAGAGGGACGAACCAATGGGTTGCCATGGGGTAAGTAGGGCGGCACGAACCCGCCGACCATCCGAATTCATGGTCGGTCATGCTCGGTCCCTGCTCGGCAGGGAGCGGGCAACAAACCGAAGGTGTTCATAGAGAACGGCCTCGTCGAACTCGCCGTCCGAGAAGAGTGCCATTGCGCTCACGCTCAGGCGCTCCGCCTGCTCGCTTCCTACCGGAATGCCTTGCTCGACGCATACACGATCAAAGACCTGCTTCAACAGAATCAGATCGCCAGGATAGGCAGTACCACTAGTTGAGCTGCTGCTGGTCATAGGCTGTCACCATTGGGGCGGACGCGGGGTGGGCTCCCCTGCCAGATCCGAATGCCCGAGCCCCTAACCTTCAAGTCGCGCGACTCAGAGCAGTTGAAACTACAGCCGCCTGTGTTGCCGGCAGTTCGAACAGCATGGGCAGGTGGCGACACTCGGCTTCGTCCACGATCAGCGCCTCAATAGTCGCGATGGAAAGATGGCTTCTGAGGCGCAGCCGGACAACCGCGGCGAGCTTGTGAACGGGCACCGGTACCGCCCCGGCGTGATGATCTAGAAGATTGTTGATCTCGGCAACTACTTTTGGATCGACGGCGTGGGGCAATGGCAGCATGAAAGCGCTTCCTTTCGGAAGTAACTCTAAGCGGATCAGGGCGATGAGTCTTGGCCCGTACGTTTTTAACCAAATGTCGCGGATATCATTGGACGTCAGGTCACGCCCATTCTCGCGTTACTGTGTTTGTATGGATGCCGCGCTATTTCTTCGACTTCACCGACACTGGCAAAGTCTTCCTTGACGTTGAGGGTGCCGATCCCTCGGGACCTCGAAGCTGCAAAACAAGAGGCGGTGAAAGCCGTGGTCGATATTACCAAGGATAAGCTGCCCGATTGCCATGGGGTCACTGTTTGTCGGCCCGATCAATTTCATCGAGCAAAGACTTATGCTCGTCCGGCAGCTCCTGTTCTACCGGAAGATTTAGCGCTCTGCGAAGGTAGTTGCGGACTGCTTCTGACGTGACCCACCGTCGTACGAGGTCGGCAATAACCTTCTGTTTCCTTCTGTCGACCTCAACCATGCTCGATCCTGCATGCGAACAGGTCCGAACCTTCTGGAGAGAAGATTTGTTCCTGCTAATCACGAAGATCAAGCAGGACGGCGCGCCCGCTCTTGCGGAGCCACAATGGGCAAAATTCCTGGAATGCTGGGCGGGAACGTTAGGCGGATTAATGAGGCGCGGGCTGAGAGCTACTCCCGGCCGTCGAAACACACGAACAGGCCAGTGGCGGAAGCTACCTCAAGGATAGCCTCAGTTAGCTCTTCGTCAGATGCCCGCAGATTAGGCGCAGTCACACGGACCCGTTCTATTGCAGCCTTGATCGAAACAATGTCTCCGCGAGCCGCCCGGTTCAGAAGTGCAGCAATAGCCTCATGTAGAGTTGGACTGATAATTTGAACGATCATTCATCCGACCATCCCCAAGGGGCACGCCGAAGAGATGACAGTACTCTCTCCCTGACCGACATCAACAGGATGTAAGAACCGTACAAAGCTGGGCCGTAACCGTCAGGAAAGTTTGGTAGAAATTTCTGAGCGGGGGATCGGATAGCTGGCTCGCGCGGCGACCCCCGTGCCCCCTCTTGATCCACGCAATGCGGCGTGTTTGGGCTGCCCCATGTTACACCTTGTGTCACAGGATGGGCCTAACCAAGCGCTTTTGCCCATGTCGCTCCATCAGGGACACGGTAGGGCCATCCTGCAGGGTCACGCTAAATTGCGTTGAGCGGTCTTTAGCTCCGCGCGTACAGGTTGCGAAGGCGGTTTCCGCCATGGGGCATCGAATGGATAGGGGCATCGAATGGATTTCGATTGGGTCGCGGCGTTCGTCGCAGGATTGTCCGGCATGATGGCGCTGGCTGGTTTCTATCGTTGGGACGTTGGCGACCGCGTCGGCACGTGGTTTTGCCTGCCCTCGGCGCCGTTCGGCGCGCTTGCGCTGATCCTTCGGCGGCAACATTAAGGCTCGCTGCCATACTGAGCACCATCACCAGCAATGGAGTTCAGAGCGTCCTCTGCTGCCGGTTTCAGCACCACGCCGGCGACTGGAGAAACGCCGCGACAATATCCGCGGTCAATTCCATCAATTCCGCGCTCTGGCGATTCTTCTCTTCGGTCATTCATCAACTCCTATTGCTATTCCTTTTTCGTATGGGGGAAACTCGGATCGCGCAAGAAGCAGGGCCACAGAACGGAAAATTTGGGACCATCGGCCGGCCGCTGCGGTTTAAGGCAGAGTCTTGAAAACTTCCGCACCTGGAACTGTACACGCCTACATTGCTAGACGGCACCCCTTCGTTCCGGCAAAGCTGCGAATCGCGGGGCCACTGGCAATCCGCAGGTCGGCGGGTTCAGGCAATGCTCATTGAAAGATGGGCCGCCGACTTTCCTTTTGGCTGTAAAGCTCGGCGGGTTTAGTCTTCGGACTCAACCTTCTCGCCGACCCTCGATGACCATCAGATCTTTAGATAGACTTGCTCACGTTAATTCGAGACTAGCCATAAAAGCAGACGTTAGTGCAAGTTTAGGATTACTCCCCGCCAGCGTGCCTTCGAGGAACGGCGTTCGTGATCGCCTCGGCCAGTTCTTCGAGGACCGTTCGATGCGGCAAATAGCCTGAACTCCGCTTCTGGTAGCTCTGGCAGGCCGTAGCTTTTAGGTACCCTGACCAAGCCGTTTCTCAGCTGACTTGCGATCATCGGCGCTACAGCAAAGCCTGAGATGGCAGCCGCCTTCACGCTGGCGTTGCTGGTGCAGATCAACACCGTGCGCTGGCTGATGCCGGCCTTGGCAAGCCGTTCAAGGGCAACTTGCCTGTAGGGGCAAGGTTCCGGTAACACGGCCAACAGCAGCGGGTCCGGAAGAGCCACGCCGGTCTGCGCCGCCCATGCCCAGACAAGAGGCTCGCGCCACAGGAGGCGCCCCATCTCCTCACCCTCACACTGCGATCCGAGCACCAGTTCGATGTTGCCCTCCTTCATCTTCGAGAGGAGCGCACCCGGAACCCCGACTTGCACCTCAACCTGCAATCCAGGGCGATCAGCGCCGAATGCCTGCAAGGCGCGAAGGATGCGGACCTGTGCGAAGTCCCCCGAGAGGCCGACGCGAACCCTGCCGTGAAAGGGCGCCTGCGCCAGATCGGCCAAAGCATCCCGGTTAAGGGCAAGCATCGCCCGGGCATAGGCGAGCAAACGCTCGCCATCGGGTGTCATCTCCAGCGCGTTATGGCAGGAATACCGCGCGGCCCACCCCGATGGTTATGGTTACACCTGGTTTTGTGACCGGTTCGCGCTTTCCAGCGCCCGTCGAGCGCAAAGTTCCGCAACCGCCACTAGGCTGGCGCGGTGACGCAGACCGACTATTCGACCGCAGCGCGTCGGCGGGATTGGCTCGACCCTCCGGTGTCCCAAGTCGCTGATCAGTCCCCTTCCACCCGGCACGCTGCAGGTGGAGCAAGTCGGATGAAAAGAAGCGATCGGCGACCGATGCCGATCAGGGATGGGGCACGGAACGCACCACCTGCCGGGCTGGCTTATCCTGCCGCTCACCTTGATACGAGACTTGGCGCAGGAGATTGTCTTCCGTCCAGGTGAGATAGGCGACCTCGACCACCATTTCAGGCCTGACCCAATGGACGCGCGACAGCTCAAGCGGCGAGCCGAACCGGCTCTCACGTGGCGGTGGGGCGTCGAGGGGCATTCGATCCATCCGAAGTGGTCCAAGCCGGCCAGCCAATCGCTTGAGCTCTGCAACCGTGATGCCCGTGCCGGCGCGGCCCGCGTACATCAGACGACCATCATCGGTGTAGTAGCCGAGAAGCAGCGAGCCGATATGCGGGCGGCTTCCCGTCGGATCGGTCCAGCCGACGACGATGAATTCCTCTCTGTTGAGACACTTTGACTTGACCCATAGGCCGCGATTACCGGATGCATAGGCGCTGTCGATCCGCTTTGAGATAGCGCCCTCGAGTGCAAGCCGGCAGGCGTGCTTGCGGAACGCAGGCCCGTCGCCGATCACGTGATCGCTGAAGCGCAGGCCGGGCATGTCGTTCGAAAACAGGCCTTCCAGCCGCGCCTTGCGGTCGATGAGCGGCAGCTTCGCAATGCTTTCTCCGTTCAGGAACAGAAGATCGAAAGCAAAGAGGGCAAGATCGCCCGTGCGGCCCTCGTCCATAGCGGCCTGCAGGCGGCTGAAGGAGGTGACACCGTCGGCCCGAACGGCGCACAGCTCCCCGTCGACATAGGCTTCTTTCACCGGCAGCGCGCGCAGCGCCGCTATCGTCGCTTGATAGCGATGCGACCAATCGAGGCCGGTGCGGGTGAGCAAGCGGATGTCGCTGCCGTCGATCCGCGCGTGCATGCGGTATCCGTCGTACTTGATTTCGTGAAGCCAGTTCGGGCCGTCGGGCGCTTCGTCGACCAGGCGCGTCAGCTGAGGCTCGATCCATTTCGGCGGATGCGTTTTGTTCGGCTTTGTGGGATTCACCGTCTTGCGCGCCAATTGACATAAAGCGTCGTCATGCGGGCCAGACTACCACATTATAACGCTGCAGCTTTATCGGAAATCCCGCGTCTTCACCTTGATGCGGTCGATGTGCTCGCAGGCGTCGACGATGTCGCGCCCCTTCGGCATGCCGCGCGGATCGATGCCCGATCCACCGTGATGGGCCTCGTCACCGCGGCCGTGTGGCAAGGGAAACGGCGTCTCGCGGTTTCCCACGCTTGCGAGTTCGGCCGAAAGATCGGTCAACTCGTGGGCGACGAGATGCACCACCTCCCCTTCTCGCTGGATGCGGCCGCGCACGCCGAGCATGGCCGACGAGAGAAGCACGCGCCGAAACTTCTCGAACACCTTGACCCAGACGACGACGTTGGCAGCTCCGGTCTCATCCTCCATGGTGAGGAACATGACGCCTTTGGCCGAGCCCGGCCTTTGCCGGACCAATACCAGGCCGGCTGCCTCAAGCCATCTTCTGTCTCGGGCTTGCATGGCCTCCTGACAGGTCACGATGCGACGGCGACGAAGATCGGCACGCAGGAACGAAACAGGGTGGCTGCGCAAGGTCAGTCCGACATGGCCGTAATCCTCGACAACCTCGCGTCCGGCTGTCATGGGCTTGAGCGCAAAAACAGGCTCGTGAATCTCCGGCACGGTTTTCTGCTCGCGGGATGTCGCGGCTGCAAACAGCGGTAAGGGCTCGTCGCGCAGCGCCTGGATTGCCCAGAGCGCGTCGCGGCGGGCAAGGTTCAGATTCGGCAGAAAGGCATCGGCCTCGGCGAGCTGGACCAGTGAAGCCGCCGGCACGCCGGCGCGGCGCCAGAGATCGTCTACCGAGGCGAAGGGTTCATCGGCCCGCGCCGCGACGATCGCGGCCGCGTCATCATTGGCGAGACCCTTCACCATGCGCAGGCCGAGCCGGACAGCGAAGCGATCTTCGGCATCGGTCGGCTCAAGCGTGCAATCCCAGCGGCTGGCATTGACGCAGACCGGGCGGACCTCGACGCCATGATCGCGTGCGTCGCGCACGATCTGGGCCGGCAGATAAAAACCCATCGGTTGCGAATTCAGAAGTGCGGCGCAGAAGACATCCGGATGCCAGCACTTCATCCAGGAGGACGCGTAGGCGATCAGCGCGAAGGAGGCGGCATGGCTCTCGGGAAAGCCGTAGCTGCCAAACCCTTCGAGTTGCGAAAACGTCTTCTCGGCAAACTCGGAGGTGTAGCCGTTGGCGATCATGCCATTGATCAGCTTGTCGCGGAATTTCGAGACACCGCCGGTGTGCTTGAACGTGGCCATGGCGCGGCGCAGCTGGTCGGCCTCGCCGGCGGAAAAGCCGGCGCAGACCATGGAGACCTGCATTGCCTGCTCCTGAAACAGCGGCACGCCAAGCGTCTTGCCGAGAACGCGCTCGAGCTCCGGTGTCGGAAACGTCACCTCTTCCGTTCCGTCGCGCCGGCGAAGGTAGGGATGGACCATGTCGCCCTGGATCGGCCCCGGACGGACGATCGCGACCTCGATGACCAGGTCGTAGAAGGTGCGCGGCTTGATGCGCGGCAGCATCGACATCTGCGCCCGGGATTCGATCTGGAAAACGCCGAGCGTATCGGCCTTCCTGATCATCGCGTAAGTGCGCGGATCCTCGGCCGGGATCGTCGCCAGGTCGAGGGCGATGCCCTTGTGCTCCGACAAGAGATCGAATGACTTCTTCATGCAGGTCAGCATGCCCAGGGCCAGGACATCCACCTTCATGAATTTGAGGGCGTCGATATCATCCTTGTCCCATTCCACGACCTGGCGATCCTTCATCGCCGCCGGCTCGATCGGCACGAGGTCGTCCAGGCGATCGTGGGTCAGGACAAAGCCGCCCGGATGCTGCGAGAGGTGGCGCGGCGTGCCGGCAAGTTGCGCGGCGAGTTCAAGGGTCAGCCGCAGCCGGCGATCGCCGAGATTGAGATTGAGCTCGCCGGCGCGCTGCTCGTCGACCGCCTCACCATGGCCCCAGACCTCCGAGGACAGAAGTTTGGTCATGTCTTCGGGCAGGCCGAGCGCCTTGCCGACATCGCGGACAGCGCCCTTGGTGCGATAACGGATAACCGTGGAGCACAATGCTGCGTGATCGCGGCCATAGGTTTCGTAGACCCACTGCATGACGATCTCGCGCCGTTCATGCTCGAAATCGACATCAATGTCGGGCGGCTCGCGCCGTTCCTGCGAAACGAACCTCTCGAACAGAAGGTCGTTGCGTTCGGGATCGATGGAGGTGATGCCCAGCACATAGCAGACGGCCGAATTGGCGGCCGAGCCGCGGCCCTGGCAAAGAATGTCCCGGCTGCGGGCGAAGCGCACGATCGAGTTGACCGTCAGGAAGTACGGCGCATATTTGAGCGTCTCGATCAGCCTGAGTTCGTGCTTCAGAATGCCGACCACCTTGTCGGGCACGCCCTCGGGATAGCAGCGGTAAGCACCTTCCCAGGTAAGCTTTTCCAGCGCCTGCTGCGCCGTGAGGCCCGGCATCGTTTTTTCCTCGGGGTATTGGTAGGCGAGTTCGTCCATTGAGAAACGGCAACGGTCGGCGATTTCGATCGTGCGCGCCAGGGCCTCGGGATAGCGGCTGAACAGTCGCGCCATTTCCTCGGCCGGTTTGAGATAGCGATCGGCATGCCGTTCGCGCAGGAAGCCGGCGTCATCGATGGTGACGTTATGGCGAATGCAGGTGACGACATCCTGCATCATGCGGCGGGCCGGCTCGTGGAAGAGCACGTCGTTGGTGACGACGGTTGGCACCCGCATCGCAGCCGCCAGGTTTCCTAGCTCGTAAAGTCGCAGCTGGTCGTTCGGGCGCCTGCGCAAGGTGAGCGCCATATAGGCGCGATCGCCGAAGGCGTCGCGCAGCCGCCGCAGACGAACGGCGCAAAGATCATCGGCTTCGTCCGGCACCAGTACCGCGATCAGTCCCTCGCCATAGGCGACAACATCATCCCAATCGAGATGGCATTTTGCCTTGCCGGCCCGGCCCTTGCCGAGCGACAGCAGACGGCAGAGGCGCGAATAGGCCGGTCGGTCGGTCGGATAGATCAGGATCGACATGCCATCGGCGAGATCGAGACGGCAGCCGACGATCAGCCGGACGCCTGTCGTCTTTGCCGCTTCATGCGCGCGCACGATGCCGGCGAGCGAATTGCGATCGACGACGGCGAGCGCCTCGATGCCGAGCAGCGCCGCCTGCGCAAACAGCTCCTCGCAGGATGATGCTCCACGCAGGAACGAGAAATGCGAGGTCACCTGCAACTCGGCATATCGGATTGCCCCAGTCATCCGAAAATCCCGTGCATGAACCATTTGTGTGATCCAGTCGCGGCATCTTCGCCGTCGCCGGCACGGAAGACCCAGTAGCGTTCGCCGTTCTCATCCTCGACCTGGAAATAGTCCCTCACCGCCGCGAGCTCGGCGTCGCGCTTCCACCATTCCCCGAAGACGCGTTCCGGACCATCCGCCCGTTTTACGCGTCGACGGACGCCGCGCCAGGTAAAGGTCACGGGCGGATGGTCGGGAAGAAGTGCGACCGTCTCGATCGGCTCGGGCCGCGGCAGCAGCCGAGTTGGACGTGGCCAATGGCCGGGCCAGCCCTCGCCGGTATCAGGCGCCATTGGGGCAATGCGTTGGACCGACCGTTCGGGAACGTCGCTCTGCACCGGGGCGAAGCGATAGAGCCGGTCCTCGCCGACACGGTTGGCGAGGATGTCGATCACATCCGAGACGTCGGGTTCGGGCGTCTCGGCGAGCGAGGAAATCATCTGTTTCGCCCGCAGCGGCTCGGCAACGGTCGCGGCAAGCCGCATCAGCTCGATGCCGAACCCTGGATCGATCGTTTCTATTTTATCTGTGAGAAGCCGCGTCAAGCGTTTCGTGTCACGCACCGGCATTGCTGTGCCGACACGGATCGCCTCGATGCGATTGTCGACGCGGAAGAACAGAAGATCGAGCCGGCGTGCGCCAAGCCCTCGCGTCTCGAGTGAGGCGCAGAGTTCAGCGACCAGCTTGCCGGTATAGCGGGCGATTGTCTCGGCCGCGCCGATCGGTTCGGCGAAATTGCGGCGCACCTCCACAATCTCCTCCGGCCGGATCGGCTCTATCGGTTCACTCACTCGTCCAAACGCCTGGTCGAGGCGCCGGCCGGGTTCGGGTCCAAAACGCAGCGCGAGCGACGCGCGCGGCGTGCCGGCAAGGTCCGCAATTGTCTCGAAGCCAAGCCGTCGCAAGCTGTCGATCGTCACGGCGGGTAGGCGAAGCGCCGCGATCGGCAAAGGCAGGATCGCCTGTGCGATCTCACCGGATGGAACCACAAGGATCTGCCGTGTACCGAAGCGGGCCAGTGCGTGGGCTGCGCCCCAGGTGTCGGCGACCGCGGCGCGCGCGGCTAAGCCGGAGCCGCCAAGCCGCGCCACCATTTCGGTGAGCATCGCAACCTCGCCGCCATGCAGATGATCGGCGCCGGTCGTGTCGATCACGAGGCCGTCCGGCGGATCGGCCGCGACGATTGGCGCATAGCGGCGCAGTGCCCACAGCGCCAATCGCTCGAGCGCCATCTCGTCTGCGTCGGGCTCGGCATCATGGACCATCAGGCCCGGGACCAGCGCCTGCGCCTTGCTGGCCGGAATTCCGATGCGCAGACCTGCTGCGTGTGCTGCAGCATCAGCGGCAAGCACGACACGGCGACGTCCGTCGCGGCCGATGAGGACGAGCGGCGCCTCAGGCGGAGGCGCGGCGCCGCCCAATTTCCTTCTGAAGCGGTCTGTCGGCCACATCGGAAGGAAGAGCGATACGACCCTTGGCATCGCAAGCCTCCACTATAAAATCTGCGCTCTCTCCTGCACGGCATCGGATCAATTCGAGTTGCCAGCGCGCTCGCCCGATCCCCTGAACAGGCAATGGCGTCGACGGCAGGACCGACACCCGCCAGCGTGTCTCGGCGGCGGTCGGCTGGCCAAAATCGGTTGCCTCCGTCTGCCGACGCCAGCGGCGAATGGCGATGCCGGTGGCGCCGGAGCTTTCGGCGGCAAGCTGCAGCCGCCGTGAGGCCGTCATCGAAAGCCGTGCAATCTCGGCAACGACAGCGCCAAAACCGCCACGAAGACCCTCTTCGAAACAGGCGAGAACGGATTTCTCGTCGCCAGCCTCGACATAGATCACCCTTCCCGGAGGAAGGCCGGCCTGTTCGATCGCCGGCGCGAACAGATCGGGCCGGGTAACGCACCACAGCACCTTGCCAACCGTGCGCGCGGCGATACCGGCAGCAAATAGTGCCGCGGCCACGCCATCGACAGCGCCATTCCCTCCGCCTGCGACCTCGTGCAGACCGCCAAAAGCCAGTCCCCCTCCCGGCAGAACCCTGTCGATCGCGGCCACTCCGAACGGCAAAACTGTACGCACGCGCGCATTTCCGCCTTCGAGGCGCGCGATGCGGTCTCGAAGCTCGGAAATGGCAGCAGGGGGCGCCGATACACTCATCTGACCCTTGAAACGCGGAAAGCCTGTGATACGTTCTACATTTGTTCTCGTCTTGACTAAGAGTCAACCGGGATGATGTCGTGCCCCTGCGGAAGGAGGCATTCGATGCTCGGGGCCATATCCTCAATGCGAAAATGCGAGTTCATTTTTGGAGTTTTGGGCGCCACGGAGTGTCCGAAAATTGTAGCATTACTTCGGACTCATACCTTGCCTTTGTCCGAAACTTGTAGCATATTTCGGACATGCCCCTCGTTGAGCCCGATACCGATCTTCGCTCGCGCCTGCTTGCCCGCATTGAGTCCAAACCCGACGAGGTCTGGACCCCCGGCGACTTCGCCGATCTCGGCGCGCGCGCCGCCGTGGATAAAACCCTGCAGCGCCTGGCAACCGCCGGGGAGCTGCGCCGGGTCGACCGAGGCCTCTATGACCGGCCGCGCACGAACAACCTGACTGGCCGCGCCACCGTGCCGGACTATCGCGCTGTGATCCGCGCCGTCACGCGCCGCGATCGGGCGCGCGCCGTCATCGATGGTATGACGGCCGCCAACGATCTCGGTCTGACGACCGCCGTCCCCGCCCGAATAGAGGTACTGGTCGATGCGCGGTTGAAGCCAATCAAACTCGGCACGCAGGAAATCCACTTCAAATACGCTGCCCCTAGCCGCCTCTATTGGGCGGATCGGCCGGGGATGCGGGTCGTCCAGGCCTTGCATTGGATGCAGGACATGCTGACCCAGAAGGGCGAACGGAAGCGTATCCAGGCGACGTTGCGCCGCCTGTTTGCCGACCCCAAGCACGGCGAGGCCATTCGCCAGGATCTGCGCGCCGGTCTCTCCGCCGTGCCGATCTGGATGCAGGAGTTCCTCCGCGAAATCCTGAGGGCGGACCCGCACGAGGCGAAGCCATGAGTACCGATGCTTACCGCCAGATCATCGCGGCATCCCCACGTGACCGGCTCGACCTGTTCCTCGCCACGGCCAATCGGATCGGAGCTCCGGTGGGCAATGTCGAAAAGGATTTCTGGGTCTGCTGGACCCTCAATTCGCTCTACCACGAACGGCCTGCGGGGGAGCCACGGCTGCTTTTCAAGGGCGGGACGTCGCTGTCAAAAGGCTATGGCCTGATCCAGCGTTTTTCCGAGGACATCGACGTTACCGTGTTCCGCGACGATCTCGACGAGGCTGCCTCCGTCGAAGAGCTCGAGGGGCTGTCAAACAAGAAGCGCCGCGCCAAACTCGACGCCATTCGGAATGCATGTCGCGCCTATATTACAGGCCGCTGCGAGACTTCCTCACCGCTCAACTTGCCGACATCACGAATGGCGCCGGCCGGGTGGAGATCGACGAAGCCGATGCCGATGGGCAGACCCTGCTGCTCTGGTATCCCGAGGTCGAGCCGCGTGATGGCGCCTATGTGCGACCGGTCATACGCCTCGAGTCCGGGGCGAAATCGGCGCTCGATCCGAACCGCCCGATCGCGATCACGCCCTATGTCGCGGAGGAAGCGGCAGGCATTGATCTCACCGTCGCCGCCGTGACCACGATCGAGGCGACCCGCACCTTTTGGGACAAAGTGGTTATCGCCCATGGATTGCGCCGCTGGTACGAGCGGCGCGGCGAACTGCGGCAGGACGGCCAGCGGGTGTCTCGTCACTATTATGACCTGCACTGTCTTCTCGGATCCGTGACCGGGAAGGCCGCGCTCGGCGATCTCGATCTTGGCGCCGATTGTGTGCGGCACGCACGAATGTTTTTCGATCGTCCCGACTATGATCTCGCCTCAGCAGTTCCGGGCAGCTTCGCGATCGCGCCGGCGCCCGAGATGGAAGCCGCGCTCACGCGCGACTATGCCAATACGGCGGCCATGATCTTCGGCACTCCGCCGAGTTTCGATGACATTCTGGAATCAGCACGGCAGATTGAGCAGGACATCAACACTCATTCCTAGTCGCCTGGCCACGTCGCCGGCATATCATCAAGACGTTGTCGAGCAAATGGTCTGCTACTTCAAACCCGAGGACATCGAAAAACTTCACGCTGGCCGAGAGGACATGCATCGGCCGTTCGCTGAACTGCGGGATCGCTTTCTTGGTCGCAAGTATCAAACCGAGCGTGGCCACGAGTTCGCATATCATGGGATCGCCTTGGTACCATGGTCAGGGCTGTTGACGTCGTGTTCGAGAAGCTCCCCCAGAGCTGGACGAAATCCCCGAGAGGGACACGGTCTTCGACGCGACGCTGACTATCCAGGCATTCGTAATGAACGCGTTCGGGTGTCTCGATAATTTGGCCTGGGCATGCTGATTTCTCGCCTCCGATCTGGTCACGTATTTTCAGTCGCCATTCGCGTCATGGATGGAGCGCGCGCGCCTTGAAAACCTTTCGCTGAACGAACTGATCGACCCGACTCCGGAGGCCGGCACGCCATTGTGATCGAAGGGAACGTCGGCCATAGTCCCACCTCCGAACTCGGCAGTGGGGAACGTTCCGTGGCCTTCAAGCTCTCGGCTACCGCGCTCGAGAAAGCGATCCAGCATCTGTGCAAATACGGCGACACCGACGTGTTCCCGCATCTGCCCGAGCTTGCGTTCTTCCGGGACGAGAGCGCGGCCGTTGTAGAGGAACTCAAGCAACTCGACCTCGACGTCTACAATCCGGGCGGGGCATTCGAGGCCCTCGCTCCGAAGAGTCGCTACGGCTTCAGGATCACCCACCAGTTGGGCGCCGTCGACACTGTCCTGCTGCTTGCTGCAGTCATAGAAATCGGGCCTCTGATCGAGACCCGGCGGCCGAGTGCCCAAGGATTGGAGGCCTTTTCGTACCGCTTCGACGACACGGTCGAGGGATCGTTGTTCCTGCAGAACCGCACGTATAAGGATTGGCTCCATGTGCAGCAGAGCCGTGTTCAGGGGAGCCTCAAGATCAAGCAGGTGGTGCTGACCGACATTTCCGACTTCTACGCGCGCATCAACTTCCATCGCCTGGAGAACCTGCTGGACGAAGCGGCTCCCGGGCACGGCGCGGCGAAGTACATCAAGAAGACGATCAAGGTCATCCGGGCGAAGCAATCATTCGGACTCCCGGTAGGCGGCACCGCAGCGAGACTGCTGGCGGAGCTGGCCCTTTCCGACACTGACCAGGCGCTCATGGACCATGGCATTTCGGCCACGCGGTTCGTCGACGATTTCCGGATATTCCTGAACGCAGGCGATGATCCCTACGACGTCCTCAGCTTCCTGGCGCAGCAACTCAGCATCAACGAGGGCCTGTCCCTCAACGCCGCCAAGACAAGGGTCATGTCCCGGGCGGAATACATAGGCAAGCTCAAGGGTCTCACGAGCGACATATCGGACGAGGCAGAGGGAGAGGCCCTCGAATCCTTGACGGCCGACATCTACTTCGACGATGCGCCGGACGTCGAGGACATCGAGGCCCTGAAGGCGCTCAACTTGCTGGGCTTCCTCCAGGAGGAGATCGGCAAGGACAATTACGACATCGGCCGGATCAAGGTGATCTTCCGCGCACTAAAGATCGCGAAGCCGGTAGGCGCCATCGACTACATCGTGGCGAACTTCTCGGAACTCGTGGTGTTCGCCAAGGAGGTGAGCCTCCTCATGCAGGCGCTCGAGGAGAATACTCCTGGCTGCTTCAACGGACTCGCTGATAGTGTGATCTCGGCCATCCTCAAGCCGCCGGCCTCCAGCGTCCAGCTGATCCGGACTTGGCTGCTTGAGCTGTTCGTGCGCGCAACCGTGCCCATTACAGCACTCCAGTTCAAGCAGATGGAGAACCTTCCGTCGCTCCTGGACAGGCGTCAGCTTCACATCATTCGAAGCAGAACGGACAACAAGCATTTCTTCCGCATGAACAAGGCCGCCGTCGGACAGATTCCTCCGTTCGAGCAGCCCGCGTTCATTTCCGGCGCGGTCTGCCTGCCGACGGACGAGTACGAGAACTGGCTTGCCACCCTGAAGCCCATCTTATCAGGCCCGACCTGCCATCTATTCCTCAAGTGGGTGAAGGCCAACAAAGACAAGGTGATTTCCAAGCTGGGCGCATCTGCGGACGACCACCCTGAATAGCACCGCGACAAGAACACCGCATAACCCTCAAGGCCCTCCACCCCGCGAGCCTTCCTCGAGTATGCCAAAAAGGGCCTGCCCTTATAAAGAAGAGCAATGACGTGTCGGAGTTTAATGCTGCAGACCTGCCGGTCTACGACAAGTCATTTTTGCATTAATTTGAAAGGTGGCTCACTACTGCGGCGTATGCTGAATTCTGGCATAACAGGGGGGAAGAAAAGCAATGGCTGAGGAGGATGTGTCGCCACGGCGGCAGTTCCAGATTGTCCGCAACGGCGAACCGACACCGGCCAACATAGATTGGTCCCAAGGAGTTGAGACAGTTCAGAAAGGCATCGCCGATGCCCTGAACGCGCGCAACGTGGCGTTCCTGTTGGGTGCAGGCTGCTCGTCATTGCGTGTCGACGGAGAGGAGCAAGGCATCTCAACCATGCAGCCCCTCGCTGAGATATTTTGCAACACTACCACCCAAGCGTTGGCAGCCGCACAGCAGGCTGCGGAAGACGAGGATCTATTGGGCGAAGGCAGCGCCGACGTGCCCCCTGTAGAGCCGCCTGACTGGCTTCTAACCAAAGAAGAAGTAGCTATTCTCCAAGAGGCGGGCGTCGAACTGGAAGATGAGTACGCGCGCAACCTTGAGCGCTTGATGGAGGTATTGCACAGTCTTCGTTTCGTCTCCCAACGCAGCGCGAAATCATCCCATTGGGCGCGAGCCAAAGAGCTGACGGAGGTAATCAACAAGGTCCAGGCATTCCTCTGGGAGCGGTGCACCGACGGTGCTTTCGCGAAGGGGGATACAGCTGTCCGCGACCTCTATGAGAAGTTCTACCGAAAATTAGTGCTGCGCGACCGAAGCCTACCCCGGCCATGGGTGTTCACCACGAATTATGATCTGTTCAATGAAACTGCGATGGACCGCCTCGGCATTCCTTATGCCAACGGTTTCTCGGGCATCATAGAACGGCGCTTCAACCCCTCGACATTTCGTTACGCCTTGGCTGAACAGCTCGATCTTTCAAACCGCAAATGGTCGGCGGTCGATGCGTTTGTCTACTTGTGCAAGTTGCACGGATCGATCAGCTGGACAGAAGACGATCACGGCCTGTTCCCAATTCGTGAGAAGTGGCCGGCTGACGGCAGCGCCAAGATGATGATCTTTCCGACACCGGCAAAGCAGAATTCGAGTCTAGGGTCACCGTACGCCGACCTCTTTCGCGAATTCCAGTCGCGCATCGTCCGCGAGCAAAGCGTGCTGGTGACAGCAGGCTACGGATTCGGGGATGAGCACCTGAACAACATCATTTACCAGGCGCTGACAATTCCGACCTTTCGGTTGATCATCTTTGCGTCACCGGACGCACCCGGAGAGATTGCCAAACTACGGGCTCTTGGTGATCCGCGGATCTGGATAATCGGTGGCGACGGTCCCGAGCCTGGTACAAGGGCACATTATTTCGACACGATGGTCGATCGGTTCATGCCTCAGCGGCCAAGCGAGCGTATCGACGACGCCGTTCGCAAAGTGATGAAGGAATTGGCTCCCGACAAGGACGATACCGAATGAGTCACGACGATCGCAAACGAGCCGTCGGCAAGGTCACGTCAGTGGCAGCAGACAGGTTCGTGGTCGAGATGCACGCGGGAACCGACAACTTCACAGTCGTGGGCTTTGACGACGTGCACTACGTCGCACGTTTGGGCTCGTTCCTGATGATACCGACTCACGCCGAATATGTTGTCGCTGAAGTTGTGGGGCTGCGCGAACGTGATGTTGCTGCATCCTCGAGAGGCGATCTCGACAAGGCCGGATCGGCGAAATTCCTCGATGTCGTGCCCGTAGGCATGTTGCCTGCTTCGGGCGACGGAAAGTTTCGGTTCGGTGTGTCGGTATTCCCTTCGCTCTACGCGGACGCGCTGTATGCCCTCGACAGCGAACTCGACCGGATATTTGAGACGAAAACCGAGGCTGAGGCCGGCATCGGACCTGACGGGGAAATCTGTGTGCCGGCGAAAGCCACCCGCTTTCGTGTTTTAAGCATCGGTCAGTCCGTCGTGTTCGAGAACTATGCGGTGAAGGTCCGCCTCGACGATTTCTTCGGTGGTCACGTCGCAGTGCTTGGCAACACGGGCAGCGGAAAGTCGTGCACAGTCGCTTCGATTCTACAGGCGCTTTTTGAAAAACCGGACGAACATCATGCCCGGGGCGCTACGTTCGTGGTGTTCGACGTCAACGGCGAGTATCGGCAGGCGCTAGAATCACTGGCAAAGCCGGGCGGTATTGGGATTGACCGGGTCGTACTCGATGGCACAGCAACTGGCTTCCGCTTGCCCCATTGGTTCCTGGATCTTTCAGAGTGGGAACTTCTGCTCCAGGCCAGCGAACGCACGCAGGTACCCATACTGCGCATGGCGCTTGGCCTTTCAACGATGTTCTCAGAAGCTGGCGCCGACGATCTCGGCGGCGTGAAGAACCACATCCTTGCCAAGTGTATCACGCAGATCGTGCGCGATGATTCCAGTAGTCCGTCCAAGCATGACCGGATAGTTGGCATCCTGCAGCGATTCAACACTGGTGAAATCAATCTGCAATCCATCCAACCTTTCATTGCAATCAGCTACGGTCAGCTGGCTAATGCCCAAGGTTTGGACGACTTTCTCGTCGGCGAGAATGCCTTTGTTATCGACGAGTTGAAGCTGCCGGATTACGAAAACATCCCTTTCGATTTCCGGTCCCTAGGCGAAGCGATGGATCTAGCCATCCTTTACGAGGAGGCACACGGCAACCGCCAGATTCGTGACTACTGCTCGCAGATGGTCACCCGCCTAAAATCCCTTGAGGAGCGTCGGGAATATGAGTTTCTGCGCCACTCACTACCGCCCGGTGGAGAAACGGGTGAGGGCCAGATTGAGTTTCTCGCCCGAATCCTCGGCCTAGCCGCGAAGGGCAGTGGCCTGACCAAAACCAGTCAGGTCGTGATTGTCGACATGAACGCCGTGTCGGATGACGTCGTTGAGCTTTTTTGCTCGGTGCTAGCGCGCATGACTTTCAGGCTGCTGCGACAAGCGGACCCGCGCAATCGCTTCCCTGTTCACTTGCTGCTTGAAGAGGCTCATCGCTATGTTGCCTCCACACCCTCCCGTTATGCGTTGGACGCGGCGAAGATCTTTGAGCGGATAGCCAAGGAGGGTCGCAAGTACGGTATGTTCCTGATGGTGGCATCACAGCGGCCGAGCGAACTTTCAAAGACCGTGTTGTCTCAATGCTCCAACTTTGTAGTCCACCGAATCCAGAACCCGGATGACTTGTCGCAAATCCGTCAAATGACCCCATTCATCTCCGACGCTGTCCTTAAGCGATTGCCATCTCTCCCCAAACAGCACGCGCTGGTGTTCGGAACCTCGGTAAATTTGCCGACAACCTTCCGCGTCAGGGACGCATTTCCCCGGCCATCAAGTGACGACACCAAAATAGTTGATCTCTGGTTCCATGAGGAAGGTCGCCTTGCGAGCGTCCGACTCGCCACATTGCTACCCGATCCGGAGGAGGGAATTTCAGACCTAGTGTGATCGTACCACGAAAACTTGAGTTCTTACGTCTTTGGTAAGCGCGAATTTCCCCGCACCTTTTGCTGTTGAGTGCTCTGATGCATGAGGTGTCCACCAAAATAGGTGGACACCTTGTGATGGAAGAAGATGAGCA
>NZ_JAMYOX010000031.1:0-76636 GCF_040320025.1 Mesorhizobium sp. M0808
CGGCCTGTGACGAAAATCTCCCCGCCCGAACGTGGATGAAAGGCGTAACGGACAATCTTCTTTGCCTCGCCATCCTGATAACGGGCATTATGAGCCCAGTCCGACGTCAGTGTGAAATACCCATTTCACCTTGTTGGAGGCCTCGACGATTTTTGCCGGCCGGAGCGCTGACTCGAAGGAGGGGTGAACGGCGGCTTTGCGCCGCATGTCGGCCATAGAGGCAAACTCGCCTCCGCCCAGAAGTAGACATCACGGATGATGATGCTGCAGGTCCCCGCGCAGAGGCACGGCCAAGCCGGACGGTACCAACCGGGATTACTGCATTTATCATGCCGCGCACGGCGACTACACGTTCGCCTATGCATGGGTCGAGTATCTGGTCCATAAGATTGCACGGATACTGGATACGCTGAAATCCGAACCACTAAGCTCTAATCGGATCGGGGTGAGCAAGCGTAGCAAAAAGCATGAATGACAAGAACGAAGCCGAGCCTTCTATTTCCGACATAGTGCGAATGCGCCCTTGGAAGCATGCGCTCCTCACGACGTACACCCTGAGTCTTAGCTATTTTGAGTCAGAAATTCTGCGGCCCCTGCTGCGTGGAGGCTGCTCGGACATTTGGCTAGTCGCTGACGCGGAAGGCTATCGATCGTCACTGCTAGAGCGCCGTTCCATGCGCGTCGGGCAGGAGTACCGGCTCATCCCCGTCGCTCTGCCGAACGGGGTGTTTCATGCAAAATGCATTTACCTTGCGGGCGATGAGGGCGATCTGCTCCTGGTCGGCAGCGGCAATCTGACCTTCGGCGGACATGGCAAGAACGCTGAAGTGTTCGAGGCCCTTTCGCCGGGTTCTGCGGCGAGCGCCTTCCGCGATTTCGCCGACTTTCTGGAAGCTATCGGTTCGCTTCGCGACATCAAAATCGCACGGTCAGAATGAGTTGAAGACTTTGCCGGCCGCGCCAGAGCTGCGGCGGATCAAGGGACCGATCAGGGTGGCTCTCCCCCGCTACGGCTCGTGCATCCCGTCGATGTGCCCGGGATCAGTTGCCGGGCCTACTGGCTCCGTACGGTGCCTGCACCGAAGCTGTTATCATGTCTCCTTATCCCGACCACGACGGACTTGCGGTGCGGACCCTCGCCGATCGGTTGAGATTATCCTACACTGGCGTCGCGGTCACGAAGGCGGGCGGTAGCCCTTTTCCGTTTGCACAGACCGTTGCGTGGCCGCATCCGGTATCGCCCGTAAGACCGTCCCGCAAAGACAAATGCTTCGTCCACGCCAAGTGGTACGAGTTTCAGACGGAGACGGTCAGGCGAGAAGCAGCCTTCCTGAACTGACGTAGATAGGCGGCGAGCACTTAGAGGATGGCAATGCGCAGTGACTTCGGATGCCCAAGAGTCTAGGCTTAGCTTAGCTGAGTCTCGATGCCCTGATCGGTCACGAGGATAGGCCAATGGGTATAAGAAGGAGTGCTTAGACCGCAATAGCCGCCTCGACTGGCGACAGCACGGGATCAACCGATAACCGTAGGATAGACAGGACAAAAACGCCGCAAACTGACCTACAAAGCCTACAGCCACCGCAGCTCACAGCTAGCTAACGCGCTTCTGAGTGAGGACACCGTATTCATGGGACAATCGAATCCGAAGATATCTGGACCGCGTCAAACCCTGATCGTGATGGCGGTCTCACCGTCGCCATAACAGGTCGAATACTTGAACTTTTCCTTCAGGTCAGCCTTGTCCCAGTCCAAGTTGATTTTCGAAGGGTAATTGAAGATTAGCAGTTTTTCCTTGCTGAGCGTCAGCACGATGCGGGCGATAGCGGAGGAATCCGGATGGCCATGGCCGGATCCGTCGGTCGAGATCAGCCAGCGTGGCGATTGCAGCCTGTCGATCAGCACGGATATGTTGTTCTTGGCGCTGCCGTGATGCGCGACCTTCACGGCATCGAAGGACACACGGCCCTGACCGCCATAGCGCTCGACGCCGCTCGCCACGTCGGTGGGATGCGCGTCTGCGGTGAAGAGGATGCGTTTCTTTTCGCCGGCCTCCAACACGAAGGCGATGCTCGCGCCGTTCGGCCTGGTACGATCCGCTGTTTCCGCGTCCCCTGCCAGCTCACCGAGATTCTCCACGGTCGGCACGATCCGCGGTTCGGCCGAGAGGACCTTGTCGGCCTCGCGTTCTTCTTCAGCGGCGAACTCCCTGATACAGTCTTCCCAATCCGGATAGAAGTCGGCCAACTTCTGCCTGGGTGGGCCAAGCAGGACGAGATCGAGGCCGGGCGCCAGCGTCACGCGCGGCAGTTCGCCATCCGGCAGGACCATGACGGCCTCGCCCTTCAGTCTCGTGTTCCACGCTATGCCGAGTTCCTTGACGCGGGCATCGAACTGTAGCGCCTGCTTCACGCTGAGCGTCTTGAGGTCGTCAGGATCCGCGTCGGGTACATCCTCCGGCGACGGCGGCTTAACAAAAAAGTCCGCGGCGCGTGCGTGATGCTCGGCGCCGTTAAACCACACCTCGCCGATGGTCAACCCGCGAGGGTCGGCTAGAAAGGTCAGCACACCAGCTATGTGGTCGGCATCGACATGTGTCAGGATCATTAGGTCAATGGTTGGCTTGCCGGGGCGCGCAGGCAAGGAAGCGAGAAAGGCTGGCAGTACAGTCAGCCCGGTCTGCGGCCGCCCACCATCGACAAGAAGGCGGAACCCGGCCGCCTCGACGAACAGGCAGTCGCCGTCCCTGGCCGGCAGCATGGAAATCGAAACGGCGTCGATCATTTTCAGATTCCTTGAAAGCTGTTCGGATTTAGAAAGCCGCCGCCGGCGAGCGCGCTTCGGGTATCAGCAAGGGCAGGACGAGGATCGCCAGGTTGATGGCCAGCAGGAAGGCCAGCAACCTCGGGTCGAGCAACCAGCTTTCGATGCGCTGGTCCTCCAAATTGGCGATGAAGCGCTTCAGCTCTACGATGCGTTCACGCTGCTGGCGTGCTTTTTGCGCGGTCGCTCCCTGCCAAAGTACGAGATCGGCGTTCGCCTGCCGAATCTGCTCTTCCCTGGCGTGGCGGCCTGCAGTTCCGCCGCTAAGTTCGGCGACGCGTCGACGGAAGCTCCAGGCGGGCCAAATGCCGGCCGTGATGAAGAGGCTTATCGAGACAAGCGAGAGAACTAGGAACTGGGTTCGCCACATGCTTTCGTATTCGAGCCCGTAGCCCAGACCCCAGCTGATCCACCATCCGGCGAACCAGAAGCAGAGCACCGACAGTGCGATGATGGCGAAGGCATGGACGCTCTCCAATTCGCGCAAGGCCGCGCGCGCCTGCGGCGTCGAAAGGCCTGCCAGTGCGATGCCATTGCGGCTCATGATGCGGACGAACTGGCCGTAGCCGAGCAGCCGACCGAGTAATGTGCCGATGGGCAAAGCGATCGCCGGCACACCGACGATCAGCAGGAAGGAGATGAAAAGATGGGCGGAATCCAGATCGTTGATTGAGGTCAGGAGAATGACGCCCGTCAGCGAAATCAGGAAAATCACCGCCGAAATCAGCTTAGAGTACCAGCTGATCGTCCTTCTCAGGTCGCTCATGAACTTCTTCATGGCGCCGGCCTGGCCGGCGGGGAACACGAAAGCCGCACCGTCGTCGAAATTCCCGATCGCCTCTTCAAGTCGGCTTCCCAGCGCCACGGCCCGCCAGCCGACGATGATGATCGGTACGCCGGCGATGAGGGGCATGACATCGACGGGAAAAGGCGCGGCCTCGCCAAGGCCGGGTATTCTCTCCAGTGCGACGGTCAGAACATTCATGACAGCGTACCACACCAGTGCCCAGACAAAGGCGGCGAAGATGTAGGCCCATTTTCGGCGGGCGAAATGGCTCGCGACACGCCCCCACCAACTATCCGCCTGTGCAGGTTGGACGGGATCAGACACTGGAGATAACCCCCAGGTCGGCCGGTAGGAACAGGCTGTTGATGCGCGGCAACTTCGCTATATCCGCGCCACGTTTCTTCTTCAGCGTCTCGATCAGGTTCACCGTGGAGTCATCTGGAAATTCGCTAGCCAGGACCAGCCATTGCCAAAATTCGGCGACGGTAGGCTTGCGGCTGAACCTGCCCTCCAACTCTGTTAGTCCACTCCAGAACGCGCCGCCGGCCTCGATCAGCTGATTGTCCTGGGGATTGGCCGGCGCGTCGCCGCGATAGGCTTCCAGGCGCGCCTTGAGGATATCCAGGACGGTTTCCGGTTTGATCTCGATATGGTGCGTTACGCAACGGCGCAGGAACGGATCTGGCAGCCGCCGCTCGGAGTTCGAGGTGATCACGATGATCGGACGCTGCCTCGGCGGACCGATCGTCCTTCCGGTTTCGGCGATGGTGAACTTCATCTGGTCGAGTTCGAGCAGCAGATCATTGGGGAAATCACGCGGCGCCTTGTCAATTTCGTCGATCAGCACGACATGAGGCTTCGCATCCTCCTCGCCATTCCAGCCGAAGGCGATGCCCAACGCACGTGGGCTCAGGAAGGCTGATTTGTCGACCTCCTTCTGCGCGATCTGGCTCTGGCGGAACCAGGAAACCGCATCGAAATCATAGCAGATGTCGCGTGCCCGGGAATCAGAGCGCACCTGGTATTCGTGGAAGTGGCCGTCGTCCAACTCGAGCTGCTGGGCGAGCCAGAACGCGGCCAGCGTCTTGCCCGAGCCCGGTTCGCCGGTCAGCAGCAGCGGCCGGCCAAGGGTCAGCGCGACGTCCACGGCCGTTGTCAACTCGGGCGAAGCGACGTAGCTCCCGGCGCGGTCCTTGTTGGTGTCGAAGAAGCGGTTCACCCGCTTCTGGCGTTCGTCGAGTATAGCGGTTGCGCCGTCTGCCAGACGGTCGATCAGGCGAAATAGTTGCATGTCTGCCTCCAATCCTAGCGCCTGAAACCGGCTTTCTTTTCCAGCTTTTCAAGCAATGTCCTGAAACTTCCCTCGGTATCGCGTGCCAGCTTGAGGCTTTCGGTCTCCAGATCGGCGGGTGCGATATTATAGAAACGGCGGTAGCGGCCGAGATGCGTCTTGATCTCGGCCGGCGGGACAGCCCCAAGATGGACGACTTCATCCCCTTCCGACGCCTCAAACGTCTCGCCCTGTTCGGCATCGAAGCCGAAGGCCAAGGCGACGCGCGGCGAGTTGGGACTGTCTTTGAGGTCGTCGCAAAGGCTCTTCCAGATGCGCATATAGGCCTTCACCAGATCGGCATCGGATGCGGCGAGCGGACCGTGCAACAGCATCAGCACGCCGTTGCGGCCCGGCGACTTGTTGGCGATTAGCCGCCGGATGCGGCCAAATGAGGCATCTTCCACCGGAACGTCGGCATTGTTGCTCAACCCCTTGAAGATCGCCACGCGCAGTTGAGTGTCCAGCTCGTCAGGATCCTTCGGACGCGCAGCCGCCTGAAGTTCCACCTTCAACAGCACAGGCTTGTGGCCTGGAAAGCGCTCGACAACGACGTCGCGCACTCGCTCTTCGAAGATCGCCGGCATCTGGTCAGCCGCCCCGCTCCAGAACAGCACTGCCGGATCGTCAGAAGCCGCAGGCGCGACGAAGGAAGCGTTTAGCCGGCTTTCGATCATGCCAAGCGCATCGACGCGGTCGACACGGATCGGGAAGTTGCCGACAGCGTCGTCGTCCTCGGCCACGCGCTCGTCGTCGTTGCCGAGAGCGGTCCAGTCGGCAAACTGGGCGGCAACCACCGTGGACGCCCAGTGGCCGCTGCGCATCCAGTCTGTGGGGCAGTTACGCAGCACCTCGCGCACGGCGATAGGCGGCGAGAAGCGGTCGACGATAATCGCTTTCAACGCCCGTTCGGCCAGGATGCGGCTGGCGTCCATGCGCACGACCGTACGCATGGCGACGACGCAGGAGGCTGTTGCGGAGAAACTGCGCAACGCGCTGTCCTGGTTAGCGGCGGCGCCCAAGCAGGCATTGAACCAGATGAAGGGCGGATTGCCGTTGGCGTTGACGACCTGGGTGATGACGAAGGCGATGTCGCCGACATCCTGCCAGTCCTCCTTACCATTGTTATCGAACTGGAACTTGGTGCCCTTGGCGCCGGGCGTGGTGCCGTGTCCGTAAAAATAGATGATATGCGGATCGAATCGCTCCGTCAGCATGGCGCTTTCGAACTCAGCGAGACTGCGCACGCATTTGATGTTCTGCGGGGCCTTGCCGGCCTCGTAATGTGGCTCAAGGATCTTCTGCAACGCTTCCCGGTGTGAGGCCGCACCGGTGTTCTTGGCTGCGTCGGTGTGGTTGACCTCGGGCATGACGAGCAATAGGCGCGGGGTAGGCGGCTGGAGGATGTTGTAGTTTCCACGTCGCTCATCGGGTGCGACGGCACTGGCATCGACGGTGATGGCAACGGGATCACTGCGGTCTAGCGCCATGAACATCGGCTTGCCGAGCGCGCCGCGCGTGAGCATGGTCCACGGTACCTTGCATATGAAGTCGATGAAGTCCTCGCTCGACTCGCTGACTTCAGGAATGAAATGTAGCCACGAGCCGGGGTCGAAATCGACGCTTTTGCCGAACACGCTGTTCCAAAGTTCCGCGCCGATCTTCGATTGCTCAGTGACGCGCATGTCCCAGGTGTTGTTGGGCAAGTAGTCTTTGTCGAGATAGTTATCGAGCAGGGCTTTGATGTCGGGGATCGACCGATTGTCGAGCTTCATGTCCCGCGAGAGCGTCGTATCCTGCCAGGTCCTGGTAGCCGGATGCAGGATCTGGATGTTGTCCCCAGCCTGCTTGATGCGAATTTCGGTGCGCCTCATGCTGGCACCGTTTGCTGCTCTTCGCCGCTAAAGGCCGGTCCCTGCGCCGAGGGTGGCGCTTCTTGCTCCTGCGTGGCGGCCTTTGCCTCCTCGGGTTCAGGCAGGTCATACAGCAGGGGACGGACTTCGAGATAAATGCCATTGCGCACAACGACGCGGCGACGTTCGGCATTTATTGCAAGGATGGCGACGCCGTCGCGCGACGGGTCGACGCTTTCGCTGATCAGCGATTCCGCCCGGTATTGGTAGCCCTCGTTGTTGAGCGGAAACCCGGCAATGTCGAATTCGCCCTTCGAACCCGTCGCGGCCAAGGAAAAGCCGACGGGAGTGTTGTCGACCAGCGCGGCCTTGCGGTCCGGGAAGGGGGTGAGCCATCGCGGCCGCCACGGCAACGCCAGTTCGGCATTGCCGAGGGATAGCCCTTCGCCGAATATGATCCTCCCATCGGAGAGCGCGACGACGGTGGCGGTTCGATTGGAGTCTTCCGGGACGATTTCTGCCAGGGCGGTGATTTCAAGACCGAAGGACCCTATGCTTTCGGGCGAACCTGGGCCGGAGAGCGACTCGCTGGTAGAGGACGGTCCGAGTCCAGAAGGCGACGCCAGGTCGGCCACGCGGAAAATGTTGCCGTTTTCCAGACCGCACAGCACGGCGCCAGCCTGCGAGAAGGCGAGTGCGGTGATGGCGCCGGGCAAGCTGAAGTGCTGAGGCCTGTTTCCTTCGTTCAGATTGGTCACGATAAGGGTATCCGCGCGCCGGCCACAGCAGGCGATGCGGTTTCCCACTGTGCTCAGCGCGACCAGGGGCGAGCCGCCGATCTCTGTCGTCCCTAGCGGCACCTCCACCAAGGACAGGTTGGCCAGCGGTTCCGCAGTAGTCTTGCCGGCCTCTCCGGCTTGCTGGAACGAGAAAAGGCGTCCGGACCGGGTTGCCAGAACCCCGGCCTGGATGTTTGGGAAAACCATCATCTCCGAGAAATCGTGAGGCACGGTGTCGGCTCTGGACAGCGGTTCGCGAAGGCTGACCGGTTCACGGGTGCCAAGCACGGCGTCGATACGGCTGAAGATGGCCTGCGCGTTCGTAGCGTCCGGTTCCATCACGAGGACATTTCTGCCCCCGGGCAGGAAGGCGACAAGCGGGGTGGCATCAGCGCTCAGCCGGACGCGAACCTCGGAAAGGCCGAGCGACCAGGTTGCGGATGCAGTCTCCGGTTCCTCCGCGGTCTCCTCTTCCGGCCCGGGCTCGGTGTGCGGACGGCCGGTCAATGCGGGAACCCGGGTAGAGTGTTGCGGCAGGAGCATCGTTCCTTGTTCGGCGGATTGGCCGGGCTGGCGCAGCCGCTGGACAAAATCCACGAACTTGCGCTCGTCGATCAGCCCGCCCGCTTTGATGTCAGCGAGATCCTGCAGTGCGCGTACCTGGCGCGGTGTGAAAAGTTCGGCCTGAGCCCGCGTGTAGCGCCACAGTTCGGCGGCGGTGATCGATGTCGGCTCCTCTCCGAAAGCCCCGTCCAGCACGCTCAGGAAGGCGAACTGCTGATCGCGTGATGTGACCGAGGACCGCGATAGCAGCCGGCGGCGCATTTCGGCCGAAAAACGCAGGCCTTCCGGGCCGATCCAGCTTCCGGGCAGGCGCACGAGCAGGGAAAAGGCAAGTCCTTCCCCGTCGCCACCAAGCTGAGGATGCGCCCCTCGCAGTTTCTCAGCGAGCGCGAAGGAAACCGGCTCCACCATAGCGCAGGCCGAAGCCCATTGCGCGTGAGGCTCGGAAAGAGTCTCGAAGACGGCAACTGCGACCTTTGGAGCTCCAGCCTTACGGATCGCTGCGCGATCCGGCGCAAAGGCGGAGGCAAGAGCCCGCCGCAAAGCGTGTCCAGTCGCAGGATGCGGCCCGATGCCGAGACTTTCCAGCACTTCGTGGCGACTGTCCCATAACCGCGGGTCGTAGTAGTCGAAGGTCAGCACCGGCCCCTGCTCGCGTAGGTCGGCCAGCAGCGAGGCATCCCGGCGTGACAAGCGCCTCAGATCGCCGAAGACGGCGGTGAGCATCCAGCCACTGCCCTCGGCGATGGTCTCCAGCGCCGAGGCGACAGTGCCAGTTCGATACGGGTCCGACCGGTTGATCCCGGACAACGAACCGGAATAGACAAAGGTCTCTACAACAACGCCGCGCCGCTCAAGCGCGATCTGGAATTCCGCAGCAATCGTGTTCCAGTAGCTGGCGTCGCAGGCCCTATCGGTGAGTATGACGACGGTCGGCAACTCCTTGCGCTTCTCGAAAACGAGGCTGTCTATGGCACCGCGCACCCGGCGGTCGACGGTGGCGCGCAGATCCAGCTCCGGCCTGTCGCTCTCGGTCAAACGGTAGTTCAAAAGCTCGACGATTTCGGATGCGAGCTGCGGCGTGAGGAAGCGTGGCGGAGGCCCTCCAAGCGAGCCGACCCGAAATACCGAATTGTCACCCTTGGCTAGAGGCTGAGGGATTTGCGGCTTGTCCTTGGGAAGTTCGCTTTTGATGTCGGCCTTTTTCCTCAGCCCGAAAATGAGCAGGACGGCGACGACACTGGATGCGACCAGTGCCGCAACCGTGCCGTGGCGAACCAGAAGCGCGAAAGCCAGGCCCTGCGGGTCCTCGTGCTCGGCGATGAGTTCGCCTCCGACCGGGTCTGTGAAGACGCCGGACAAAGACATAACGACCAGCGCCAGCCTGTCTCCCAGATTCGAGAGAGCGTCCGGAAAAAGAATGATAAACGCTGTGAGCAGGAAGACAGCAACAAGCAGCCAAAGCACCCGCGACATCCATTTCGGATTGCGAGCGATTTCTAGGAAACGGACGATCCGGGCCTGGAGCTTTTGCCTGAAGCCCGGTTCCGCCTGCGGCGGCTCATCGGGCCTGGGATCCTTTATTTTGGGCTCGATCGGATCGACGTTTTCCCTGGCCGCCTGCCCGGATGGAGGGGAAGGCGGCGCCAGCAACTCATCGATCAGCGTCGAAACCAGTTCGCGCTGTTCTTGACGCTTGCAGAAGATGGGAAGCAGCGCCAGCCGCAGCTCCTCCTTCGTCCATGCTTCCTGAGTGGAAAGCACGGCTGCTGCCTGCTCGATCTCGAAGATGCCGGCCCGGATGCGCATGTCGCGTAGCCGCCAGGTCAGCGCTTGAACGAGGCTATTGGCGGCCGCTGCGTGCATACTGTTAGCCCCTTCCGCTCGCAGGGCCGGCTGGTAACAATCGGAGCATTTGCACCTCCTAACCAAAATCGCGTTATGGGCCTGGGTGTGATTCCGGCACGCCGCCGTCATCGGGAAACGTTACATCGAACCAGCCACCTTCATTCAGCGCGCGCGTATCCTCAAGCTTTGCTCGTCGCGCCACCAGGGTCAGCGTGTCGGTGTCGGGTACACCGGAGTAGGCGCCCTCGCGTGTTGACACGACGGCGAAGCGGGGGCGGCCGTCCGGCGCCTGCTCGGGCAGCACCTTGTCGAGTTGATGCAGCGGCGAGCCGTTCTTGCTGCCGTGATGGCTGACCTTCAGGAAATGCACCGGCTTCAATTCGTTTTCCCGATCCATCATCTCCCAGCTCTTCTCTTCCGCGTCGCCGGGGAAGAGCAGCCGCCAGCCGTTCCATTCGAGCTCGATGGCTATGCTCGAATTGTTGGCGGCCTTGTCGATCGTGCGCAGATTGGCGGCCATGCCGCTGGAACGAAACTCGATCAGATCGAAGAAGTCCCCTGCAGAGACGCCCGCCGGGGGCGTGATGGCTTTGGCGTCGAGCGACAGGGGTGCAGCGCCGTCGAACAGGGCACCCAGCGTGCGGGGCGGCAGCGCGCCGTAGTAGATCGACGTGTCCTCCTCCGGCGCGAGTAGCCGGACCTTCGTGCGGCGGAATGGGTGATGGCCCGAGACGTCGGTCGTTCGATGCACGTAGAGCGCCTTCACGCCGTCAAGCCCGAGTTCGCTGATATGCTTGACGCAGTCCTTGGTGGATCGCGGGTTGTTGATGTCGAGGAGGGCCTGGATCCCGAGCGGCACTGGTACGGCGCTCTTTGCGAGAAACGCAGCGACGCTGTCGTAGGCGGCGAGTGCAGCGAGTTGCTTCCGCTTCGCCTTTGGGAAGCGGTTGTAGTAGGACGCGCCTTCCGACGAGGCGGTCATCCACAGGTGTCTCGCCTTGAACTCGATACCGAGCTTCCTGGCGCCATGGAGAAGCCCTTGCACATGGTCCATGTGCTCATGAGTCATGATGTAGAGATCGATTGGCTTGCCGCCGAGTTCGTCCCTGATGTTTTCAAGCACGGGCTTGAAGACCTCGTCGCGACCCGCCGTCCCTGCAAGCGCATTGCCGACATCGACTAGCACGTTGAGCATGACCTCCTGACCGGCATCGTCGATCTCGGGAATGGTCAGCAGGATGGCATCGCCAAACAAGACATTGTAGATCCTGATCCTGAGTTTTCTTGCCATCTCAGTGCCCCATCATGTGCAGCATCTGGCCCATCGCGCGAATGCGCAATGTACCATTCTGGATCTGGACATTTGGCGAGCCGAACTCGAGGACCCCCTCGGCGATGTTGGTGGCAAGGAATGCCTTCCTCATGGCATCGTTGCGCAAGGTCGACGCGTCACGCTGCGAGGGATGATCGGGGCTGGTCGACAGCAGCGCATGCACCTTGCGCGTCTCCCAGTCGACCGCCAGCGCCGTGCCGCGTGTGACGGCCACCTCGTTAAAGAAGTCGCCAATCTGGAACGTCTGGGTGGACTGCCATGCAACCTTGAACAGGAGTGCCCGCATCACGGCCGGCTCTCCGTTCTTGCGCCAGGTCTTGCGGCTGACGTCGAGCCGCGGCCGCACTTCGAACGGCATGTTGGCGGGGATCAAAAGCTTCTGGCGCCATTTTTCTGCGAACTGGTAGGCTGCCCAGTCGCTGCGTACCAATTGCTCAAGGTCGAGGTCGGCGGCTATGTCGAAGCCTGCATCGACAGGATCGAGCGTTCCGGCGTCATCGACCATCCCCCGTCGCAAAAATTCCGCTTTGATAAAGTCACGCGGTTCGGAGTCTTGCGGGTTCGAATAGGTGTCGGCAACGACCATGGCGCGGCCGTAGTCGGCGAAGGAGATCTCGCCCGGCGGCAGATAGTCCAACGCTCGGAAGGCGATGCGTTTGAACTTCTCAGTCGCCTTGAACAGCGCGAAACCTGACACGGAAAAGCGGATCTTGTCCTTCTCCTCCTTCGTCGGTGCCGACAGGCCCGCCTGCTTTCGCTTCTGCTTGTCTTTGGCAAGCTTCTCCTGAAAATCCTCCTGCCTGATTTCCTCGTATTCGGCGACAAGCAGGGCATAGAGCGCGCCGGTGAGCACGGTGCTGAGGTCGTGCGGCTCATTTAGATCGAGATCGCCAGGCTTAAGCATCGACGCTTTGTTGTTGAGGTCACGCAGCGGGCGCCCTTCGCCGTAGAGGGCCTCACCGAACTGCCGGGCGATCTCGTTGAAGGCTTCGGCTTTCCGGAGGTCGCCGCCAGTGTCGATCATCACCTGACGCAGCAGGCGATCCGTGCGCACCGCGAGCATCACCGCTCCGAGGTCGGCAATCGCCTCGTGCATTGCGAGCGATTGCGGAGACGTCGCATTGTAAAGATCGGGCGCGATGCCATCGAGGATCGCGTGCGTCGTTTCGTGCCCGACGACGTCCGGCGACAGGCAGGTGTAGACGAACTTGCCGGGCTTCTTGGGGTCGGGGTCGTCGACGAAGAAGAACTGCAGGCTGCGTGAATCGCGATGGTAGAAGGCATTTGGCATCTTGCCGGCGCGTGGCACGACGAGCAACTGCTCGCCGTCGAAGGCCCAGCTGAGCTTGCGGCCGAGTACATCCTGCCCCTCGAAGATAGACATCATCTTCATGACCGCCGTGAACACACTGACCTGCATGAAGTCGGCGGCCTCGAAGTCCAGTTCGTCGTCGACCTTGTAGTTTCCTTGCGTCCGGCCCTTCGGCGGCACGAAACGCGCACCTGGCATCACCGCGCCAGTGTCGGGATCGAGGTCGATCACCGCCACGCGCCGTGACACCGGCCCGTCGAGCAGAGGCTCTGTCGCCGCATACTCCCAGCCCTGCATCCGGGTTTTCGTACCCTTGGGCGCAGGGCCTGGCTCGGCGTCCATATATTTTAGCTTGACGACGTTGGTGTCGGGAACCGTCTTCTTCTTCGCCACAGGCGTCCTCTCCTATTTGTCGGTCACCACGAACTGCACTGGTTTCTCGCCGGAAGGCTTGCCGGCGAAGCGCGCCCGGTAGAAGCCTGGCTTGCCGAGGGGCGGCAGGCGCAGCTTCAGCGAAGGGATCGGTGGACCGGAGTAGCTTACCTTCAGGGCCTCGCCGGCGGCCGTGAAAGATTGGTCGGGTCCGTCCGTGCTTTCCAGCACTACCTTTCCCTTGACGGTGTCGACCGGTGCCGACGGTGCGATGACTAGTTCAATCTCATCTGTCTTGCGGATGGTCAGGGACTGTACGGAAAGTGTTGCGGTCTCTGTTCCCTTCACGCCAACGGGCGGAGTCGGAAAGTTCTTGCCGAAGAGGCGGAAGAACACGGCCTTGAAGGTGGTTTCCGTGAAGAAGCCGGCATGCTCGCCGACGACGAGCTGCTTTTGCGCCGAAACCGGAAGCGCACTCCACAACGGTACCGTGCCGTCGCCTGCGTCTTCTGAACGGGTCACCTGTCTGGAGCTCGTGCCGACGTTTATGCGGGTTGCGGTCTTGTGGCCGGTTCCGGCGAAGTAGAAATACCGGATATGCTGGGGTTCCTTCCCATTCCTGAGCGTCTCGTGAACCCAGGCGGCACGGGCGACCAATGCCGGATTCATTCCAAGGCTGGTGGCGACAGCCGGGTCATAGATATCAAGGTCGCCCAGCGTGCCGCCTGCCTTGATGTCCCAGCAGGCCGCTTCACCTGGTGCGGGAAGAAGCTGGTAGCCGGACGGATAGCGCCTGTCCGCCGTGATTTCGCGAAAGTCGGCCGCGCTGACGCCCATGGCGCTGTCGAGGCCGAGTATCCGCGCCAGTGCGAGCGGTGCGCCGAGATGCGGCGTTGCCAGCGTCATGAACGCATTGATCTTCCCGAACCAGGGTCTTGCATCGAACTTGCCGGCCTCGAGCATCAATCGGCTGATCAACCCGCCCATGCTGTGGGCAACGATGGTGATCGACGTTGTGCCGGCGGGCAGCGTGTCGAGCCGGTCTGCCAACCGATCGGCAAGGACTTCAAGATCTCGCCGCCAGTCATAGGGGAAGACATGGAGGCGGTCGCCCGGCCCGCTCTCCTTGAAGCCGATCGTGGCGAACGTGTTGATGAGCGGCTTGTAGACGTCGAAGCAGGACACCGCGCGCACCACATCGCCAACGACGAGGTCTTCCAGCAGCAGTTTCTGTTTACGCTTGTAGCCGAAGGTGACCTCGAGCGGTGTCGGAGGCCAGACTTCCTCGCCGTCCGGCAGCGACAGGATCGAGCCCATGATCCCCGGCACAAATACCACGCACTTCATGGCCTGCTCTCTTCTTTGGATTGGGTCGTCTACTGTGTCGGGTCGAGCGTGCAGCCGCAGCTGCAAGTGTGGTGCGGACCGCTGTTGCCGGTCCAGTTCAAGCGAATGTGGCCGAGACCTTTGGTCCCGCCCACGATCTTGTTGCGAACCTCGGTGCGCCTCTCATCGATACAGGCCGAGGGGGTGCCAACTTTCCAGTTTGAGTTTGTGAGACTCTGGATCGAGACTGCCAGCGGATGCGTGTAGCTGTTGTTATGGCCGTAGGAGAGCGCGACGCGCGGGGTGCCCGCGCCCGGCTTCGGCGGAGCCGCACCCGGTGCATGGCCGCCGTGGTGAGCGGCGACGGGGCCGGCAATTGCCTTGGCTGGGCGAAGCGTTGGAATGTCACTATAACCTGCGTCTCCGGGCAGCAGAATCGGGTCGATACCGGCTCTCCCCGGACCCACACCGCCATGCCGGACCTGTTCTGGTTGGTCGCTGGCCCGACGCAACGCTCCAGATCCACCTTGCCGGCCGAGAGAATTCCGCCGCCGCTCCAGACCATCAGCTTGCCCGTGGTCCCAATGGCGCTTGCCATCGCCGACTGCGGGCCTGGGCCAAGCGTCTGCAGTGCCGCGATCCAAGTCATCCCCTGCGCAGCCGGATAGATGTTTGCCGCATGGAAATGATCGTAGTGCCAGTGGGTCAGGATGACCGGAGGATCATGCAGGAGGCAGATCCCGCGCATGGACGGTGGCCAGGTTCCGACATCGGCAAGAACGCCCGCGCCGAGATCGACGTATGCCACAACCTTACCGGCGGCTGCCACCAGCGCATTGGCTGATCCTTGGCCCACATCGAGGGCGAAGATGTGTTCGATCGGCGATGCGGGCAGCGCCAGCTCGATCTCATCCTCCGGCCTGACGTCCGGCGCAAGGTCAGTCGCCAGCGCCAACATGCGCGCGAGCTTGTTCGACGCGGGCCGCACCGAAATCCTGGCTCGACGCGGCGGGCCAGCGATACTATTGTAGACGGCGGCCTCGCCCTTGTCGTCTGGAACCAACTCGATCTGCGACCACTCAGGCAGGGCATCGTGCGGATACTTTGCAAGCCACTCGCCCCCGGCATCCGACGCATTGATTTCGATCGCGTAAATCGGCGCGCCGTCGACATGGTTTCGCCAACTGCCCGGTTGAGGGAGTGGGCCGGACACCGCATAGGTCCGGTCGAAGTAATCCGCGTTGACAGCGTCGAAAAGCACAAACTCGCTACCGGCCCCGTCGATAAGCAGGGCGTATGCGCGGCTGGGAATATCGAAGACCGCATCGCGCGGTCGGAAGAAGTCGTGCATGCTTCCATCCCCTTCCCCGAACAGAGTTTCCTGCGCGCGTGCAGGCGCGATCCGACCTACCGCTTGAAAAGTTCCATGGATGGTTCTGTCGGAGCCAGCGGTACGGCATCAAACGGATCAGTCGGAAAACCAAACTTCGGCACATCGGTGGCTTGGTCCGCCATCTGTGGGTAGTTGGCAAACACCCAAGCCCGAAAATTCTTTATGCCCAGGGCTACTTGCAATGAGTAATCAAGCGGCTGAGTGCCGTTGACAAACGATGCCGTACCGAGATTGAGGAAGTAGCGTCCCACAACGCCATCGTCGTAAGGATCCTGCGGCGGCCCCGGCATAAGCAGGCCGGCCGACACCTCAGCCAGGCTTCCCCTCGTGATGGCGCGTCCCCAGTCGAGCGCTTGTCCGTGGCAAGCGATGCATGATGATTTCGGATTGTCCACCGGCCCGTTCAACCGGCCAAAGAGGCCAAGGGTGTGCCGAGGCAAAGCGAAGAACTTCTCTGCAACAGCAGGGTTGACCCAGGATTCACGCACCGCCTTGCCACGCTGCTCATACTGAAACGCTGTCAGCGTGGGGTCATTGCCCCACGTCACGCCGACGGGCGTCAGTCTTTCATAAGGTGTATTGCCGGGCGTTCCGGCATCATACATGAAGGTACCGAAGAACCACCCCGACACACCGTTGAGTCGATTGTCCTTGACCGCCACATCGACCTGCAGCAGGCGCATCCTGGTGACCTCGCCCTTTTCGCCGATCGCGGCATCCCATTCCAGTGACCCAGCGAGATATGGCACCTCCGAAGGGGCGGCAGCCGTGAAGAGCAGCTTGATCGCGTAGCTGCCATCGGGAAAGGCGAAGTCCTTCGTCTTGGGTGAGGCGGGGTCCTTCCACACCAGGGCAAGCCTTCGGCAAGCAACGTCGTTATAAAAGCCGATCGCCCAGTTCTGACTGAATGCCTGTTGCCTGGCATGAAGTTCGAACGGGCGCGATCCGCGCTCCAATGTCATGCCGCGCAGCCGTTCACGCAGATCCTGAAACCAGGGCGCGTGGCACCATGTGCTTGCCTTGTTGTCTTCAATGCGCCAGTCGACCCCCTGATTGTCTTTGATGCCGTACTCCAGCAGCGCTTTCGCATAGCGGGCCGGTTCTTGCATGGGATCGATCTGCTTCCAGGACAATTTCGGGGTAGCGATCGCTGCCAGCGCCCCCAGTTTGAGAGCGAACTCGCGGTGACTTGCGCGTTCCGTCAGGGGTCTCGTGCTTGAACATGCGAATTTGATGTGCGCGGCCTCATTGAATGGCGTTCCTTCGTGCACGGCGCAGGGTGGCTCGTCCGCAACCTGAGCAGGGCTGGCCGACAAGAAAGCCGCGAAAAATACGCTCACCAGAGAAAACAGAAGTGCACGCTTCGCCATGGCCATCTCCCCGAAAAGATTCTCAGCGATTGCGTTCGGCGACTAACTTAATCGCTGCGATATACGCCTCGATGTCGCTATTTTCGAACCCTTCGTTCAGCGGGATCGAGATCCCCGTCGCCACCGCTTCTTCGGCGCCGGGTAGAGAAATCTTAGTGTAGTCATAAACCCGTCCCGATACGACCTCAGCGGGCCACGCTCCGGGAAAGAAGGATTTGTTCAAGAAGTATGGACTGCGGTAGATCGGCCTTGGCACGTAGGCGCGTGAAAATTCCAATCCCAGATCGCCAAGCTGCGTAAGGAACTCATCCCTCGTGCACTTGATGACTGTGGGGTCGATCCGCAGAAGAAAGAAGAAGTAGCTGCATTCGCCGTCCGCCGGCTTTCCCTGCGGGATGATGCCTGAGATTCTCGCTAACTCCTCGTTCAGCCGGTCGCCCAGTTCGCGCCGCTTTTGAACAATGCCATCGAGCTTCGGCAACTGGGCGGCTGCCATTGCGCCGTCCAGTTCACTCATACGGTAATTTGGTGCGAGCGCGTGCAGCCGCACGTTGCGACCGTGCCGGTCATAGTACTTGTCGGCGTAGTTGTGGCAGAGATAGAAGTCATCGTCCGAGCCTGTCAGGACAAGACCGCCTTCGCCGCTGGTAATGTGCTTTTGATCGTTAAGGCTGAAACACCCGAAACGCCCGAACCGGCCAACCGATTTTCCTTGGTAGATAGCTCCCAACGCCTGAGCGCAGTCTTCGATGAGCACGATCCCCTTCTTGGCGCAAAGCGAGGCGATGGCGTCGATCTCGGTGGGGCGGCCCGCCAAGTGCACAGCAACCACCCCTTTTGTCCGCTCGGTTATGACCGCGTCGATGTGCTCTGGACGGGGCATGGCGGTGTCGGGGTCGACGTCCGCGAACACGGGGATAAGATTCTGGTAGAGGATTGCATTGATTGTACCGATGTCAGTGATCGGGGTTGTGATCACTTCCGACCCGGTGGGCATCTGCGAGGCCGCCACAGCCACATGGAGACTGGCCGTCCCTGATGACGTGGCGACGGCGCGGTGAGCGCCGAACTTCTTGGCATAAGCCGCCATCGCGCTTGTAACGACCGACTGATCCTCAGGCCAGTACCACAGCCTGTTCTTGTCGAGCGCAGCACTCAGCGCGGCGAGTTCTTCAGGGCCGAAGCGATCGGGACGTTTTGGCGCTGCCAAGGGACTCTCCTGATTGAACGCGTTTGAAACTCCCTTAAGTAAATCGGCCCCACAAAGATAAAGATAGTGGGACGGCACTGATCCACCCGACCGCGTTGACGAATTCACGGTGATTTCACGGGAAGCAGGGGAATTGCTCTAGCACCCACAATCTTAAATTGGCCGCGACAAGAATTGAATATGTGTGCCGTGCTTGACACGACGGGGCACAACGGATCTCGGCGAGCGCTATACTCTGGCGCGTCGCGCTTTTCGGACTGCAGTTCTCCTCGTGTTTCCCGCGCGGTCGTCGACCGCCGTTCACGGCTCCAGCAGATCGTTGATCCGGCCCGCAACTCTCCTTTGTACAGTCTCCATGATCGGCAGACGCCTCAGCGTGTTCACCGGATAGGTCGGATCAAGTAGGGCAATTGGGCTGAAGCCTGGCTCCTGCTGCCGCAGGGCCTTAACAGCTTGGCGAAGCTGCAGCGCCTCATCGCGGCGAAGGTGCAAGGCCACCTCATAACGCCGTGTTGAGACAAAGTCTGGGCGGAAGCGAAGGGCCGTTCTAGCGTGCAACAGCGCCTGATCGTAGTCAGCCAGAGCGGTTGCGGCCATGCAAGCGAAATGCTCGAAATAGAACTGAAACGGACTGTGTTTGGTAAGTTCCAGCGCGCGCCGGGCTGTTTGGTATCCTTCTTCTAACTTGCCGTTTGTGCTCAGGGCGTTGGAGAGCAGCGCCCATCCCAACGGGTCGGTGGGATTGCGCTCGACGCCGCGCTGCGCCATCACGAGCGGCGTCCGCAGATTGCCTTGATGAACATACTCGATCTGCGAACTGATCGTCTGAACGACGGCATCGTCGGGCGAGTGGCGGAGCGCCTCCACAGCGAGCTCAGTGACCGACACAGCGTTGTCCAGGAATGACATCGTTCGATGTTGAAAGAATGCGGCATTGCGCAAGAAGCCGCGCCACACCAGGTACCGGCCGCGCGGCTCAATCTCGAACGCACGCTTGAACAGGCTGTCAGCGGCAACGAGGCTTTTCTTGTCAAGGCGAAAAAACAGGTTCCGGGCTTGGTGCGCCAGGACGGATGCGCAAGCATCCGCTCCATCAATCGATGCCGCTTCGGCGAAAGCATCGGAAACGTGTTCGACAGTGTTGAGTGCAAGCCTGTCCAAATCGACCGACTCGTGCATCGCGCCGATGGCGCTAGGTACGCATGCATTGTCGGACCACAGCCGTCGGTCATTATGGATTTCGCAGGACAGGAAAACATCATTACCTACCGCAACGGAAAGCACTCGGATCAAGAGCATTGCCTGCGGCTGGCCTCCGGGCGCATCGAGATCATCCGCACCGCCGGCCCCGTCCGCACTCATGATCTCCAAATCGTTCATCTGCCGCAATGCACTCAGAATCCGATTCTGCAACAGTCGTGCGCCGACATCGGCCGCTGGCGCTCCTCGTGCATCGCTACGCACCAGCACGATGCGTCTTCGGCGCGGCGCTGCCCTACGCTGCTGCATCCATCTCTCGAGGACTTGGCTGCGCACGTCGCGGATAACATGTTCGAACTCATGGTCGTGCACGTCAACGTCTTCAAAGGCCTCGACCGTGCCTCCCCGCCTCATGTCGACGGACGCTTCGTACACGACCTTGAAGCTCGCGGGGTCTAAAGTCACAGCATGCCGCGAGGCCACCAGCAGTTGACCGTGCGATCCCAACGCGCGGCGTATCTCACTGAGGGCCGCTCGCAAACTGCCTGACGCCTGTTCCGCTGCCCGGTCGCTCCACAAGCGCTGCTGCAGCCATGCCCGCGTGCGCGTGTGGCCGGGCGCGACGGCCAGAAGCGCAATCGCCCCGCGCGCCTTGCTGCCCTGTGGCGCGAAATCACGCCCCTCCTCATCGGTGAGGGTTAGCCTGCCGAGAGCATTTAGCTTTAGCATGTCCGCCCCGCAGAAGTATTCTGTTCTCTATTATTTACTTACTGCAATTTTCGGCGTTCCGCTATCCATTAGAAGACGCAAATGTTCATGCGCCCTTGCTGATCCTCGCGGGGAAAGCAAAATCATGTGGCTGAAGAGAGCGAAGTCCCTTCGGCACGAGTTGCTTCGTAGCCGGCGCTGACAGACGCGCAATAGCGGCTACATTCCCGCCCCTTAAACTCACATCGAAGTATTTCACGGTGTTTTCACGCCCACGATTTTTCTCCTGGTCTAGGATTGCGAGCATCTTGTCCGCACCAATTTTGCAAACCGGTTTGGTGAGGTCGTTCGAACGATTGAGTTGCCCGTCGAAGGAGGATGCCTTGGATAACCTGGTACCGAAAACAAAGGTCAGATCGAATGCCGGCTCGCGCGGGGAAACCGGTGCGGCATCCGCCAATCCGCTGGGCATCATCGTCGACCTCTTGCCACCGGGTTTCCCGACGCGGCCTGGAACACGGATACGGCCGACCACTATTACCATTCACAACACCGACAACCCCGGTCCGGGCGCCGATGCCGCAGCGCACAATCGATACATTCGCGGCAGCGACGCAGTCGCCCGGAGGGTATCGTGGCATTTCACGGTGGACGACAACGAGATCTACCAGCATCTCCCGGTCAACGAGATGGGATGGCACGCCCACGCTGCCGCCAATGCATCCAGCATTGGCGTCGAGATCTGCATGCATCGCGACATGAATGAAGCCGCCGCATATGACCGGGCGGCGCGGCTTTGTGTGTTTCTGGGTATGCAGCTCGGCATCACCGTTCCCGAGGGTCTGCGCCAGCATCATGACTGGACAGGCAAAAACTGTCCCAGCGTGCTGCGGGGGCGGCCAAATGGCTGGCGGACGTTCCTCGACCGCGTCGCCTTCTACAGCAGGGGATCGCGCGGACGCGCGCCGAGCGACGTCAACTTTATCGCGGCGGCAAAGGCGGGAGTCGCGAGCAAGCAAGCTCCAGAGGCAACAGACGACGCGCTCGCGTCCATCGATTATCACTTTGCAGCGCACGCCGACGCCGGCACAGCCGCCGCCGAGCAAGCCCTGCCGATCCCGACCGGGGACCCGATTGCGTTCGCCACGTCCACCGCAAGCACATCCTATTGGCCTGTTGTGACACGCCATCCGCGCGCCTTGGAAGTCAACACGCGTCTGGTCGGCGGCGGCGCTTCGGGTGCCAATGCCTCCCGCCGCTTCCTTGCCGACCGAAGCGGCGGCGCCCGCTATCACTGCGCGATCGATCTTTATTCTTCCGAAGGGGACGCGGTCGTGGCCGTGGAAGACGGCAGAATCGCCAATTTCTACCCCTTTTATGAAAACACCAACGCGCTCCTGGTGCAGCATGATGGATATGTGGTCAACTACGGCGAAGTCTCGCCCAACTCGCTCTCATCGCTCGGCCTGAGCATCGGCGACCGGGTGAACGCCGGGCAGCGGATCGGCACTGTCGGCCGATTGAACATGCTGCATTTTGAGACCTATTCGAGCGGCACGACCAAAAACTATTCCTGGCCGAAGGCCAACCCCCGCCCGAGCCGGTTGCGCAATCCAAGCCAGCTACTTCTCGACCTCGCTGCGTCCGCCGTGCGGCTCGATGCCGATCAGGCCGTGGCTCCCCTCAGTGTTGCAAAATCGGACCGCATGCAGACCGTCAGCGCGCCCTCGATTGCTTTTGTACCGGCGGCCGTACCGCCGATGGATGAGAAGAATTGGCATTCGTTCGGCAACGGAACAAGGGAATGGCGGTACGACGAGCGCGGCTTTGCCACCCGCGAGAACGGCACTGTCGAGCGCCAGCGTTGGGAGCATGGCCTCGATACTATGCGCAAGATCATGGAGTACATGGGTTCCGAGTTGCTCGCCGCGAGCGCCAAACACGGCATACCGCCGGCGCTGCTCCTGATGACGGTGGCGACCGAGACGCACATCTATAAAGCCGACAAATTCACAGGCCCGAAAACATTCCGCTGGGAGGCGCATGTCGAGAACGACGACGTCAATCCGCCGACGCTCGGGGACTATTCGGCAGGCCCCGTGCAATCGCTCGGCACGACGGCGCGCTGGGTCATCCGCTCGAAAGGCACGGTGTTCGACCTCGACTACGATCCCTTCGCGGTCGCACCGGTGTATTCGGCCAAACCAGACCCTAAGCCGGCTAATCATCCGTTGTATGATTTTGCGACCAATCTTGATCTTGGCGCCGCGGAAATCCGGATCCGGCAAAACAAGAGCGGCTTCGATCCGATCTTCGTCGCGGCCGCGTTCAACGCCGGCGGACTCTACAGCAGTGCGCATAGCCCGTGGGGTCTGCGTACTTATGGCGACCATCTCGACCGGGCGGCAAAATGGTACGGCGACGCCTGCGCGCATCTGATTGAGATCGGAATCGTCTAGTTCTTCATCAATGCTGCTGCTCGCGAGGAAAGAACGTATGCTCGTTTGGGGAGGAGTTCTCTTAAGCATCCCATGCGGGTGGCTTATTGGTCTTCGGGTCAGGGACCAAAAGCGAATTTATAATACACTTATATCGTGCTCGGCGACCGTTGTTTCCATAACGTTATTTACACCTAGTGGTTATATAGAGGCGATATTGGGAGTATCATGGGGTCTGACTTTGCACCGAGGGTTTTATGTTTGGTGCGCCGGCATGTCGCGACGACTGGCACCTGGCCCACAACAGGAGGACGAGTTAGCATGTTAGACATCGCCCATCTCGGGGCAGCCAGCTTCGGTGCGATCATCGGCTGGCTGGTCTACTACATCAACCGCTATCGCAAGGCCGACGTCCAGTTCAGCGATCTGACCACGATCGTAGGTATCGTTGGCGGTGCTGGGGTAACCTCGCTTTTTGGCGACGGCGACAAGGCTCTTTTCGGCGCCTATGGCATCGGCCTGTTCGGCGGGTTCTTCGCCTATTTCCTGGCCCTCATCATCATGGTGCGCAATTCAGGCGGGGTGTTCGGCGTCGCGTGGTTCCTGGACGGCCGCCGCAAGAAGCTCCTGGCCGACGAGGAGCTGCAGGGCGAGGCGCCGGCCGGCAATCGACCGATGGACGTGAATTTCGATCTCCACCAGCGCGTTGCCGCGATCGAAAGTCGACAGGTGGCTGTCGAGACCGCAAGCAGAAGAAAATCAAGCCAAGCATAAGGAGATAAGCGATGGCCGAGAATCCGAAACACTATTGCATGTGCCTTGCCGGTGCGCCGAAGACGGGCGCAGACAAGACGGGGGTCTCATTCCGCAAGGCTGCGGTGCTCAAGGAGGCGATGTGGGACGATGGCGCCCTGATCACCTGCCGGTTTGTTGGCGGTTCCGCCGCGCTTCAGGCCCGGGTCCGCGCAGTCGCCAAGGAGTGGGAGAATGTTGCGAATCTGACACTGGATTTCCGGGCTACGGGGCCAACGGACGTTCGCATCGCGTTCGTTCAGGGCAACGGTTCGTGGTCTTATCTCGGCACGGTGTGCCGTCAAATCCCCGAGCCCCGAGAAACTATGAACTACGGATGGCTGGACGATGGCTCGAGCGAAGATGTCTTGCGCCGTGTGGTGCTTCACGAGTTTGGCCATGCGGTGGGCCTGATCCATGAACACCAGAATCCGCTCGGCGGCATAAAGTGGAACCGCGACGCGGTGATTGCCGATCTCAGCGGACCTCCCAACAATTGGGATCTCGCGACCATCGAGAACAACATGTTCCACCATTATCCAGACGATACGGTGATTGCTTCGCCAGTCGATTCGCTATCGATCATGATGTACCCTATTCCGAAGGCTTGGACCCTTGACGGGTTTTCGGCGGGTATGAATTCTGAGCTTTCGAAAACGGACAGGCAACTCGTCAGCCAAGCATATCCCAAGTGACCTATGCCGAAGCACGACCACTACGCAATCGCGATCGGTCTGAAGACCTATCCAGGTCTCACGAACCCTCCAGCTGACCTGCAGGGGCCGGAAAATGACGTAGAAAGCATCTGCAATTGGCTGCTCGCATCCACCGGCGGCGATCTGCCGCCGGACAATGTCAAGAGGATCGTCTCTTCCGACTTTCCGGCACCGCCGTCCGATGAGCCTTGGGCGGAGCACCTTAATCGGCACGCCTTTATGTGGATCGAGGGCCTCGCCGAGAAGAATGTCGCAGCAGGCATGGGCCGGACCGTCGGCGAACGTCTCTACATCTATATGTCCGGTCACGGCTTTTCGACTGTCCAGCGCATGGGCTGCCTGCTGACGGCTGATGTGGCACCTAACAAGGTCAATGCGAACATCTCCGCTTCGGCATGGCTGAATTGGTGGCAGGATGCTGGCTATTTTCAGGAATTTGTTCTGTTGCTCGACGCCTGCATGAACCGCATGTCGATCGCGGTGCCAAATCCGCCACCGCTGGCGGCGGTCAGCAATCCCGTTCCGCCTGGCGCTGCCTTCGCTGCCTTCGCCGCCAAGCGGCCTTTGAAAGCCGTGGAAGCGCCCGTCGCGGAGGACGGCGGAAAGTTCCACGGCGTCTTCACCTGGGCGTTCCTCGACGGAGTTAAAGGCGCAGCGGTTAATGGGGCGGGCTCCGTGACCGGGCAAAGCATGGCCAATTGGCTCCGAAACGCCCTGCCTCATCGTCTTGGAGAGGCAGACAGGAAAAATCTCGAGATCTCGCTCGAGCCCGAAATCGTCGCCGAGCATCCGCAAATCGTGCTCGCGAAGGGCATCGCGCCGATGACGTTCGACATTGAGCTGCAGTTCGAGCCGGACGCCGTTGGAAAGTCCGCCCGCCTATGGTCTGGCGCGCCGCCCCAGGCCTCGGCGTTTGAGACATTGGCGGCCATGACCGCCAAGCTGCCCGCAGGCCTCCATGTCATCGAGGTTCCCGACAGTGACTATCGTCAAGGTTTCGAGGTGACGCGAGCGGGGACGGTGAAGGTAACGGAGAAGGGACCGAGGGTATCGCTTACCCCGAACACTTTCAATCTGTCCCTCGACGAAGGCGACTCGGCAAACCAGATCTCGATCGAAACCGCGGAGTTCGAGACGGCCGACAACGGCAAAGGGCGACTTGACGCAAGATTGAGATGTGGCATCTACCGCGCCCGCATCCGGGTAGCCAGGGATCTTGTGGATCAGGTGTTCCTTCTCGACCGAGACCTGATTCTGGGCCCCGGCGCTCTGCCTCGAATTGCGTCCGCGGTCCCATTTCGCGACGCACCGCTTTCTCACGAGAACCAGTCAGCTTTGGTTGATCACCTTGCGGAGCGACTGGCTCCCGGGCCCGGAAGAGCGCAGATAGCGGTTGTTGCGAGAAGTTGGACATCCGATACGGTCGCCGCAATCGCCAATCCCTGGGAGGGTGTCAGGATCGTCGACTCACACGGCAGGGAGATCGCCGACCTTTCCAAGACCAGCACGAAAGACGAGGCCTCGAAGGATGGGAGCGCACACCATACCGTTGATATCGAGCCCACAATCGCATTCCTGAGGTTCCACAACCCATCTGCCGGAACGACCGAGATGACATTGCCGGCAGTTGCGGGCTGGCGTCTTGAAGCCTATCTCTTGCGCTTCCAAACCGGCGAGCAAGAAGGGCCTCCACGGATATCGTTCATCATGCGGAATGGAAAGGATGAACCGCCGGACCGCAAGGTGCTTTGGTCGGTCGCAGAAAACGACAGATTCGAGAAGGCTTCGATCGCACTTGCCGAAGAGCGTCCCATTCTAAACGACAGGCTGGAGGAGTTGCTCCTGCAGAAGTATAAGAACCCGCTCGAAGGCATCGTCGGCGCGCATCTCTTACTTGTTCAAGACGAGGCCGACCACTCGGTCGACCTCAACGATCTCAATATCGTGGTCGCCAACCTACGCGGCCTCGTCGGCAGTGAGCACCCAGATGTGGAAGCGCTCTCGCTTCGCTGCCCTGACGTGTCTTTGCGCCGGACGCAACCTTTCACGGCGCCGCCCTTATTCGAACGGAGTTGGCGACTGATGGTCGAAGCGAGCCAGCAAAACCGGGCGCTCGTTCCACTTGCTCTATGGAATCGCGTCGCCGCGCTTTCGACAATGCCGCCCTATCTTGCATGGTCGGCGAACCGCGAAGTGAGGAAAACTTATCGTTCGACACTTCTGGAGAATCTCGTTGCGGCGGCTCCTCTTGCGTCGCCGGTGCCGCAGGAGATGATCGGTTTCGACCCCGTCGCGTCCAAGAAGCTTGCAGCCCCCGCGTCGAAGTCCATGAAGGCGGCCAAGCCGAAAACCGGGAAGAGCGCGGCCAAATTCTCGCCGAGCGGTTCGAAGCGCGCCGCATCCGGGCGGACCTCCGTTCCATCGGCTGCGAAGTCACTGGCTTGTGCGGAACCGAAGCCTACGGGATTCGACGCCGCCGACGGCAAGCTTGGCGTTGCGTCAACAGAGGCGCAGGCGCGCCGCTTTGCCCTCACCTACCAGCTCCCTGCCTCGGCTCTGAAAGCCCTGCAGAAGAAACGGGGAACCTAGATGGAGCGCGGCTGGTCTCCGGGTGAAGCGGGCTTTGGCTTGCAAATCGGAACGCTGACCATGTCTTTTCAACGATTCGAGCTGCCCAATACTGGCGTTGTCCGTGTCGCCCCGCGAAGCTTGGGAGCGCTCCCTATCGCAAGAGCGCGCAACGGACGATTGCTTCTTCCCGTTGATGACAAGGAAGCCTTTTGGATTGGCCTTTCATCACGGGAGGAAGTCTATCTCGTACAATTGCGGGCGCTTCTCAACGACGGGACGGGGACGCAACTCGGTGAAGAAGCGCAGGCGGTGCCCCCGGACACCCGGATCATTGGCTGGTCGGCCGCTGGAACCTCGTATTGCGCGTTGTCAAGAGTCGCTACAGGCAGCGCCTTGGGGGTGGAATCGATTTACTTCGCGGCGCGGAGGGTCGCTTCACGAGATGCCGGACCGATCGAGGACAACGTCTTCTTGGTAGACTATGCAGAATATTCCGCCGCTACGTTGCGGCCGCCGCCCGAACGAATCGACCCTTCGGCCGGATATGGCGGCCAGTTGCTCCCTTGAAAAATGGGCGATAGACCGGTGCATTCGCGGGCTGTGTCAACAACATCAGGTTCGATCTTTCGCCCTCAGAGCCGCCGATGTTCATTGCAGAGCGATTTCCGCCATCTAATCCATAGGCTTGTAGACGGCGCCCGATCTTTTCCAATGGGGCGCCCGAGAGCAAAGTAACTGGTCGGTTGAACGATCCTGCCAGTTCTTTTGACTTACTCGACCAAGCGACGGCTCAATTGCTGTCCAGCTTTGCAACAGCTCTTGTATCGCAGGAACGGCTGGTATGGGTCGCTTCTGAAGGGCAGCTTCCCGGCCGTTCGAGCGCAAACCTGTCCGTCAGCAAACGGCCCGTTGCGGCCACTTTTGAACTCCCGCATTTGGCTTTTTCCAGCGCGAAACTGGCCTTAGGCGATGAATGGAAAACGCCAAATGTTCCTGGTCTGTGCTCCGAAAGTCGCATAAATGGCAGTGTGGAATGCACAAAGCAGCAGGAGGAGTGGGACCCCGTTCATAACGCGTAGGCCCCGCTAACATCGGCTGAGTCCGCAATTCAGCTATTCCGGCCGTGCTTCCGATGCGACAGTGTCCAGGAGCAGGGTAACCTCGACATTGACGCTGGTAATGGCTTGCGAGTGAAGGGGCTGATTGGCCCAACGGGCGATGGAGACTACCAATGGGTAGTCCTCACCCGGCACCTCGTGGATCTTGATCGACGTCCCCGTACGATCCAACAGCAGAAGCAGAGGAGTCATCCCCCCGTCCGATTTGCTCGCGATCGCGACAACTCGCTGACATCCGCATGGCTGTCAACGCGAACATTGAAGAGTATTCGGCCTCCAGATTTATCGGGGCCGTCGCCTGCTACGGAATCGAAGCTGGCCGTTGGAAAATCTGCAGCTTGGACAATCATCTCGATCAAAACCGTTTCAAGTTGTGGCGTGCTACCCATCCAGCAACGTAGTCGGGAGACTCCTGCATAAATCAAGCAGGCGTCGTGGCGTATCCCCGGAGATCATCGGCACAGGCGGTCGGGCAATGAGTTTTTGTGTTGGTAGGGGAAGCATTCCAAGCAGGCGAGGTTCTACAGCTTGTCTCGGCCCCGAACTCGCTCTGGTGTTGGCGCAGGCCCGGCAAGAAGCTCGCCCCTTGCTCGGCCCGACCGCAACCAAGAGCTTCTGCCGGAAATCACTGCGGAGCACGTTCGCCGCGCAATGTGCGATGCATTTCCTTCACTGCTCGATAAGGTGACAGGTGACGAACGAAACGTCCTACTGACACTCCACATCGGGCCGGATTCTGATTCAGGGCTTACCATGAGCCGATATGGTCTGACAGAACTTGAATGGTGATCGAGCCGCTGCTACCCAACAAACCAAGAGGTGTGCCGCGTGTTAATGATCGGCGCGTGCTGAACGGCATCTTCTGGGTGCTGCGCTCCGGTGCCCCATGGCGCGACCTGCCTCAGCGCTATGGCCCGCGCACCACCGGTTGCAACCGCTTCGTCCGATGGCGAAAAGCAGGTGTGTGGCTGCGCAGTAATGAGTCTACGGCCTAAGGTTTGCGGAGCCTCACGCCGGCGCCGCCGCCGTTCTCCGGGATGAACTCGACGCCGGCGGCCTAGAGGGCGATGCGCAAGGCAGCAACGGGGTTCGCTCTTGCGCTCGCGACTCCCGACCCTCAGTTTTAGCAAACGTAGGTGTGTTCAAACTCCGGGCGCCAAATCTCGACGCTGGTTTTGATCTCGCAGGTCCGGCCAGTTTGAGCGAGGTACTGCAGGGCGACAGCCTGGTGCGCCGCAACGACTGGATCGAGCTTTACCAGACCGACCGTTGCTCCGCTGATGATCGCCGGCGCGGCGATTGTCCCTGGCGACGGCGTTGTCATGATCTTGCCAAGGTCCGGACGATCGAAGACCCAGAATGAGCCGCCAGCGGTCTGGACGACGTGCTTGGGCGCGACAGAAGCGCTGTATGTTTTGAGCAAGTACCCGCTGTTCTGGCAACCGGCAATCACCAGAGCTGCGGCCAAAACCGCGATCATTCTTCCCCTGCCCATAGCGCTTTCCCCCGTCGCCTTGGGATAGAAGCATAGGCTATTTCCCAAGTCGATAGAACGGTTGGGCGTCAGCCGGGACAGGCCCCAAGCGCCTTGCAAATAAGCGAGACCAGTCTGTCGCGCGCCCGCTGGTGGAGAGCATCTTTTGGGCGCCGTGCAAGGAAGTCGTCGAGGCTCGTCCAGTCGACGGGATTTGTGCCGGCGCCTGGCCGATTGAACTCCACATAGAGATGCAGCTCTTCAGGCAAGAAGACGACCCGCCACATTCCGCTGGGGTCGCTGGCGAGGCCATGGGCAACGGTCATGACGATCACTCCTCTGGCCCAGCTTCGCCGATCTGCACGCGAGATTTCCATCCTCAGAAATGAGTATTGACTTCCGTCTGCGGATGCCTGCGCCGGCAAGTGGCCGGTAGCGATAAGGACGGTTCTCGCTAATTTGAGGACCGCAACGCGTTCGCGAGTCTAGTCAGAGCGATCAAGCCCGCGCTCTGGACGAGGTCCCATCCTCACAGAATGTTCGCCCACCGGGACAAACGTGACGCAACGGAATGGAGGTTTCGACCGTAAGCTCTTGTGGGGATTGCGGAAGGAGACCTGTTTATGACCAGCGAACGAGACGTCGGCACGTTCGAAGAGCCCGTGACCGTTTTGCTGTCCTCGGGCAAAGTCAGTGTTTCGAGCACCCGCGAAGCCGCCGAAATGCTGCTTTACCGCTGGCCCATTGGAGAAACCGGGCGCCGCATCCAGGCTCGCATGGCGTGCCTGAAGTTGCTCGGCGGCGGCAGCGCACCGGAGGTAGCGCGCGTGGCATTTCTCAACGCCGCCAAGGAAGCGAAAATCCTGAATGCTTGACATCTCGTCAACGCGTGCCCCACCACTGTCCATCGTGCATCACTCTTGCAGCGGCCATTACATTTGTGCAAACATCGTGCGTCGATCATGCGGAGACGCCGAATGCTTGCGCGAGAAGGCTGGAGCCGCGGATCTGCACTCTACGTCGACCCGCGAGTTGACGCGCTCTGTGGCGAATTCGACGTAGAGATCGTCCCCAAGGGCCGCTATCCGTAAGAAGGCCAGACGCGCGCCGTCGGCTCCATCCGCCGGCTGATCGACAATCATGGCGCTGAGAGACTATCGCAGCGGTGCGCCGAGACGGGCCACACCTGGCGGAAACTGACTGCGAGCTGGAGTGCGCCCCTCGGACCGGACAGGGTCAAGCCGCAGTTTTGACCATCTGCCGGGCGTGTTGGTCCTCGAACTGTTGCGGGCTGAGATAGCCGAGCGCTGAGTGCAATCGGCGGGTGTTGTAAACCTCATCAATGAAGCGGGGAAGGTCCTCAGCGACGTCGGCGAAGGTTTCGTAGGCCATCGGATAGACGGCTTCGACCTTCATCGATCATCTTCGATTTTGACGGGCACCCTTGCGGAGACGAAAATCATAGCATCCGAGGTGTTCGACAAAACTCGCCGCAGAAGGTGTCCCGGTACATCCGGGAGGAATCAGGCAACGCTCTCCGGAATTGAGCGATACGATCAACAACCGCCTATACTAAGCGTCATGGCGTGTAAGCTGGCCGGAACACTTAATGGAAACAGTCGAGGTTGAGATCCAGCTGGCCCCTCGATGACTGTTGGCGACACCTGCTCAATTGAACTGCTCCACTGGCTTACCCATTCCCTTTGTGTCGTATCGAGTACATCAGTTTCGACTCATCCACCGCATGAGAGCCGCTGACATTGGGGCTTGTAGGCTCACGGCTCTTCTCCTCCGATAACATCGGTGTCCGCAAGCCCCACCCTTCCGTGCTGCTGATAGCCTCGAAGTTATGGGCGTGTCTGCGAGCGAGCGCCTTCTCATTCAGGACGGCTTCATCGGCCTTAATGCCGCGCGCCTCCGCGCATAATGCGAGCAGTCTGCTGTCCCAGAGGTTCCATGCTATCGACGAGCCGGGAATGCACCTCCAACCATCTGCCGTCGGACAATTCTTCGCGCTCTCAACGTACGTGCCGGATTCGCGACGCATGGAACCTCTTGACTGCAACCAATGGAGAGCCAGCCACTTCGCCCAGGTGATAGAGGATGTTTTTATCTCTACATCAGGATGGCTCCATCGCGCCAGTTCCGAAAGGCGGGTGCGTACCCTTTGATGGCAGGGGATACCGGCAACAATTTCGGGTTGGTAGCGGCACGGTCTTTTGCGGCGGGCTCTAGTTTCCGGGCCTGAGTTCGGGAGCCATCAAGGCTTGAGATGAGCAGAGCCCGGCTCCGATGAGGCCTGGAAACCGTTCAAGACGGTTTTCGATTGGTGACCCGCACGAGAGTCGGATTTCCGCCTCAGTGCATTCGATCAAGAATGAAAAAAATCGTCTTTTATATACATCGCGATGATGGTATCCATCATACCTATGGTCGCTACCGCCAAATGCCTGAGAACACATAGCAGGAGAACTCCATTGCATTCTTCAGAAACTAGTTCGCCGACACTCGGCCCGAGCTTGATTTGGCGGAACTGGGTGAGCAATCAGGTTTGTCGGGTAAAGCATTTCGCGATGCCAAGTTCGGACGATGACGTCTGCTGTACGATCAAGGCAGCAGCCTTGAACAACCTGCGCGTCCGCGTCGTGGGTACGGGGCACTCTTATACGCCAATTGTCCCCACGGACGGCGTTCTGATCTCCGCGGAGCGCCTATCCGGGATCGAAAACATCGACCACGCCAACGGCAAGGTGACGCTTCGCGGCGGAACGCGGATTTGTGACGTCGGCTCTGAACTGCGCTCTGCAGGTTGGGCGTTGCCGAATCAGGGTGATATCGATCTGCAAACCATAAGCGGGGCCGTATCGACGGGTACGCATGGCAGCGGAGATAGTTTAAAATGCTTAGCAGGGCCGATAGTTGGAATGCGGATAGCGACTGGCGACGGATCGATCGTCAATGTCGATGCCTCACAAAACCCGGATGCCCTCAACGCTGCAAAAGTCTCCATCGGAATGTTCGGCGTGGTACTTTCCGTCACGATGAAGCTTGTTCCCGCCTTTGATCTTCATGACAAAATATGGCGTGAGGATTTCGAAGAATGCATGGATCACCTGGATCAGCTATGCCAAAAAAATAGGAGTCTCCGCGTTTTCTGGTGCCCGACCGAACACTCGGCCTCGTTATACAGCCTGCCCAACACGTTTGGCATGGGACGTACTCGCAGCAAATCCGATGTCTGCGAACTGAGGACGCTGAACGTCACGGCTCAATCGCCGGAGTCTGTCGAAGATCGGGTCGGCGAGAGAATAGGGCCGAGCTACCGGATATTTCCGGGTTCAATTCCGATGCCGAACCATAATGAATGCGAGTACGCGGTGCCCTACGGGGACGGTCCGTCGGTATTCCGCGAAATCCGGAAGCTCATAAAGACAAAGTATCCGTCGCAGATATTCCCGGTGGAGTATAGAACCGTAGCGGCTGACGCTATTTGGCTGAGTCCATACTTTGAGCGAAAGACTGCGATGATATCCGTGTCCGGCGCAGCAGGAGAGGACTACTGGGATTTCATCCGTGATTGCGAGACGATCTTTTCCTCAGCGAACGGTCGTCCGCACTGGGGCAAACTTCACAGTCTGGGGCGGCCGGAGATCGAAGGCTTGTACCCAAGGTACCGGGATTTTGTTTCCCAAAGGGCTCTCTTTGATCCCGACGGTCGTTTCCTTAACGACTACCTGCGCGAACGTTTCGGTTAAAAGCTTTTATCTATGGTGGCTTCTGCGGTTCGCTGCATAGCCGCCTGGAACTTGCTGCCATCTTTAGCGATCATGTTGGCGAGGATGTCGATAATCAAATATTGTCCAGCGACCCGGGAGAATGCTCCTCGCATGATGGGGGTGTCCGTCGAGGATGCTGCCAGCACAGCGTCCGCCTTGGCAGCGATTGGACTGCGTATGTGACATGTGATTGCTATGGTGAACGCGCCAGCAGCCTTGGCTGCCATGAGTGAGTTGATGGTATCCTTGCTCGAGCCAGATTCCGAAATTGCCAGTGCCACGTGCTTGGGTCCGAGATTCACCGCACTCATGACGGCGAGATGCGGGTCGTCCAGCACGCGCGACATCAGTCCAGATCTAATAAACAAGTAATGCGCATATCGGGCCACATTCGCAGAGCCGCCCAAACCGTAGAGATCGATACTTTTCGCTCGTATGATATGTTTTACCGCCAATTCGAGAGCGGCCTGGTTCAACAGGTCCTTTGTCTGACTGAGTGCCGTGACGGCCATGGACAGCGTATCGTCGATGATGTCACCGGACGGGCTGGCATGTCTGATTGTCTGGTTAGTTGAGAGTTCGATTCCCAATGCCAGTTTGAAACGCTGAAAGCTCGAAAATTTGATGTCTCTGCAGAACCGCAAAACGCTCGCTTCGCTCGATCCAGATCCGTCAGCGACCTCCGTGATGGTCTGGTGCACGACCTTCGCGGGATCCTTGAGGACGTACTCACTGATGCGAAGGAGTGCCGGACTGAGGCTCGGCTGAGACGATCGCAATCGCGCTAAAATGTTTTCCTGCATTAAAACGATTCCCTTGAGATCACGGGGCTCCAGCTCCTCTGGGTTTGATTTGACGCGGGCAGCGAGAGCAATAGGAACTTTTCAGCACATTGCCAAGCAGTGAACATAATTTTCGTTAGGGCTCTAGCGCCTGCCTCCCTTTTTGCAACTGACATCCGACATCCCTTCGTCGACGGCAAGATAACTCGAGATGATGAAAAAAACCATCTTTTGTGAATGAGAAAATAGTGATATTCCTCTAAAAATAGACTGGAACCGCGGCCGCTACATGCTAATGCGAACAGAGTGAAGAGATGGGTTCTATAACAATTGGTGTCGATATCGGTGGCACCAAAACGCATTTGAGGACTTGCCTGGACCAGGGTATGGCCCGCGACTTGGTCGTGCGAACCAGTGAATGGCGTTCTGGCGCCTATGACCACGATATCCCTGGACTTATCGCGCTAATTCGCAGATTTGCTGCTGGCGCCACGCCCAACAGCATCGCGATTGGCTCTCATGGATGCGATGATGAGGAAGAGTGCGCCGTCCTCCAACAGCCACTTTCCAATCATTTTGCCTGCCCCTTAAGGGTCGTCAATGATGCAGAACTTTTTCCCCTCGCCATGGGGCTTTCCAGCGGAATTGGTGTCGTCGCGGGCACTGGCTCAATCGCCGTCGCTCGGGACCAGAAAGGCAAGATGCATGTCGCAGGCGGTTGGGGCTGGGCAATCGGAGACGAAGGGAGCGCTCCAGGTTTAGTACGCGAGGCCGGCCGAGCAGTGCGATTGCATATTGACCTGGGAGGGGCGAGGTCAGAGCCGCTTGTCGAAGCGCTTTGTGAGGCATTCGGACTGAATAGCCCCACGAACATCGGCACCGCGATTGCGAAGGAAGGCAGCGCCTCGGCTCTGGGGCGATACGCACCCGTTATCTTCTACGCCGCCAATGAAGGTTCGTCCTTGGCTAAACGCGTTATTGACGAGGGCGCAGCGGCCCTGACTCAGTTGGTCCACCATCTGATGTTAGGCGGCGTGCACGACAAACATGTTGTGGTGGGCGGCGGGGTCATTCTTGCTCAACCCCTTTTAGCCAACGCATTTTCTCACGAAATTGCCAGCCGCTTCGGGGCCACCCTAGCCGTCACTTTCCTTAACAGGCCGCCGGTCTTGGGAGCCTGCGTCATGGCGCAGCAACTTCGCACGGGTGGCGCCAGCACCGAAGGTCCAATCATGCCTCAACACAAGGATGTTCAATGACTTACAGATCGGCGATCGCCCGTCAGCCTGATCAGTTTCGCCATGCGTTGGAAGTTGTCCGACCGCAGCTCCGGAAACTTGATCTTTCGCAATTCAAGAACGGAACTGTGGTCGTCACAGGCATAGGCGCGAGTTACGAAGCTGCGGCGGTGGTGACCGGCGAACTTCAGCGTCGCGGTAGGCGGGCAAATACCTGGCGCGCTGTCGATCTCGTTGAGCCTGGAGATCCTGGCGATGCCATTATCGTGCTTTCTGTCGGAGGAAGGAGCGTCGAGCCCATTGCTGCGCTTAACGTGCACAGTCAATTACCGTCCCTTGCAATCACGAATGAAGGCAATGACCCGCTATCGCGCGCCGCTTCAACGGCAATTCGGTATGAGTCCGGGCTGGATTCGCTGCCATCAAGTACCGGCTTCACAGGGTCGCTTTTGGCAGGCGGGCTGCTGGTTGATGCTCTTGGCGGTGGAGAGAGCTTTAATTGGAACGACATTCCCCAGATCGCAAGCGAGGTCCTGAAGACCTCGGCGAAGAAAATGGCTCGTGCTGGCGAAATTTTCCGTGACCAGCGAGCCATCGACTGCGTTGGCGCAATATCCGCCTTTGGTACAGCGGGCGAAGCTTGTTTGCTTATTCGTGAGGCTGTCAGGGTTCCGGCAGGCGCCAGCGACACGCTGCACTACTTGCATGGTCCGATGGAATCTATGGATGAGGCGACCGGGATATTGATATTCGGCGATGGTCGCGAAGTGCGGTTGGCGCAGGAGTTAGCCGAAATCGGCTGTGCAGTTCTTCTAGTAACCGCGAGCGAGTTGCCTCACGACCACAAAACCCTGACAGTTGTGAAAGTGCCTCCACTGCAGAACCGGGTTGCCCGGGCCATCGTAGACATTCTGCCCGCCCAGCTGCTGGCGGCCGAGCTGTCCGACGCGGCCGGACTTACGGATGTCCCGTTCCGTTATAGCCAAACGGACACAAAGGTTGCGATGGACGAAACGGAAACGCAGATCTGAGCTCGCACGTCCGGACATAACAACGTTCCGGACCTCCTTCCTAGCCGGACTTTTGACGCACTCGGTCCCATTCAGCTCGCCAATGCCAGCCAGACCAGGCTTTCAACATGGGCATAGACATCAAGGAGGAACGGACCCATGGCATATTCCCGGCGTAATGTGTCCTGGGCGCTGGTTACCCCCGCGATCGGGTTCCTATGCCTTGCGACGTTCGTCCCGATTGCGGCTGTCGTTGCGCTCTCATTCGTGGATTTCAACATCGCCTTCCCCGGAAAGACGACCTTCATCGGCATTTACAATTACACACGCTTCTTGTCCGACGGCCGATTTATCAACGCTGCTTTCGTGACTTTTGCCCTAGTCGTTATGCCCGTCGCGCTTCAACTCCTGTGTGGGTTGGCGCTGGCATTAGCTCTGAAGGAGAAGCTCATCGGTACACGGTGGATGCGAGCAGCTTCCCTGCTTCCCTCCGTAGTTCCGCCAGCGGTAGGCGGAATTGTGTGGAAATTGTTTGTCATTCCTGGTGTGGGCGGCCTGTCTTATTTCGCAAGCTTCTTCGGACACAATTTCGACGCCGACTTGCTGGGAGGCAAGGCCTCAGCGCTTGCTACCGTGATCATCGTGTCGGTTTGGTTTGGGGTTCCTATAGTTGCTTTGCTGCTTCTTTCCTCCCTGGATTCAATCCCCGACGAGATTTATGAGGCGGCCAGCCTCGACGGTGCAAGCTGGGCTCAGGCCCAACGGCATATCTCCATACCGCTTGTCTTACCTGCAATGGGAGCCGTTGCAGTATTTCAAGCCTTGGAGGTCCTCGGCATTTTCCCGGTGATTTTCGTGCTGACTGGAGGCGGGCCTGCAGGGGCGACTGAGCCACTTAACTTCTACGCTTTCCTGACCGCATTTACATATCTTGACCTCGATTATGCCGCCTCAATTCTCGTGGCGTTCACAGCCACAATCGTCGGCGCTTGCTTTTGGTTCGTTCGCCGAATCTCGGCTGGCCGAGTTGGCGGCTGATCTCATGCATCGAGACCTTGGACGATACATCTACGGATATGTCATCTGTGCTGCGTTCGCGCTATTCCTATTCTCTCCAATCCTGTGGACACTTTCGACATCTCTCAAAGAGCCGACAGAGATGTTTCAATGGCCGCCGGTGATCGTGGGAGAGCCGTCCATTCAGCACTATACCGCGATAGTCGCCGACAAGGACTTTTCTTCGGCGCTCATAAATTCAATTGTGGTCTCATGCAGCACCATTGTAGTGACCATGGCGCTTTCGGTCCCGGCGGCATTTGGCATCTCCCATCTGCAGAAGACTTCCATGCGCAGGCTGTTGACGTTGGTATTGGCGCTCCGGGCTGCGCCAGCGATGATTTACATCATCCCCTATTTTCTCTTTTTCCGCCAAGTAGATTTGGTCGACACAAAGATTGCGCTGATCATCGTCAACACCATGTTCGCTATCCCGCTCGCGATTTGGTATTTATCGTCGTTTTTTGACCAAGTTCCTCGTGAAATAGAAGAGGCCGCTATCATAGATGGCGCGTCAACACTGCAGGTGATGACACTTATCTCGATACCTATTGCCATGTCCGGCATCTTAGCAACAGCTATCTTAGTCTTTATCGGTTCTTGGAACGAGTTTCTTTTCGCGCTGACGCTAACACGCGATAACGCAAAAACTGCAGCCGTCGCAATACTGAATTTCATGCCGTTTGAGGGAACTGATTGGGGCAAAGCGGCAGCCGCCTGCGTGCTTATGCTGGTTCCGATCGTAGTTTTCGTGCCGTTCGTAAAAAAGTACGTCGCCGGCTCAACAACGACCGGTTCCGTGAAAGGGTGAAACGTTAGCTCAAGGAGAGAAGCAATGAGGTACATCGGAATTATTGCTGTTGCATTAGGTGTTGCCATCGGCGGGGGAGCATCGGCTCAGCAGCGGTACGACGGCGTAAAAATAAAGATCCTATCGACAAACTCAGCATACGATCTTGAGCTCAAAAAATTTGCGCACGAGTTCACAGAGAAGACCGGCGCTGAAGTGCAGTTTGATCTCTTCGGTTATGCGCCGACCGTTCAGAAGGTGTCGGTCGAGCTCTTGACACGTTCAAATAGCTACGACGTGGTCTACTTAGGGAGCGAGGAGTTCGGGCGATACGCATTTGGCGATATCCTGGAGCCGCTCGACAACTACGTCGACATGAAGAGTGCCGATGTACAGGATTTCATCGCTCCCGTGCTTCGCCTGTACAATAAGGACGGCAAACAACTGGCATTGCCGCATTTCGCGGCGACGCAGCTCGTTTACTATCGTCCCGACTTATTGGAGAAGGCCGGTATCAAACAGCCACCACAAACGTGGGAGGAATTCCGCGATGACTGCGAGCTGTTGAAAAAGGCTGATATTCAGTGCACCGCACTAAGAGGGCAACCCGACACCGGTGAGAATATCTGGTTTTGGGGCCAGGTCCTGTATGCTTTCGGCGGCAAATATTTCGCGCACGAACCGGCGGATCTGACGCCCACGGTCAATACACCCGCCGCTGTGGAGGCGCTGAAATGGTACACAGACGTGATGACCAGGTTCACCGTGCCTGGCAGCACCTCAGCAACGTTTGACGACGTCGTCATTGCGATGCAGCAGGGCCGCATTGCAATGACGGTGGAAGGCGCTCCAACTGCCGGCCGCATTCTCGACCCCAAGCTGTCGAAAGTCGTAGGTAAGCTTGGATTCGCTTTGCCGCCCGGCGGAGTAAGTGGGAGGTTCCCGCCATTTGCGGGACAGGCCTATGTCATCCCGGCGGCATCAGAAAACAAGGCAGCCGCAGCCGCATTCCTTCAGTGGGCGACAAGTAAAGATGTGATGAAACGCATTTCACTCGATAGCACCTTTGTCGCGATCACGAGATCGTCCCTGTGGAACGATCCGGAGATACTTGCCAAGCACGACTACAATTATGGCCACGGGTCGTTCGCGGCAACATATGCTGAAACTCTTCGGGTCGCGCCGGAGTGGTATTATCCTCGAATCCCTGAATTCAAGGAGATCGGCGACCGCCTCGGTCGAGCCCTGCAGGAGGCGGTTGTTGGCAGCAAAAGTGCCCAGGCCGCTTTGGATGATGCTCAGACTGAGGCCGTGGATATCTTAAAACGGGCTGGATATTTGAAGTAGTCTTCACGCACCCGGCCACCGGCGCGATTGACGCGCCGGTGGCGAACGAATTAGACCTCTATTGCGTTTGAGGATCAGAGTTGGGCAACTTTAATATTGTCTGGATTTGCAGTGATCAACAACGTTGGGACACGCTGCGGTGTCTCGGGTTCAAGGGCACGCAAACTCCCAATATCGACCGTCTGGCCGCGAGGGGTACAGCATTCGCTCGTGCGTATTGTCAAAGCCCGATCTGCACGCCGAGCCGAACGAGCTTTCTGACGGGGTTGTATCCGATTGCACACCAAGTGCATCAAAACGGCGCCGGCACGTTTCCTTCGCATCTCGTTTTGCTCCCAAAACTGATGGCGAATGCCGGATACTACCCGGGGCACATAGGGAAGCTGCACCTATCTGCCACTCGTGGCATGATAGAAAAGCGCCCCGACGATGGATTTGCCGAGTTCTACTGGAGCCCTGAGCCATTTCCGGAGTGGTCAGGCAACCATGACTATCATGCGTGGATGTGGTCAAAAGGGGTCGATCCCGTAGCCTACTTCAAACCGTATCTTGACCAACATTATGGCCCGGGACCGGCCGCAGAATATCGGCAGGCGCGTTGGGCAGGCGATCGGGCAGAGCGTTTCATCAAGATGCATTCTGGTCGTAATTGGTATTTAGGCATTAATATCGACGCACCTCATCCGCCTCTCAATCCCCCGCCTGACTACCTCAGGCGTTTCAACCCAAGTGATATGCCTGATCCTGTCTTCACGCCGATCGATCTCGAGCATCAGAAGAAATTTGAACGAGTCGATCAGCAGGCAAAATTCGCGGTGGATCCGTGGCAGGCCGCAGCAGCCGTCGGTCAGGCGCACAATGACGAGATCGCCGGGCCTACGCATGAAGCGCCACCCACGAACTTCGACATTTGGGAGATGAGAGCGGCATATCATGCGGAGGTGGCTCAAGTCGACGATCTAGTCGGCCGGGTACTGGACGCTTTGACGGAAACCGGCCAGCTGGATCGCACCATCATTGTCTTCATGAGCGATCATGGTGACATGATGGGTGACCACGGCCTGCTCTACAAAGGCTGCCGTTTCTATGAGGGTCTGGTGCATGTCCCGCTTATGATTTCCGTGCCCGGCAGCTCAGCCCAAGGCTCGGTGTCGAATGCACTCGTCGAGTTGGTTGATATTGCACCCACATTGCTCTCGTTGTCGGGTCTTGAGATCCCCAGCGCTATGCAGGGGCTGTCACTCGACCAGATGCTGCTTGGCAACACCTCATTGGAATACCACAAGCCGTACGTGGTCAGCGAGTATCACAATTCTCTCCGATTCCACGGGAGCCGGGGGTCACGCGCATCAATGTACTATGATGGACGCTACAAGCTAAATGTATATCATGATGTTGGAATAGGAGAGTTGTTCGATCATCAAGAAGACCCCAATGAGCACTATGATCTCTGGGATAGCGCCCATCAGAGGGGCTTGAAATGCGACCTTTTAGGGCGCAGCTTTTCCGCTATGATGCTCAGAAGTGGATCCGGCCCGAACAGAATTGAGGACTACTAGTCTTCCCAGATCGGGCGAGCACTGGCTAGTCCTGTTCTCCCAATCTCGAAGTCGGCCCCTGGTCGCGCGCGCTTCGGAAGCCAATCGTCGGACGGGTCGATGGCATCTGGCTCTCTTTTCTGCGGCTTCATAAGGTATGGGTATCATGACGATGAGCATTAACTCACCCGCCGCGACAGCGGCAGAGCGCGAGAGCATCTTATCTGGCTTGCAGGAAGACATCGATCATCTGCCGAATGCGCTCGCTCGGATCGCCAAATACATCCTGGAAAATCCTGAGAAAGTGTTGCACCACTCGGTCGGGGAACTAGGCGAATTCGCGGGTAGTGGGGAAGCCAGCATTTTGAGGCTTTGCCGCCAGATCGGCTTTTCCGGCTTTCGCGATTTCAAGCTGGCGCTGGCGGCAGAGATTGGCCGCCCCAGGCCTCCATCCACCGCCGCGCAGCAGCCCAACGCCGCCCTGCAAACCTTGCACGACACGATGGCTCGGAATCTAGGGATCGCACACAGCAATGCCGATCTCGAGGCCCTCGAGAAGCTCGCAGAAGTGATTGCGGCGAGCAGAAGGATAGATCTTTACGGAGCAGGAATGTCGGGCGTGACGGGAGAACTGCTCGCCTATCGGCTCTTGCGAGTTGGGCTTACGGCGCTGGCGTTCAGAAACTCAAACATGGCTCACGAAGTGGCCAACGGACTCAGTCCCGGATGCGTGGCGATCGGCCTTTCGATCTCCGGCCTGACAATTGATACCGTTCAGTTCCTCAAGGGCGCCCGCTCCGCGGGGGCACTGACCGTCGCCATCACCAACCGCGCCCGTAGCCCGCTCGGCAAGTCAGCGGACTTCATCTTGCAGGCCTCCGGCCTTGACGACCATCCGATCGGCGGCACGCTGACCCCGATGATCGGCAAGATCTTCGTGATCGAAAGCCTGATGCTGGCACTGGGAAAGGCGATGGAGAAATCGGTTGCGAAATGAAATTAAACTCCGTATGTCATGAAAATGAAATAAAGCTCCATTAAGCCCTGTCGCCAACCGAAAGGGAACTCGGAATGGCTGCGTTGGATCTCCACATTGACAATGTCGGCAAGCGGTATGGCGCGACTGATGTGCTTCGCGGCGTCTGTCTAAGGATTGCTGCCGGGGAATTTGTGACACTGCTCGGGCCCTCCGGCTGCGGCAAGTCCACGCTTCTTCGCATAATAGCAGGGCTGGAGCGGGCGGATCAGGGCCACGTGCGTGCAGGGGGCAGGGCGCTGGATACCGTGGCGCCGAAGGACCGCGACCTGGCCTTCGTGTTCCAGAGCTACGCCCTTTATCCGCATCTAAGTGTGTACGACAACATCGCAGCCCCGCTGGTCATGCGCGAGCTGACCAGCTTGGAACGGCTTCCGGTGATTGGCGGCCTGCTGCCAGGGGCCGGCCAACGCAATCGCTCGATCGAGGAGCGGGTCCGTCAAACATCGGCGCTGCTCAAGCTCGATGCGCTGCTCGACCGCCGGCCGGCGGAGCTTTCGGGTGGACAGCGCCAGCGCGTGGCTTTGGGACGCGCTATGGTGCGCAAGCCGAAGATCTTCCTGATGGATGAACCCTTGGCAAATCTGGACGCAGCGTTGCGCATTCATACGCGTGGCGAAATCGCGCGGCTCCACAAGGAAATGCAAACGACGACTATCTTCGTTACCCATGACCAGGCCGAGGCGGCAGCACTTTCCGACCGTGTCGCCGTCATTTTTGGCGGCGAGCTGCGCCAAGTTGCAGCCCCTGCCGATCTTTATCGCGAACCCGTCGATCTCGATGTTGCCCGGTTCCTGGCCCAGCCATTCCTGAACGAGGTCGAGGTGGCCGCCCCTGTCGGCGGCGCGCTCATCATCGACAGCAGTAGGATCATCATTCGCGATGCGCTCGGATCCGGACAGGCCGGAACGCTGGCCTTTCGGCCGGAGCATGCATCCCTCGTCGACAGGGACCGACCGGGCGCCCTGCCGGTTTGCGTCACGCGCATCGAGCATGCAGGGATGGACGCTCACGTCTTTGTCCATGCCGGGGCAGGCGCTGAGTTCGTCGCCCGGATTTCGGCCGAGCGAGCACAATCACTGCGTGGCGGCGACAACTTGGGACTGACCATCGACTCGGAAAAGGCATGGTTCTTTCCTTGGGACGGCTCGCGCCAGAGTCGCGATCACAGCAGGGTAGCCTGATATGGCCGTGGTCGACGACAATCCGATCGGTCGCTTGGCTCAGAACATTTCAGGCGGCTACCGCCCTGCTCGCGCCCAGGCACAAGCCGGAATGATCCTGGCCACACCCGCGACGCTGCTGCTTGCCGCTCTTGTCATCGCTCCCACCGTTCTAGTTTTCTTTCTGTCTTTTACAGATGCTTCGCTTGGTTTGGCCGGTGTCCGGTTCATCGGGCTTGCGAACTATACGCGCATGCTGACGGACCCAGGCTTTGCTCAGAGTCTGCGCAACACCGCGCTCTATGTGGTTGTGGTCGTGCCGACATCAATCGCGTGGGGCCTGCTGGTTGCTCTCTTGATCGCTCGGTCACGATTTGCCATCGTCTATCGCACCGCCTACTTCCTACCGGTGGCCGCGACCCTGGTCGCTCTCGCAACCGCGTGGGAAGCGATCCTGCATCCAAGTCTCGGCTTCGCCAACTCATTGCTGCAGCTTTTGGGCGCATCGCCGGTCAGCTTCCTGTCCGATCCCTCGACGGCCATGTATGCGCTCTCGGCGATCGGCGTCTGGCAGCTGGTCGGCTTCAACATGATACTTTTCGCGGCCGGTCTTTCAACCATTCCGGAGGAGCTCTACGAAGCCGCGGCGATCGACGGAGCGGACACGGGGCTGAAGCGCTTCCTGCTGGTGACTTGGCCGATGCTGGCGCCGGTGACGCTGTTCGTCACCGTAATGACAATCATCCGCGCCTTTTCGGTCTTCGAAACGGTTGCAGTCCTCACACAGGGCGGCCCGATGAAGTCCACCTCCGTCATTCTCTACACATTCTATGAAGAGGGCTTCCGCTTTTTCCGGGTGGGGTATGCGTCAGCGATCTCCGTGTCTTTCTTCGTCTTCGTGACTTTCCTGTCGCTCGTCCAGATGCACGTCTCCGAGCGCCGGGCGCGCTGGAAAGCAAGTGGAGGTCGATGATGATGATCCTGGCGCAATCTTCCGCATCCCGCATTGCCTTGCATGCCGTGCTTGTGACCGGCGCGATCATAATGGTCTTCCCTTTTGTGTGGATGATCCTTGCCTCTATGACTCCACAGAGCGAGATTTTCGACGGCAGCCTGCTGCCAACCCCGACCCTTAACGGCGCGATTGACAATTACAGCACCGCGCTTTCGGCAATTCCGCTTCTTCGGTTCATGGGAAATGGCTTTGTCGTGTGCCTGACAATTCTTGTGTTGCAGGTCGCGATCGCCATCCCGTGTGGCTATGCGCTGGCCAAGCTATCCTTCCCCGGCCGCCCAATTCTGCTTGCGGCCGTCCTTCTCGGTCTTCTAGTGCCGGTGCAGATACCAACGATCCCGATCTACATAGCGCTGGCGAAATCCGGGCTGCTCGACAGCTATGCCGCGCTGGTTCTGCCCTGGATCATTTCGGTATTTGCCATCTTCCTGTTCCGGCAGTTCTTCGTGACTTTTCCCGACGAGGTGCTCGACGCGGCGCGGCTGGACGGTTTCAGCGAGCTCTCGATCGCCCGGCGGATCATGCTGCCTGCAGCATGGCCGGCCGTCGCTTCCTTCTCGATCTTCTCTGTCGTGGCCCATTGGAACGATCTCTATTGGCCACTGGTGGTGATCACCACTCCCGACATGATGACGCCTTCCCTTGGAATTGCCTATTTCCGGCAGGCGGGCGAAGGCGCCGGTAATGTCGGTGCGCTTATGGCCGGGGGCGTTCTCGTGACCGCGCCCTTAGTCGCTCTTTTCCTTCTCATGCAGAAACACTTCATCCGGGGCCTGGTGCTTGGCCGACACTAGCTCCGTTTCCAAACCTCGTCTCGAACCTCAGGAGAGCAATGTGAAAACCCTTGCAATGATCCTCGCCGCCGGCATCACTGCCGCGCTGGCAGCCATGCCGGCGCAAGCCGACACAAAACTCGATGTCTATTACGCCTGGCCCGAACACGAAGTAATCCATAAGCCGATTGCCGATCGCTTCATGAAGGACCACCCGGACATCAAGATCAACTTCCGCGTCGCCGCGCCGAGTTATGATGAGGCTGTCCAAACGTTGATCCGCCAGAGCATGGCGGGCGAGTTGCCGGACGTCCACTACGTCGGCTTCAATGTGTTGCGTCCGCTCGTGGCGCGTGGGCTCGTGAAGCCCATCGACGATCTCGCTGCCGCGGATCACCTAGCCGAGAAAGGCTACACGGATCAGGTCCTTTCTCTCGCAACAATCGACGGCCATCTCTACGGTCTTCCGTTCGCCATGTCGACGCCGGTTGTTTACTACAATGCCGATCTCGTGAAGAAGGCGGGTGGCGATCCTGACAAGATCCCAGGCGACTGGGATAGCTTCGTCGAACTTGCCGGCAAAATTGGAGCGCTCGGCAATGGAACGTCCGGCATGTATTACCAACTTGGCTCGGACGACTGGACCACGCAGAACCTGGTGCGCAGCTTCGGCGGACGGATGATGAACGACAAGCAAAGCGACATCGCTTTTGACGGTCCTGCCGGCCAGGCCGCAGTCAAGCTGTTCAAGAGATTCCATACCGCTGGTGCTCAGCCGACGATCGACTCGCGCGCTGCCCAGCAGCTCTTCACTTCCGGCAAACTTGGTTTCTTATTCGCCTCTGCCGGCAGTGTGAGTGGCTTTGAAGCTGATGTTGGAGGCCGGTTCAAGCTCCGCACCGCCAAGCAGCCGCTAGGCGTTGAAGATGCGACGATGCCGACGGGCGGCATGGTCGCAGTAATCCTCACCGACGATCCCGCCAAGCGCGCCGCCGCCTGGGAGTACGTCAAGTTCGCGACTGGTCCTGAAGGCCAGAGCATTGTCGTACCTAATACCGGATATATGCCGACGAACACGCTTGCCCTCGACAAGGATCATCTCGGCGCGTTCTACGACAAGCATCCGAATTGGTACACCAGCGTGCTCCAGACGCCCCGCGCCCGCCCGTGGTTCTCTTGGCCCGGTGACAACGGTGTTCAGATTGGCGAGGTCCTACGCGACGAAATGACGGCCATCGCGCTTGGATCCAAGGAACCGGAGGCCGCCCTCGCAGACATGGCGTCCCAGGTTCGCGCACTCCTGCCGAAAACCAACTGATCGTCTCGTCCGGGACGCTGCACGCCGTGCGGCGTCTCTCCCTTTTTCGCGGATTTACCAATGAAACTGATCCACTTGACTGATCTCCACCTTGTGCCGGCCGGCGCTATGCTCTTTGGCTTCGATCCGGCCGAGCGAATGCGCAAGACCATCGAGCGCATCAACCGCGATCACGCCGATGCCGAGCTTTGCGTGGTGACCGGCGACCTCACCGACGAGGGAGACTTCGCTTCCTACGAACTGTTACGCGAATTGCTTCAGGAGATGCGCGTACCCATCCGGCTTCTGCTCGGCAACCACGACAGTCGTCAAAACTTCTTACGCGCTTTCCCCGGCGAGCCGCGCGATAGGAACGGTTTTGTCCAGTCAGTCCATGACACCTCGGTCGGGCGCCTCATCTTCCTCGACACCCTGGTGGAGGGTCTTGGGCATGGCGCGCTGAACGAGGGACGACTGGAATGGCTGTTAGAGCGGCTCACCGAGAGGCCGCAGGCGCCGGCGTACCTCTTCGCCCATCATCCGCTACAGCCGATCGGCCTGCCGCACTTTGAGCCTTGGAATACGGAGAACTGGCGCCAGACTATGCGGGCGATGGTGGGGGCCGGCAATGTGCGGCACGTCTTCCATGGTCATGTGCACGTCGATGTCAGCGGCACCTGGAGCGGCATTCCGTTCAGCGCAAGCCGTGGGGTTGCACATCAGATCATACCACACTTAGCGCGCAGGGATGCGGATTTTGTCGAGGACGCCCCGGCTTTCGACGTCGCACTGATCGACGATGATAGCGTCCTTGTGCACCGTTTCGAAGTCAACGACCGACATGTGGTTGAGGTCTCCGTTGCGGGCCCGGTTCCGAAGGACGTGCAATGAAACAACAGAACCCTTATGAACTGGTCATCTTCGATTGCGACGGCGTTCTGATCGACAGCGAGACGCTGGCAAGTCGCATTGATGCCGAGGAACTTACCCGCATCGGCTATCCCACGTCGTATTCTGATGTGGTTCTGCGCTTTACCGGCCTGTCCTCAGCCACCATGCGGAAGATGATCGAAGAAGACTGGGGCCGCCCTCTCCCCAGCGACTTCGACACCATCGTGCAATCCCGGATCAAGGAAAGCTACCGGACGGAACTGCAAGCCATCAGCGGTATTGACCGGCTCCTGCATCAGTTGTCGTTACCTCGCTGCGTCGCCTCAAGCAGCGCCCCCGACAAGCTGCGACTGGGGCTTGAACTGACGGAGCTTTGGCCGCACTTGCATCCGTACGTGTTCAGCTCCGTCATGGTAAAGGCGGGCAAGCCTGCACCGGACCTGTTCCTGTTCGCTGCGGCTCAAATGGACACTGAGCCGGCGCGCTGCGTCGTGGTGGAGGACAGCATTGCCGGCGTCGGAGCCGGTGTGGCCGCTGGGATGACGGTGATCGGTTTCACAGCGGGCGGCCACTGTTTCGAGGACCACGGTCAACGATTGCTCTCAGCCGGCGCTGCTGTCGTCGCGCGATCAGCTGAAGAACTTGGCGTATTGCTGATGACGAGCGAGGTTCAGCCGCGTTCAAAGATCGCAGAAGGGACCCGGTAGTAGCATGTGCTGCAACGCCTTCGTGGCTAGGGAACACACTCGGCCTCCACGAACGTCCACCTTTCGACGCTCATTGCACCCCGGAACGGCTAATAAGCGCGACAGGATGAGGCTGGACCATATCTATTATTCCCGAGCAATGTTTTTGACGCGCCATGTGAGCATCGCGGCAACGCAGATCTGAAGGTTAGCGTAGGGGAGGGGAGGAAATATCCAGATCCCCGTTCGCCACCGCCGGACAAGCCTGGTAAGTAAGAATGAGCGAGGCGGCCACGAGCGGCACATCCCAAACGAGCAGCCAGCGGTCTCGAATGCGGGCATACCGGTGTAGTGCGTCGCCGCGATGCCGCCTACCAGGAGCGCACCACCCATGTGGACGCGTGGCGAGATGTCGATCGTGAGACCCCAGGGATCGCGACCAGCAACGACATGAACTCGAAGCGATCTTATAGCCGCTCCCTAACGTGGGCCAGGAGGCCGACATTAGCAAATGCCTCGCCCAAATGCCAAAGCCGGTGGCGACCACTGCGACTAGAGCGAAATGAATTGAGGCTGAATCGGCGGGAGATTCCCTTAGACGCGCAAATCTGATTCAACCTTCTTGCTGGGCAAGGAGGTCAGCATGGATGGGCAAACCTTACTCGATGGATCTTCGCGAACGGGTTGTTGCATCGGTTGAGCAGGACGGGCTGTCACGACGGCAAGCCTCGGCGCGCTATGAGGTTGGTATCAGCACCGTGGTCAGATGGGTGAGCCGGTTCGCGAGACGAACAGTCTTGCGCCGGGCAAAATGGGTGGGCACAGGCCGAAGAAGATTGCTGGCCCGCATCGGGACTGGCTGCTGGTGCGCTGCCGAGCCGCCGATTTTACGCTGCGTGGACTGGTGGCCGAATTTGGCGAGCGCGGCTTGAAGGTCGATTACCGCTCGGTGTGGGAGTTCGTCCACGCCGACAAGCTCAGTCACAAAGGCGCAAAGCTGCCAAGCGAACGGTCGAGGCCGTCTGCGATGCCATTGGACATATCCCCGGCACCGGCACTTCAACCGAATGCAGAACTTACTTCATCGAGGCCGGCTATGCGCCAACCTAAATTCATCCCGGCTAGCCAAAACCGTCGCACTGCGGTCGGCGTCTGACGCCGATGAACGCCTTTCAATTAATCCTGTTGGAGTGATGCGACGCCTCAACATTCTTAAGCCAGCCAGGGTCCAAAGCCTTTCGTGCGTGTCCTTGTGTTGCTCGCGCCGACCGGCGGCACTGAGCTATCAAGCCAGGCTTCCATGCCCGCCGCCCATCCGGGTCCACGCCGCAGAGAGTATGCGCAGTCGCGTCGTTTAGTCGAGGCTCGTAAAGGGTGAGCGACGCGATCGAGCCGCAGCGTAGGTGCGCGGTGATCGTTCCGGCAATCGTCGATAAAGATCATCAATTAGCCGGGCCAGCAGCAACAGGCCACCATGGTTCTCCCAAGGAAAGGGGTTTCCATTTTCGTCGGCCATTTCCAGATCAAAATCCGAATCGCTCGTTGAGTCTTGACCCACCGAGCGCGGTAAACCGCGCCTCAATCTCCGGACTCCAGCAAGCCTCCCACGAAGTTCGCCTGCCGGAGAAGGTAAAGGTCTGCTCTCCAATAAGTTGGTTCAAGATCAGCTCCGGCTTCTGCGGTGACTGGATCTCGCAAAACTCAGCAATTTTGCGAATGGTCTCGAGCTGAACTTCGTGCCCTTGGTCACCTATGATCTGCTCATAGGTCAATCCAAGAACATCCTCCTCATCTGCCCACGGCACCAACGGGTGACAGCGTTCGTTGAAAATGAAAGGCGCAATCTCATCAAAGTACTTCAGCATTTTCTCGGGCCCGTTCGGCTCATGGCGCCACTTGATCTCAGCCCTCCCAGGCGGGCACCAGTCGCTGTTCCCGACATATCGCATCTGCGACACAATTGCCGCACGCATTTCACGCGAAAGGAAGATGACTTTGAAATCCGCCAAACAATGGCGAATGCCCATGTCGCACGGCAGATGCCCATAGCCAAACTGACCGGGCTGAATAAAGCGAGATGATATCTCGATCGGTATCCACAGGATGTTTTCAGAATGAGTGAACCGAGCTCTCTCGACATCCACAAAGCGGAAGTCTCCCAGATATTCTTTATTAAAGAACACATCGGACTGTTCAAGCCCGAGCATGGTTAGCAGACGGGCATATAGGTGGGTGCCCGCCTTCGGAATGGAACAAATCATAACCCGCGCGCTTGTGGCGCCGCCCGTCGGCTTAATTGACCAAGCTTCATTTGAGCAGGGGTAAAGCGGAAAATTTTGACCCGCGATAACGCGCAGCTCTTCTGGAAGCGGGTGGACCATTGCGTATCTTCTCACTTTTGCAAGGTGTTAAGCAATCAAGGTAGCAAATGCGGACTGTGGATACATTCGGAGACTGCCAGCTTGGCCCCAGGCAGTCGCGCCCTGTTGTCGCCGCCCATGAGTGACGGAATTATTGAGAGCGTCGGCCATGTGCGACGATTCTGGCCAGCTCGCTGCGCTGGTATTCCGATAACTGAGAGCGAAGGAGATCGGCACGCCGTTGGCTCGCCCCGCTTGGCGATCGTCGCTGAGAGACAATCATACGTCATGTCAAAACTCAGAGTCGCCCGAAGACGCCTACGAAAGCTGCCGATGAGCTAATTACCGACGACACTTCCGCGTTCACTAGGGATCTAGCCGGCTTTTCATTGTCCTGCCTCTGTCTTGGATCGGACCGTGAACTTCTTTCCAGGAGAAAGCAAGCAATCGGTGAATCTTGCCCGCCGAGTAGATGCTATGGGGGGAGCGGCGAGGGTGTGGCATCCTTCGCTGTTTCAACCACCATCAGAAGGAGGCGTCCCATGTCGCAATCTTTTGACACGAGCCGCTCCCTTACCGCTCTTGAACAGGATAACACGATCATCGCCGTCATCGAAATGAGCAAGGCGAAGTGGCTCGTCGCCGCGCTTATTCCAGGTCTCAAGCGCCAGCCCCTCAAGAAGATCGATGCCGTCGCGCCAGCACTGTTGAAGCTACTGCAGCGCTGGCGCGACGAAGCCGGCCGGGCTGGGCACACGGTCCAGCGGATCGCCGTCGCCTACGAGGCGGCCGGCGACGGCTTCTGGCTGGCGCGCTGGTTGCGGGCGCACGGCATCGAGGCCTATGCCATCCATCCCTCAAGCGTTCCGGTGTGCGCGAGCACCAGCGCGCCAAGACCGATCGTCTCGACACCGAGCTTTTGATGCGCGCTTTTCTCGGCTGGCTGCGTGGCGAGAAGCGCCATTGCTCCATGGCGGCAATCCCGACACTCGAAGAGGAGGACGCGCGGCGGCCGAACCGCGAGCGGGGGACCCTGGTCGGCGAGCAGACGCGGCTCATCAACCGCATCAAGGCGATCCTCGCCCGCTTCGGCGTCCGCAGCTTCCGGCTGAGCCTGCGCCAGGCGGCGGACAGGCTGGAGAGCATCCGAACGGCGGAGGGAACGCCGCTGCCGGACAACACCCGCGCCGAGCTCTACCGCTTCCTTGAGCGGCTCAACCTCGTGCGTGCGCAGATCCGCGCCATCGAACAGGAGCGCCTGCGCCGGCTGGCGGCGGCTCCGGCTGCGGCGAACGGCCCGCACGCGATGATTCGCCTGCTCGCGCGGATCATCGGCGTCGGCGTCGAGACCGCCGACATGCTGGTCAACGAGATGCTGTCGCGCAAGCTGCGCGACCGCCGCGCCGTGGCGCGCTACGCCGGCCTCACGGGGTCGCCGGACGAGAGCGGCAATACCCCTCGGGTCGGTTGAATACCCAGAAAATCAACGGCCCTCTCCACCAGTCGAGCCCAAAGTGCTGACTTCGCCGAGAGTACCAACTTTGAGACAGAGCCAGTCAAGGTGGCACGAGTTTTGAGCTGCCCGGGTACAAAGCAAGGGAAGCTGCCGAATAGCTTCCTGTGGTGCGAAACGCAACGGATGAAATGAAGGAAAGCAGACAGCATGTCAGATCTGATACGGATCCTTGTGAGGATAATTCTCACCACACAAACGCCGGTCACGAGTTTGAAGCCGCCTTTCTGAACTCAACGTGCCGAGGGTGTCACGGCACCCGGTTTTCCTCTCAGGGGCGAACTCTCAGCTCTTGAGCGTTCCGCCGTGGGCCGAGCCTCCGCTCGGACGCGTAAAAGCGATCGAAAGGTGGGTTGGTTCGGCTCTGCATTCGCGAGTGGCCGATGGCCGACACCACGATGAGGTTGGCGTCTGGAGGACTATATGAACAAGCATGGAAGCTTAGTCTCGGAAGCAAATGCAACGCGCATTCACCAGAACGACACTTCTCTCGCCCTCTTCGGAGGGATTCCTACAGTGCCGGCCGGGCGAGTTGTCCCTTGGCCAGCCGCCAAACGCAAGCATCTGAAGGCGCTCGCCAGTGTTGTCAAAAGCGGCAAATATCATCGAGTTAATCACCCTATTGTCACTGAGCTCGAAAAGCGCCTAGCGGAGTGGTCGGGCAACTGGTCTGTGCGCGCTGTTGGAAGCGGCACAGCCGCTATTCACGTGGCCCTCGACTACTACCGGAATCGAGGCCGCCGAGCTGTCACCTCGGCTTTGAACTGGCCAGGAGCCGTCGGCCCCATCGCGATCAGCGGACTCGAGCCGGTGTTTGTCGATGTAGAGCCAAACCTTGCGGGAGTTGATCAGAAGATGGCGGCCGCTCTCATCGAGCCCGGCGACGCGGTGGTGCTCATAACTCATCTGTTCGGAAATAACATTTTGGTTCCGGATCTTAGGCTGGCTGCGCGAGCGAGTGACGTGGCCATTATTGACGATGTTTGTCAATCGATTGGCGTTGCGAAAAACATTGTCAATGGATCTTACTTAGAGACCGACGCACTTGCTCTTTCAGGAAATGGGGCCAAACACCTCGGAGCGGGTGAGCTTGGGTTTGTTCTGACAAGGGACCCTGCTCTGATTCACCATGTCGATAAGGTTTCGCTGACAAGCTCGTCGCGATGTGGAGCTAGAATTTTCTCCCCGAGTTCGAAAGGCTACAATTACCGACCCAACGTATTCTCTGCTGCTATAGCCAATCACAGGCTCAAGCGCCTAGACCGGCAGCTCAAAAAGAGGCGAAGCAACGCAATGTTCCTCTGGCAGGAAATTGGCCATCTCTCAGGGCTTCTGCCTCTTTTCGATCCAGCAGTTGATCAACAATCAATGCTTAGTCTCCCGCTGCGTCTTGAGCCGGAAAAGCTCGGTTTTCTAGCTGGCCCTTCGGCCAGGGATTTCATCGTTAAGCTCCTTCAAGCCGAGGGAGTTCCGGTCATGGTTTGGCTAACGAAGCCCGTTTTTGACTATCTCCCGGATGTCAGCAAAAGATGGTCAAGGACCGATTTCCCAAACACGATGATGCTACTGAACACTATGTTTTGCGTGTCGGAGATCGCTCCGCCAAACGGCGCAGAAGTGATGAAATTGTACGCAGCCGCATTTCAAAAGGTCTGGGCAGCGCTTCCAAATCTAACCTCAAAATTCCCTTAGATCGTGTGTTTGGCCAGAGGGCAGGAGGGCGAGACGATGGACAGCTTAATAAAGGGCTTTCTGCCATATGGCTTTTCAATTGTTGTGAAATTCGGCGGGAGCATCATGCGTGATCTTGCGGTGTGTAAGCTTGCACTGGCTGAACTTGAGCGTCTCGCCGGTGACGGCCATCGAATACTACTTGTTCCGGGCGGCGGCATCCCAGACAAAGCAATTGAAATGATTGATGCGGCCAAGCCATTGGAGTCGTCTACGGCGCATCATGCGTGTGCGCTAGCACAGGACCAAACGGGGTATTTGCTTGCGGACGCCGCCTTCTCTTCCAAGCTTGTTCCATCGGCCAGCCTAGGTGAGTGCCGAACTCTCGCGAGAGTCGGAAAGATTCCAGTCCTGCTACCTTCCCGTTTGCTGTTTGCAGCTGATCCAGTGGAATGGAGTTGGGATGTTACATCCGACGCCGTTGCCGCGTGGGTCGCTTGGCTCACCGGAGCACCACGGCTGGTGATTTTGACAGATGTTGATGGCGTGTATCGTGGTGGAGCAACCGAAGATCCCGCTGCACTTATAGAGCAGATCGCTGCTCAAGATCTTGTCCTTCTCGGCCACACGTCGGTTGACGCGTGCGCGGTCCAGTTCATGGCACAGAAACGCCTCCCCGGCGTGGTGATTAACGCTCGTCATTCTTCTCGTCTCTCCGATTGGCTCGAAGGGAAGCGCGTTAAAGCGACCAATATCACCGTCGGAAGCAGGAAAGCCTATATCGGAACCGAGGATCTGGGGGGGGCGGCATGATGCCCTCCACGGCACTAGTAGTTTATGGCCCAGAAGTCGCTCGCTCCGGAATCACGTGGCTGCTCGACGAGTTTATTCGCAGGCGAACCGGCTTGGAACTCGCGGAGCGATTCTTTTCAACCCACAATCGTAGATCGATCGATGCGTTTTATACCCTGACACATTCCACCGGCGGGAACCATTGGCCATTGGTGCTGGACTTGTTCGACATGCGTCCGGTTTGCGCCACAATCTGGAGCGGACCTAATGCGCTGCACCTATCGCAAGGACTAAAGGGTAATACACAGCCGGCCCATGCTAGAAGCGGCACCGTACGTAGTCTCTTTTTTTGCGACAATCCCGTGACGAACCTCCTCCATGTGAGCGACAGTCCAGAAGTAATGCAGGCCGAGCTGACAATACTTCGGCGCCAATTCTTGGGCAACGAAGTAGCCGCTTGGAATTCCCTCGATACCGGCCAAATCGCCCATTCATCTTTCCAGATGTTGTTACACGTTCTTGGCGACAGGGGATCTGTGCCGATGCCGGACAATGGGGGTGATGGTAGCGCCTTTGCTCACGCGAGATCAAGTTACGGCAAAGCACTCCTACTCGCATCAAAGAGGGGCCTGACAACGGCCGTCCACCGGTACCTTCAGGGGGATCGAGCCGGTCTAGAAGGTATTGTTCAGCATGCGTCTGTCCGCTCATCTTGGGATCGCCTCGTTCTTGAGGCCGGTCTGTTTTCAATGCCTCTTTGGCATTCCCTGCTGAAGCGAACCGTCGATGCCGTCGAGCCGGAATCAGGTAGCGACGACTACCGTATCCATCTGGGGGAGCACATATGAGCGAACTCGATAGTATCAGGACAATGCTTCGGACAAGCCAACAAGGCAACTTTCCGCGCCATTTGCAGGAATTCGGGCTTGATCTGATCGTACTGGAAGGGGTTTTTCCTCCTGAGAGTTTCGAGGGTTGGCGTTGGATCAGCGAGAATTTCCCCCCATTCGCCGGGAAGACCATATTGGAAATCGGCTGCGGCTTCGGTCTTCCCGGCCTTCTGTTGGCAAAAAGTGGTGCGCGGTCGTTAGTAGCTTGCGACATCAACCAGAGGGCGGTCGCGAACACATTGGAGAATGCGAAAAGAAACGGCATCAAGAACGTGGAAGCTATCGAAAGCGATTTATTCACAAACATCCCCCGTCGCAGGAGATTCGACATTGTATTTTGGAATTACCCGTCGAACTTCGCTGCAGAAGACTACAAGTATGTGGATGACATCGAATGTGGCGCGATTGATCCAGGGTATAATTTGCTCAAGCGCTTTTTGTCGGAAGGCCCAAATTTCCTTACAAAAACAGGTCGTATCGTTCTAGGATTCGGGACTAATGCCCGTGACGATCTCCTTGAACACATTGCGGCTTCGAATGATCTCACAACTGTGATGCTGCGGTCCGGAACCTATCCCCACGTGAAGGTAGTTTACAGGCTGTTCTCAATATCCAAGAAGGATATAAGGATATGATTTCCGACCTGATGCACACTGGATTTGTCGCTATTTCGCCCAATCGGTGCAAAGATAGTTGGGTGGCCGGCAGCAGCGTCCTTTCGCAATTCATCCATCGTGTGCCGAGTGATGTTGACATTCATCATGTCAATTTGGACGCATTTACGGAAGCTGTGGACAAGGATACAAGGGCTCTGGCGTACGCCGGGTTCTCCATCGCTTCACAGCGACCTGCCGGCGCGGAGTTGGAGATCGTGTTTTTGAGGTCGAACGGGACCTTGGCGCTGAATTGGGTTCTCGAAGAGGAACGACCGAGGGCGTTAGTTGATGATCCGCTTCTTGGGACACGGGCGAGCTTCGCGGACGTCATCGCGCGAAAGATTGAGATGTACTTGGAGGACCATCATTCGAAGCATCGGGATGATCTGCTTGCACTCCTGGATCATTCCGCCTTAATGGCTCCCGAAATCAGCCGGGACAAATTGGTTGCTATGATTTCCGCGCTAATCCAGGGCTCGCAGGACACGGGTCAAATCCAATCTTCTTGCCCGCACAGATGGATATCTGACCACATTTGGCCAGTCGCGGAACGATCTTTCATAGACTAGACTAAGACTATACATGTGAACCTAAAGGTCGGCACATGAGGTCTGCTCGGCCGCTCTGACAGATCTCCTGACGGACGAGAGAACTTCGTCCACGGCTTGATCCGATAGCGGAACCTTCATCCATCATGTCGCTCACCGAACCATTCATTGGCTTTCCGGCTTTCCGCAAGCTTCCGGCTTCGCCAGATTGGGGCGCTCCCTTTTTCGTCGCCTCTTCCCCTTACGCGTGATCATATCTGCCGTTGACAAGAGCAGGGTGTTGCCGCCTGTTCGGCTCAGTCGGCGAACAATTCCCTGTAACCTGCGGTCGCCATCCAGTTCGCTCTCTCGAGATTGCTTCGCGCGGCTTTCCGCGCGCGCTCCGGTTCTTCCACCGGATCGATGCCGAGGATGATCTGAGCCATCTCCTCATAGCTGGCGTTGTCGGCAGATGCATCGACAAACCTTAGATAGGTCCTGAAGTGCTCCCTATCGTAGGTGGTCAGGCTGTCGGACCAAGGGACTTCCTCTTTAAGGCCTGGTTCAACGTCTGGGTATTTCACCATCACATCGGGCTCCGGAAGTAAGAATCGGAAGTCGAGAATTTCCTTCGACACGCGGGCTAAAGCGGAGAGGAAACATCGTCTCCAACACGAGGTCCCGATTAAGGTCCGCAAGCCCCCGCTCGAGGCGATGTGCGCATCTGCGGGGCAAATCAGGCCCAGGTTAGAAAGGAATCGCAAAAGGCTCAATACCATGCGGCTGCACATCTGTTTTCGACGACTGCTCGGACAGGGCTTCGTAAAGAACCTCCAACAGGATGAGAAGCGTAGTCGGTCCTGCGCAACCGCTCCCGCGAACTCGGAATCAGCTCAAAATCGTCTTTTGATCCGCGTCATGACGACGGGGCTTGACCAATCCCCGCTGCTTGACTCGCCGACCCATAGTGCAGATTGCCTGCGTGTTTCGGCAATTCCCGGACACAGCCCTGGAGTGTACCCCACCCCTGTCCGGCTTTTGCGAAATGCGCAGATTGCCGGCAATCGAAAAGGCCCGACAGCAGTTGACACCCTCTTTCGAGCCACGGCACGATCACCAAAGTGGTCGCTTCGCATCCTCGAGCTATTGCGCTGATGATACCGTCTGGACCCAGCACCGTTCCGGCTAGGCCGTGGCTTGCCAAATAGGCTAAAATGTCTGTTGCGGCGGGTGCTCGTCGAGTTTACTCACGCTCGTCCCCCTTGCCTGATCTCATCTCCGGTGCTGGGGGCTGGCAGCAAGCACCAGGTGGCGCGGCTCGACCTTCGCAGGAAACGCGGCGGTTCATGTTCGCCGCCTCTGGCTCGAGCACGTGCCCAAGGTGAGATTCGGGTATGGCGTCGAAACTGGCCGGATTAGCCTAGTCAGGCGTTCAAACTTCCCTCACCTGCAGACACTGGCAGAGATATTCGCTCAGCAATACTACAGGCGGAACATGCATCGCCGACCCGGACTGTGGCCAAGCTCCAGCCGAGGTAAACAAGACCGCCTCGTCGGCAGTCTGAGCGATCGGGCAGTCCGCGCGGGTCGTAATGGCAATCGTATATGCTCCGGTTTTGCGCGCAATTGCCAGAAAAGCCCTGGTTTCCTCAGTGTGGCCAAGCGAGGAAACGCCAAGAGCAAGGCCCGACGAGCCAAGTCTCCGCGCAAGAGCGTGAGACATGGTGGCGGACCCCGAGGAATGCGCGGGGAACCCTAGCCAGATCAGCCGCATGGCCAAAATATCAGCGCAGACTGAAGACGGCCCCGCGCCAAACACTTCGACGCGACGGGCCGCTCGGACGCGGTTGGCAAGCCCAGTAATTTGAAGATCGTCAAAACCTCGAGCGGACGCGGCAATTGAGCTTTGTAAAGCAGTACTGAGAGCGGCGACCCCCGGTGCTACGTCTATATCTTCTGGTGCGGCGCGTTCAGCCAGCTCAATCAGCGTTACCCGCTCAATGTCGCCGCTGAGCGCAATCTTAAACTCGCGGAATCCCGAGAGTCCCAGCCTTCGGCAAAATCTTATTATTGAAGCAGGCCCAGTTGCGGTGTCGTGCGCTAGGTCGGCGATGGACATCGTTAGAACAGCCTTCGGATCTTGCTCAATATACAGAGCTATACGTGCGAGCGCATTCGGAGCCGTATTGATTACATCATGGATCATGTCTAGCAGTGATTGCTGTGTCCGTCGGGGCTCTTGCATACTGTCCTAAGGTGTTCGATTCAATTGGAACTCAACTCCCCTACCCGAAGGCAAGGGAAATCCCCTGAATAACTCGAGTCTGCTGCAGGTGCATTGACGCAGATCAAAGACAAGTTCGATGCCGGATTTCCGGCCTGCTTCGTTCCCGGCGGCAGCCATTCCGAGCACCACGCTTTAGATGTCAGTGCGGATTCCGACGACAACGGCGTTCCGACCCAAAAACCGGATTCTCCATCGGTGTCCGCGAATTTCTGGTACACGCATTCCAGCTGGAGCACAGGTTCATGCCGACCTGATGGCAAAGTTTGTGTAAGCCAGCCAAGGTGGCCCGCTGTGTGGCAGCCAGATCGACCAAACATCGCATTCTCCAGCGGCGCAAGTCCCCCGGACGAGGCCGGACTCGCACCTTTCGGGGGCCAACCTGCTCCGCTGAGCCCTCCGTTGGTCCTAGCGCTTTAGGTCTTGTGCACTCTTACGATTGACTGGGTCTGAGCCACTCCCACGGCTACGAAGACGAACCCACCTTGGCGTTCTTCACCTATGTAACGCAGTATCGGCGCAGATTGGTTCAAGCTGCAAGATGGATGCGATTGCGCCCCGCCATCTTGGCGGAATAGAGAGCCGTATCAGCCCGAGCCAGCATATCTCGGTGGTGGTGTCGCCCGCGCGAGCAGTAGCGACTCCAGCCGAGAAGGTGTATCCAAATTCTAACTTCTCCCTGAGCGGCCGTGAGTTGCGAACACAGTTGAGCATCCTTGCGATGATCAGCTCCGCTGCAGCAGCTAATGTGTTTGGCAACACCAGGACGAATTCTTCTCCGCCCACGCGGCGAAACAGTCGGATCGTCTTACCTCTTTGTTCCCCCGGTCGACGAGTGCCGCCCTGAGACCCTCGATAAGGCATGCATCTTCGGAGTAAAGAGGACGCCCTATCGGCACCTACGCAAACTGTTGTTGAACGACCTGGCTGGCAGCGCCGAGGCGCCCAAGATCGCGATCTTCAACCAGGCGCACGCCGTCGAGCTTGTTCCGCTTGAGGCGGTGCGCAAACTTTTTCAGCCGCCAATCGAGCTTCCGGCCGCGCCGATCGAGCCATTCGTCGGCGGCTGACGGCAACCCAAGTTTCGAAACGATCGGTGCGGCCACCGGCTCGGGCAAGAGATAGCTGTCGAAACGACGGTACGCGGAAGACCGTTCCACCCACACGTCCCCAGAACGCAGCTTGTTGCGCAAATGGGCGAGCATTGCCGTTTCATAGAGCGGGCGATTGATCTTGCCATCCGGGCCGATCACCAGCTTGCGCCAGTCCTTCTTGAACGGCATCGGCGCATCGGGCGGAACATCGCGTTTGCCCAATCTCTTCAGTTCACGGAGCATACGGATTCCGGCGATCGTGCGGGCGCTTCTCCGCCCGCCTTTGAATTCCAAGGCCTCGATCAGCGTCGAGGCGAACGCCAGATCGACCTGCTCAGTCTGGAAGAGAAGATCGATACATCCTCAGCCGCAGGCGAGCTCGTGTTCCGTGTATTCGGTGCGATCGCTCATTTCGAGCGACGGCTGATTTCCGAGCGCACGAAAGATGGCGTGGCTGCAGCACGGGCGAAAGGGAGACAACCCGGTCGGCAACCGCTCGACATGTAAAAGGTCGAGGCCGCCATCAAGCTGATCAAGGCCAACATGTCGCCGACCGAAGCTGCGAGGCACTGGGTCTCGGCCGATCGACCGTCTATCGCCGAAATGAGGCGACTGGGCATCAGTCGGCCAGCGTAGTGAGCACTTCCGACGCTTTGCAAACTCTCGCTCTGGGAACTTCAAGGGCAAAGCGTGACCCGTTTTCGTCGTTGACTGCTCAATTGGGCCGACCGCTACGCCTGGAAGGCTGACGTTGCTGGGTCGGCTGGACCGGTCTCTGGAAGGCGGCGTGCAATTTCGTGTGCCAGGCGCTTATCGTTCGCTCGGCTTTTCGCAGTACCATCCAGTAGGGCAAGCTTTGCTGACATTCATCAAAGTGCGATGGGCCACGCTCTTCAGCCTTGTTCGGGCTTCCGGCGGGCGGCTGCAAGCATCGCCTGACCGACGCGCCGGTCGCCTTGGGCGTTCAGCATTTCGCCGGCATTGCAGATATCACGTGCCTCCTTGTTCTGGCTGAGCTTGGCTTTGCCTACAAGGCGGGTGATCTCGATCTCCAGGCCGATGATCGCCTTGACCATAGTGTCGATGAAGTCCTTCGGTGCGTTACCCATCTTCCATGGGACAGGCTCAGTCGCCTCGTGCCTGTGAGTCAGTTTGGCGACATTGCGGCGGACATAGCGTTCGTCGTCGTGGATTGTGATCCGTCCATATGCATGTGCGACGAGGTAGTTCCAGGTCGGCACCTGCTTGTGGAACTCCTGCTTGCTCGGATACCACCGCGGCGAAATGTAGGCGTCGGCGGCGCGGAACACCACGAGCACCTCATCGCCGGTCGCCACGTCCTGCCAAACTGGATTGTTGCGTGCGACGTGGCAGCGAAGGGTACCGTTTTCTCCCTGTGACGTGTCGAGTTCGAAGGGGATGTGATCGGCGTCGAGACCGCTCCAGCCATGGTTATCAGAACGCCGAGTGCGTTGTTCTCGATCAGTTCGTAAAGGACTTCTCGGCTCGGTTCATCGAAATGAGCGGGTAAATACATGACAGGTTCCTTCACTGGCCGCCGGGTTCGCTGTTCACCGGCTGGCATCCGATGGCAAGCGTTCCAACGCGGCGGCGATCTGGCGCTTCGCTGCTGAGGGCAGAGGCAGGATGGGACGCGGGGGGTCGGCACGGCAAATGTCGAGCAATTCGGCAAGTGCATAGACGACGCGAAGGCTCGAGAACTCCTTGAAGAGGCTCCAGAGCGGCGCAAGCGTGGCATCGATCCGTCGCGCTTCGGCCGCATCGCCCTGTTGCGCCGCCGTGACGATCTTCACGCAGACCTCGGGCAGGATGCCGGCGAGGACGCTGTACCATGTGTCGGCGCCGGCGATCATGGCCGCTGCAGCGTTCCAGTCGCCGCTGTAGCCGATCGAGAACCCTTCCGGCACAGTGCGCCTCTGGTCGGCCAGATGGCTCTTGATCGCATCGCCCTTGTCTGTCGGATTCTTGATAGCGACAATCCCACCCACCTTTGCCAGGCGGCTGACGAGTGCTGGGGTGAAATGGAAATGCGTCGTTCCTGGATTGTCGTAGATGACGATCGGAAGGCCACTTTCGCGCGCCACCGTCGAGAAATGTTCGAACACCTCGTCATCAGTGAGCGGGGTGTAAGAGGCGGCGGCAAGCAACCCCGCGGCAGCCCCAAGGGCCTTGGCGTCCTGCGCGAGCCTCACTGCTTCGTCGGTGCGCAGCGCGCCCACACCCACCACGACCGGCATTTGTCCCCCGGTTTCGTCCAAGGTCTCGGCGAGCGCCCGTCGCCGTTCCTCGCGCGTCAGATACATGTATGTGCCGGTGCTGCCGAGAAGACCGATGGAATCGACCTGAGCGGCGCAAAGCCTGGCAATCAGCTTGCGCAGAGCAACGGTATCGGCACGGCCGTCACGATCGGTCGGCGTGATGGGAAACGCGGAAAGGCCGCTCAGGAATGCCATGGCAAGGCTCCGGGTTTGTACGCGAGCGCGGGACTGGCCGGACCACAGGTCATCACAAGGCGTCCAGAGCCCGCCGCATGTCGGCGATCAGGTCCTCAGCGTCTTCAAGACCCACCGAGAGACGCATGAGGTCCTCGCCGACTCCATCGGCCAGATGCGCATCCTTGCGGATCGGCTGACGAGCACGGGTCAGGCTTGCCGGATGATAGATGAGGCTGTCGGCATCGCCGAGGCTGACAGCCCGGGTGATCAGGTTGAGCCGGTCCATCATCCGCCGCGCGCCCTCGAACCCAGCGTGGAGGCCAAAGGCCAACATGCCCGACCCTTGGGACATCTGCTTTCGCGCCGTCACCTGATCAGGGTGCGAGTCGAGGAAGGGATAACTCACCCATGCCACCGCCGGGTGCGCCTCGAGCGCCTGAGCCACCGCAAGGGCCGTGGCGCTGTGCCGTTCCATGCGCAGCGTGAGCGTCTTCAGACCGCGCAGGATCAGGAAGGCTGACATGGGCGAGAGCGCTGCGCCGGTGATGTAGCGCAGGCCCGTTTCGTGCAGCGTGCGGAGCGTTTGCGCGTCGCCGAGAATGGCCCCGCCAAGGGCATCGCCGTGCCCATTGATGTATTTGGTCAGGGAGTGGAGCACGAGGTCGGCCCCATGTTCGAGCGGCCGCTGGAGCGCGGGGGAGGCGAAGGTGCTGTCGACTGCAACCTTTACACCGCGCGCGTGGGCGCGCTCGGCAATGGCAGCGATGTCGCAGATGCGGCTCAGCGGATTCACCGGCGTCTCGAAGAAAACAAGCCGGGTCCGCTCGGTAATCGCGGCATCGAGATTGTGAGGATCGGACAGGTCGACCGCGACGACCTTGATGCCGAAGCGGGGGACCGCCTGTTCGACCATGGCAAGCGTGTTCACATAAAGCGTCCTGTGGACGATGAGTTCATCGCCTTGGGACAGGAGCGACAGGATCAGCGTCCCGAAAGCCGCCATCCCCGAGGCAACGACCAGACCTGCCTCGGCTCCTTCCAGATTGGCAAGCCGTTGTTCGAGGATCTCCGTCGTCGGATTGTATTCGCGCGCATAGAGCCTTCCGCCAAGCGCGGCGGCGGCCTCGTTCGCTGCCACGCTTTCGAATCCATAGGTCGAGGTCAAGAAGACTGGCGGCTGAACGGCATTGGAAAAGCCGGCGGGATCGTAGCCATGATGGATCGCCCGAGTGGCGAATCCGGAACCGGTGTCGTTGAGCGACCGCGTGAGAGCATCGGTCTCGGATTGATAGGAGCGGGTCATTCGGCCTCTAGATCTTTCTTGGGTTTCCGAAAGATTGACGGCAAACTGGCCAATGTGAAATATCCAGTTGGCGATGAATGAAATGGTCCAGTCTTCAAGTGCCGGTTCTGCAGGTCGCACGCACGCGATGGGTGCACGCCAGATCTACGAGGCTCTTCGCGAGCAGATCCTCGGAAGTGTCTACGAAACCGGCAGTCAGCTGCCGTCCTCCCGAGGCCTCGCAAATGACCTTGGGGTTTCGCGAACGACGGTGACGGTCGCCTATGAGCAACTGGCTGCGGAAGGTTTCATCGACGTCCGTCAAGGCGCACGACCCCGCGTTGCATCTTCGTTGATCGGTCCTGGGACAAGCCGCACGCCTGCGAAACGGGTCGGCCCGGTTCTTCTGTCCGCCTATGGGGGCCGACTGCGCGTCACGCCGCCCTGGCCGGATTATCTGCCGACTGGGCTGAAGGTCGATTTCCGCTATGGCGACCTGGCGCCGTCAGACTTCCCCGCATTGGTCTGGAAACGTGCGATGAACGAGGCGATGGGGCAGCGCCCGTTGCGTCTTGCCTATGAGGATCCGCGCGGCTCGCGCCGGCTGCGCCAGGCGCTCCAGGGCTATCTCTGGCGCGCCCGAACCCTGAGCTGCGACCTCGAGCAGATAATCATCGTCAACGGTTCGCAGCAGGGCCTCGACCTGTGCGCGCGCCTGCTTCTCGATCCCGCCGACCGCTTTGTCATCGAGGACCCGTGCTACAGGATGGCGCGTCAGGTCTTTGCCAGTACGGGTGCCTCGCCCATCCCGGTCACCGTCGACGAGGACGGGATGAAGACGGAGTTGCTGGCGGGGATCGGGGCGCGACTGGCCTATGTCACGCCATCGCATCAGTTTCCGCTGGGCGGCGTCATGCCGATCGCGCGCCGCCACCAGCTTCTGGAATGGGCGCGGCACAACAATGCCTACGTGATCGAGGACGACTACGACAGCGAATATCGCTACGACATCAATCCGGTCCCTCCGCTGCACAGTCTCGAGGACCACGGGGCTGTCATCTACCTCGGCACGATCTCCAAAACGCTCTCGCCGATGCTGCGTATCGGCTACCTCGTCGTCCCGCCGGAATTGCAGGAGGTCTTCGCAACCGCCAAACAATTCGCGGACCGGCATTCGCCGGTAGCTGAACAGGAGGCTCTGGCCTCTTTAATCGAGAGTGGCGGCTACGAAAGCCATGTGCGGCGCGTGCGCAGGCTGAACGGCGAGCGTCGGGAGACGTTGTTGGGCGCCTTGCGGCGCAGCTTCGGTGATCGCATCGCTGTCCAGGGAGCAGAGGCCGGTCTGCACGTCGTCGTTTGGTTCGACGAACTGCCGCGATCGCGGGAAACGACCCTGGTCGAAGCCGCCCGAGGCGCGGGCCTGGGGCTGCACCTGATCTCGCCGCTATACGAACAGCCATCGGACGAAGGCCGCGCGGATCGCGTCGGTCTTGTCATGGGATATGCCGCCTTGAGCATTAGGCAGATCGGGAAGGGCGTTGAGGTCCTGCGAGAGGTTGTCAAGCAGGTGCAAGACGCGATGCCGGCGCGGAACAACTGAGACAGGGGGAGGTCAAAGCAGGCGCTGAAAACGGTCCGAGGGGGCCCCGTATTTCTTTGCAACAGCCAACTGGACCGGGAAAACGCCATGCAACTGGCGCTGTTGATCAGGCCAGTTTTGCAGCAGGTTTCCACGAGACGAATTTCCGAGAGCGATGATGATCTGGCTAGGAAAGCTGCTTCATATCCATATCGCGCCTGCTGCCTCCTATGAAATGGAGGAGCTAGCGGAGGCGCAGCTTATTGCCGGCCAAGGCATTGTCGGAGATCGCTACTACCTGGGGGCGGGGACCTATTCGGCGCGTCCCGACGTTCGCGAGGTGACGCTGATCGAAGCTGAAGTTCTGGAAGCCATCGCGCAGGGCGAACCCAGGATACCGGGCTTCAAGGCCAAGCTTGCGCCCGAAGATCACCGGCGCAATCTGACGACACGAGGCGCTCCGCTAGGCCATCTTGTCGGCAAACGCTTCCGGGTCGGGGAAACGATCCTTAGAGCCGCCCGGATGAATGTCCCGTGCAAGTATATCGAGGAGTTGCTGGGGCTTCCGGGTCTCTACGACGGGCTTCTGAACCGCTCCGGCCTGAACTGCGCAATCGAGGTCGGGGGCGTGATCCGCCCCGGTGATCTGATCTTGCCCATCGACGAGTGAAACGCCATGGCCTCGCCCCGCATCGTCATGAAGCTGACCGTGACCGCTGTCCGCAAGGAGCCGGGGGAAGTACTGGTCATCGGCCTCAAACACCCGCGCAAACCTGTGCTGCCGCCGTTCGAGGCGGGTTCTCACGTCGATGTCCATCTGCCTGAAGGGAAGGTGCGTCAGTATTCTCTTTGCGGCGACCCGACCGAGCTCAGCCGCTACACCATCGCGGTGAAGCGCGAGAATGACGGCCGTGGCGGCTCGGCGTGGATCCACGAAACCATTGCCGTCGGCTCCACACTGCCTGTCTCCGCGCCACGCAACCATTTTGCGCTCAAGCCAGGCGAGGGGCCGACTTTGCTGCTGGCAGGGGGGATCGGGATCACCCCGGTTCTGGCCATGGCGCGCGCGCTCACCCGGCAGGCCAAGTCCTTCGAGTTGCACTATTTCACCCGCAGCCGGGCGCTCACGCCACTCTTGCCGGTGATCGAGGGCGATCTTCCTGGCGGCAATGTTCGGCTCCATTTCGACGACGAGACGGCGACCCGGCAGGACATCGCCGCGCTGCTGGCGAACCGTTCGGCCGAGGCACAGGTTTACTATTGCGGACCGCCCGGATTCATGGCCGCCGTGGGGCGGGCGGCTGAACACTGGCCTGAGGGCACGGTTCATTTCGAAACTTTCCAGCCTCCCGACTTTGATGGCGCACCACCGGAACCATTCGTCATAGAACTCCGTGAGGGCAGGATGATTGAGGTTTCGGCGCAGACCACGGCGCTCGCGGCTCTGCGCGCCACCGGGGTGCCCTTACTGGCCTCATGCGAGAACGGGGTTTGCGGGACCTGCGAATGCGTTATGCTTAGTGGACAGCCGATCCATCGGGATTCCGTCCTGTCCAAAGACACACGCGGCCATCGCTTCATCCCCTGCGTGTCACGCGCGACGGGCGTGCTGAAGCTCGATCTTTGACGATCTACTCTGGGAGGCATCGGTCCGACCGCTGATTTTCGGGGAAGTGAATGATGACGAAACTTGCATATTTGAACGAGATCGAGCGCTGCGCTTCCTGGCTCGCAGCCTGGACGATCCACCACGCCAATCACGTCCGCGAGGGAGATGAGATCAAGGTCGGCGGCCATCAGGCTTCTTCAGCCTCCCTGAGCACGATCATGACTGCACTCTACGGATCGGTGCTGCGCCCGCAGGACCGGGTGGCGGTCAAACCTCACGCGGCGCCGATCTTCCACGCACTCCAGTATCTCGCCGGCAACCAGACCCGTGAAAAGCTCATGAACTTTCGCGGCTACAAGGGCGCCCAAAGCTACCCTTCGCGGACCAAAGACATCGACGATGTCGATTTCTCGACCGGGTCGGTGGGTCTCGGCGTCGCGCAGACGCTGTTTTCCTCGCTGGTGCAGGACTACGTCTCGGCCCATGGCTGGATGAAGGGCCGCCCCGAGGGTCGGATGATCAGCCTGATCGGCGATGCCGAAATGGACGAGGGCAACATCTACGAAGCCCTGATCGAGGGCTGGAAGCACGGGCTACGGAACTGCTGGTGGATCGTGGACTACAACCGCCAGTCGCTCGACGCCGTGATCCGGGAGGGCCTCTGGCAGCGGTTCGAGCAGATTTTCCGCAATTTCGGCTGGGATGTGATGATCCTGCGCCATGGTGCGCAGCAAGAGGCAGCCTTCACTGAGCCGGGGGGCGAGAAGCTGCGTGAGTGGATCGAGCGGTGTCCCAACCAGCTCTATGCGGTGCTGACCTTCCAAGGGGGTGCTGCCTGGCGCAAGCGGCTCCTCGACGAGATCGGAGATCAGGGGCCGGTCGCCGCCCTGATTGAACGCCGCTCCGACGACGCGATGCAGGCACTCATGACGAACCTTGGCGGGCATGACATGCCGAGCCTCCTGGAAGCCTTCGAAGCGGCTTCCAGCCATGACCGGCCCGTCTGCTTCATCTGCTACACCATCAAGGGCTACGGTCTGCCGCTTGCCGGACACAAGGACAACCATGCGGGACAGATGACGCCTGCGCACATGGAAGGTTTCCGCCGGCAAATGGCCGTCAAGCCGGGTGAGGAGTGGGACAAATGGGCCGCCGCCACCCTGCCGGAAGCGGAGCTTGACGCCTTCCTCGCCAAGGTGCCGTTCTTCGGTGAAGGGCGTCGGCGGTTGTCGGCGCCGTCAGTGCCGGTGCCCGCAACCCTTCCGTTGCCGGGACAGCCCGGCAAGCCGCTGTCGACCCAGATGGGCTTCGGTCAGATTCTGACCGACATCGCTCGCGAGCAGAGTCCACTTGCCGAACGCATCGTCACCACCTCGCCCGATGTGACGGTCTCGACCAATCTCGGGGGCTGGGTCAACCGGCGCGGCCTTTTTGCCCGCGAGACCATGGCCGACACCTTCAAGGCCGAACGCATCCCCTCCACCTACAGTTGGGAGTTCGGACCGAAGGGGCAGCATCTGGAACTCGGGATCGCAGAGTCAAACCTGATGATCATGCTCGGGGCGCTCGGACTATCGCATTCGATCAACGGCGTCCGTCTGCTGCCGATCGGGACGGTCTACGACCCGTTCATCTATCGTTCCGCCGATCAACTGAATTATGCCTGCTACCAGGACGCGCGTTTCATGCTGGTCGCCACGCCCTCCGGCGTGACGCTGGCGCCGGAGGGCGGGGCGCACCAATCGATCGGCACCCCGCTGATCGGCATGGCGCAGGATGGGCTTTGCGCCTTCGAACCGGCCTTCGTCGACGAGCTGTCCGTGATCATGCGCTTCGCGTTCGATTACATGCAGCGCAACGGCGAAGGAGATCCGGACGAAACGACATGGCTGCGTGATCAGACCGGAGGGTCGGTCTATCTGCGCTTGTCCACCCGGCCGCTCGAGCAGCCGCTGCGCGACATGAGGCCGGACCTGGCACGGGATATCGTCAATGGCGCCTATTGGCTGCGACCGCCTGGGCCGAACGCCAGCGTGGTGATCGCTTATCAAGGCGTTGTCGCGCCGGAGGCGATTGCAGCGACGGGGCTTCTGGCAGAGGACCGGCGCGACGTCGGGCTGATGGCAATCACGTCAGCCGACCGGCTGAACGCGGGCTGGCAGGCAGCGGAGCGTGCCCGCCAGCGCGGAATGACCGGCGCCCTTAGCCACGTCGAGCGGATGCTGGCGCCGCTGTCGCGAGATTGCGGGATCGTTACCGCAATTGATGGTCACCCGGCGACGCTTGCGTGGATCGGCGGCGTGAACGGGCATCGCGTCAAGGCGCTTGGGGTCGAGCACTTTGGTCAGACCGGCACGATTGCGGACCTCTACCGTCACCACGGCCTAGACACCAACGCCATCGTACATGCGGCACAGGCGGTCAGTGCGGGACCGGCTATTCGCTACCGGAAGGCGCTGCCCTGACCATGAGCTACCGGATGGTCCGTGGCCGGTAGCGGATCGGCTGGTTCCACAGGCGTTCCGGTTCGAACGCTCGATATCAAGCGGCAAAAGGAGGCATTCATGAGTATCGCGCCCGATGAGCACGAGAAGGTGATGACGTTCGATGACATCGAGCTCAGCCCGCAGAAGGAGATCGTCCGGGTGTTCTACAAGGACATTGGGATCACGCGGCCGTCGACTTGATCCCGGCAATCTTTCATGAGGGGTTCACTTTCCGCGGGTCGCTCGGCCCGGTTCTCGTGGGGCACAGTGCGTTCGCTGACTATGTCAGACGGGTGACGAGCTCTCTCGATCACTACACATCCTACATCCTGGAAATGGTCGAGGAGGGAAATCGGGTCTCAGCGAAGCTCCGCTTCCACGGAATCCATCGCCGTCCGCTGCTCGGTCGCGCCCCCACCGGTCGGCACGTGTGGTGGTACGGCATGTCGATCTTCACATTCGAGGACGGCAAGGTGAGAGACCTCTGGGTGCTGGGCGACATTCACGGGCTGATCAGCCGGATCGACGGCATCGCGCACGAGCAACCGGAGTTCCGCGCGGGGTCGACCGGGGCGGATCCTTCAACCGCGTCATCACGTAGTCCCAGGGATCGATGAAGATGCGCCGGCTCATCGTCTGTGGAGCAATTGCCGTTCAGCAGGAACCACAGCCCGCAATGGGGCGGGTGGACACGCATCCGCGATTTGCCCCACGCATCCTGCGGTGTTCCACGCATGAGAGTGATGGCTGCAGGTCTCGCTGCCGTCGCATTCGGTGCGGGCGACTTTCTTGGCGGTGTCGCCGCCCGGGGTGCCGAAGCCACGCGTCTTGCCCGCGCGGCCTCAGCATTGCCGCCGTGGCCAGCCTTCTCGATGGAAATGCAAACCTGTTGCTGATGGTGGCTTTCGCCACCGAGGATTGGCCGAAACCGCGGCCGTCGCCTCGCTATCCGGTCGCGATGATCGTGCTGGCCATTAAGGTTCTGCGCGAGCGGCCTTCAATGACACAGGGAATCGGTCTGCTTTTGGCCATTCCTGCCGTCTCCTTCTCAGATCCACCTAAGGAGGTGCTCCATGCAACTCGAATCCAAAGCGATACATGCGGGTCGGGGTGTCGATCCTTTCACCGGCGCCGTCACGATCCCCCTTCCATCCCAGTACGATCTTCGAACGGAGTGCGGACGGTGGCTACCCGTCGGGCTATGAATATATCAGGGATGCCAACCCGACGCGGAACGCGTTCGAAACGGCGATGGCCGCGCTTGAAGGAGGTCACGCCGCTGTCGCCTTCTAGTCTGGCATGGCCGCCATTACGGCGGTGTTCGAGGCGCACCCCCGCAAGGGCAATCGTATTGTCGTGCCGGACGACATGTATTTCGGCATCCGATCGCTGATTGACGAAACCGATATCGGAAGCCGGTTCGACTTCGTCGCCGTCGACATGCGCGACCTGGACGCGCTGCGCACGGCCGTGGGTGCCGCCCCCACGGGCCTCGTGTGGATCGAGACCCCCTCGAACCCGCTCATCCGTGTCGTGGATATCCGGGCGGCTTGCGACAAAGCGCACGAGGCCGGTGCGATTGCGGTGGTTGACAACACCTGGGCGACGCCCGTCCTCCAGCGCCCGTTCGAATTGGAGGCCGATGCCGTGATGCATTCGGCAACGAAATACATAGGTGGCCATTCCGATATGATGGCTGGGGTCGTCGTCTTGCCGGACGCCGCGTCTCTGGAACGCCCCCTGCGCATGATCCAGCGGCACAAGGGAAGCGTCGCGGCTCCCTTCGACTGCTGGCTGGCACTTCGTGGGCTGCAGTCTTTGCCGGTTTGCATGCGAGCCCACTGTGACGGCGCCCAGAAAGTCGCCGAAGCGCTGGGCAAGCATCCGGCAGTCGAAAGTGTTCTCTTTCCGGGCCTGCCCGATGACCCGGGCCATGAGTTGGCCGGGCGGCAGATGTCTGGCTACGGTGCCATGCTTTCCTTCATCATTCGAGGCGGCGCCGAGGCAGCCATGACGGTCGCTGGGCGGCTCAATCTTGTGGTGCGGGCCACGAGCCTTGGGGGCACGCATTCGCTGATGGAGCATCGGGCCTCTGTAGAAGGACCAAAGTCGATTGCTCCGGCGGGGTTGCTGCGCATCTCGGTCGGGCTCGAGCACCCGCAAGACATAATCGACGATCTCTGCCAGGCCTTGTCCACGGCGGAATGATGGAATTATCCAGCGCATGGTGCGGCATGCACCTCGCCGATGCTAGAAGATCTGGACGCTCGACAAGCACCCTTCTTCATACATCTCCCGAACGACCGCCAGCGCAAAGCCTCCCCATGAGAAAAGAGCATCCCATGTCTTTCCCGCCCATTGATTGCCCCCGAGATCAAGGCCCGCTACCCGGATTTTCATCTGATCAGCATTGTGGTACGGAACGCTGAAATCGACGTGCCGGATGCACAGGCGTTGAACGACACGATTGCGGCGGCGGAACAGGCCGCGCTTCGCGATGACGCCCAAAGGGACGCGCATCTTGCGGCGTGGGCCGTTGCCTACGCGGCTTTCGGCACAAAAGCCAATCGATCGCCGTGCTCGGCCGCCGCGCTTCTCAAGCGTGTGCGGAAAGATGGCTCTCTCCCGCGGATATCCCCACTGGTTGATGCCTACAATGCCGTCAGCGTGTTGTATGGCGTTCCGGTTGGCGGGGAGGATCTCGATCTTTACCAGGGGTCCCGAGACTTTTAATTGCGAAGGGAGCGGAGCCATTCGACACGATCCAGCAAGGTGAAATGGTAACCGAGCATCCCGAACCGGGCGAAGTCATCTGGTGCGATGATGGCGGTGTCACGTGCCGCCGCTGGAACTGGCGGCAGGGGCGGCGCACCATGGTCACGGTCAATACCCGCGCCATGTGGCTCGTGCTGGAAGCCCTCGGCCCAATGTCAGCTAAACAGATGACGGCCACCGGAGAGCGTCTGATGGGACTTATCCAAGCGTTGTGCCCGGGTGCGCGAATCGAAACCGCGCGGATCGACGAGTCCACTACATCTCGTGTCCCTTAGGACATGGCCCCCACCTTTCGGGAAAAACACCCCACTCAGCCCTGTCCAGATCTGGCGCTCCTTGCTCGCTCCGCTGGCCTACACAGTTGATTGCGAACGACCCAGAGCGGCTCTCGAAAACGAGCGTCGAACGAAATCAGATCACCGTTTGTTCTCCCTTAGCGTTGTTGGCCTTTATCAACAAAAGACAGCAATAGGCTTGTGATCATGGCCTTCCCATGCGATTCTTGGACGTGATCTGGAGGGGATGAGAATGCCTGAAACGATGCTCGCAGCGCTTTCCAACATTCGGACCGTTGAAGAAATGATCGTGGCCTTCCGGGATGAAGAGCATTGCCGGCGATTGCTGGAAACCATGGTGTGGCCAGAAGGCAGGATCTGTCCCGCCTGTGGTTACAAGCGGTCGATCGCGCTTGCCGGCCGCGATACAGGCAAGCGGCGTGCGAGACCGGGCCTTTATCAATGTTCCAATGGCGCTTGCCGGTTCCAGTTCACGGTGACGACCCATACCCCGCTGCATTCGACCAAGCTGCCCTTGCGTGTTTGGCTGAAAGCCATGTGGCTGATGCTCCAGTCGGACAAGGGCTTGTCCTCGGTCCGACTCGCCGAGATCCTTGGCGTGAGCCAACCGACGGCCTGGCGCATGGGTCGCGCCCTGCGGCTGATGGTGGCCCGGGAAAACATGCTCGACGGCACGGTTGAGATCGATCATTTTCATCTCGGAGGAAGTCCCCGAAAGCGGCCGGATGAGCCACCTCCAGGACGGGGCCGGAAAGGTCAGGCGAATACAGAGAAGGCGCCGGTCGTGGCGATGGTGCAGCGGCCGACCGACGTCACGCCCGGCGCTCCGGCCGGTGACGCACGTGCCGCGGTCGTGACCGGTCTTTCGTTGCGCGCGGCCGAACGTGCGATTGAAACACAGATCGAAACCCACGCGCATTTGATGAGTGATGAGGCGAAGGCATTCATGGCCATCGGCGAGAGTTTTGCCAAGCATGAAACCGTGAAGCATTCCAGCCACGAATATGTTCGCGACACGGTCCACGTCAATTCGGTGGAGGGTTTCAATTCCCGCGTGCGGCGGACGATCGCCGGAGTCTTCCACCATATCAGCCCGCAACATGCTGACCTCTATTTCCATGAGATCGGCTTCCGCTGGTCCCAGCGCGTCGTGTCTGGAAGCGCCGTTCGGAAAACTCGGCATGGCCGGGAAATCATGCGAACGCTCTGGTCGCGGGTGCCGCCGGCGCTGCAACTGCCGACTGTGTTTCGGACCGCAACGGGGCGTCAGATGCGCCGAAGCCCCGATGGCGGTATCACCATCAAATCGGCCGTAGCTGTCTTTGGTTAATAAAGGCCGCGTTGTTTGGCGTACTTTTATCGCGATGCCCTCTGATACGCTGGCTGCAATAGCCGCAATCCTCCGGGCAGCCGCCTGTCTTGATGCTGAGAAGCCGGCTGAGCTGGACCTTGTTGGGATCGAAATTCTGGCGGTGCTCGGTTTGCGCAAGGAAGAGGAGATTTTGAAGGGGCATCGTGAAGGGCCTGAGCCTTCTCCAGGGTCCACGCTCCAGGGTCCACGCTCCAGGGTCAGGGGATTGAGCCTGTGGCGATGTCTGCATTGAACTGGCTGTTTGCATGTCCATGCTGTTCCTCCGGTTCTGCCGTAAGGGTGTTTGCTGTGACGACGATCGGAAAGGACACTTGACCCACTTGTAGTCCGCGCCTTTCGTCGACATAGCGGACTGGCTCTGGCCACCGGCAAGGTTGAAGAGTGTTCCGTTGTTGCAGTCGTACTTGGCCTACGTGAACCAGATGCCTGAGCACGCGGTCGCGTTTCAGGGTTGATCTACTCGTAAAAAGGTATTGTCTTAGGCGGAAGGCGGCACTTAATGCCGCTATTCCTATATCCATTGGCGCCCATCGGGTTCCCGGATTGAGCAAATCCGGATCACTATTTCATGCCGCTGCCAGCGTTGTGTCGGCCATGTGCACGCGCGCTGCCGCCGCCAGCAGGTCGGTCTGGGTGATCAGCCCAATAATGCGTCGCTCGGCATCGACGATGACCACGGCATGGCTGCGGCCGTCGGTGAGCACCGGCAGCAGGCTCATCGCCGGCGTGTCGGGAGAGGCGGTGGCAGCCTTCGACATCACAGCCCTCACCGTGTCGGTCGCCTTCGTCAGCTCGCGCAGGCCAACCACACCGACCAGCCAGCCCTCGGCGTCGGTCACCGGCAGCGTCCGGATGTTGTGATCGAGCAGCAAATGACGCGCCTGGTCGGCAGGCGCATGTTCATCGACCGAAATCACATCGCGCGACATGATGTCCTCGCACAGCAGGGTCCGGTGGGAGCGCACCATCTCCTGCAACTCGACCTGCCGTAGCAGCCGCTCAAGATCGTTGCGGTCGATATCGAAGGTTTCCTCCAGCGCGCCGAGCGCGGCATCGATATCCTCGGGCTGGAAGCCGACCCGCTCCCGCGCGGGCGGATCGATGGTTCCATGCGCGCTTTTAAGGGCGGGGGCCGCCACATGCGGATAGTTGCGCCGCGACAGTTTATGGATGCCGTAGCCGAGTGCGACCAGCACGATCGAGTTCAGCGCTACCGGAACGAAGGGAAACAGCAAGCCCGAGCTGAAGACGGCCGGTCCGCCGAACACCGCAGTTAAGGCGGCGGCGCCACCCGGCGGATGCAGGCAGCGCGTGAACGACATGGCGGCGATGGCCAGCGCCACCGCAATGCCGGTAGCAAGAACGGGTTCATGCACGAAATGCGCCACGGTCACCCCGACCAGCGCCGAAATCGTATTGCCACCGATAATCGACCAAGGTTGCGCCAGCGGGCTTGAAGGCACGGCAAAGAGCAGCACGGCCGATGCTCCCATTGGAGCAACCAGCAGTGCGACATGTGGGCCAGACCCGTTCGCCAGCGCACTGATCACGCCAGTCAATGCGATGCCGATCATGGCCCCGATGCAGGCGAGCAGCCGCTCGCGCAGCGTTGCACCGGCAAGGATCGGAACAAAGAGACGAAACGCCATGGCATACCCTTGGGCGAGTGGTCGGAACTCCGCGCTCCGCAATGCAGGCAAAGCCACAGATTTGGAAGTTAAGCCAATTCGGAAAGCCGGCTCACGGGGGAATACTTTTGCGCGAAACGGCCATTGCCAAATGGGTGCAGACATTTTGATCAGCCAGAGGAGGCGGACGGCACGCTGATCCGCTCGAGCGCAGCTAGAGGCCAAGGGCTGTCGTGCCGCGGGCAGCCGGAAATGGGGATGGTCGGAGGTCGAGCTGGGATGGACACTAAGGAATTCAGAGGCTTCGAAAAGCGTGCTGACAATGTCGGCATGGCAAGACAAATCAGGCCCTTGTCGCTCCACTTCCGAGGCGAACTCCAGCGGAGTACGGCTTCTACGCGGTGCTTGGTCTGCCTGTCCTTGCCACCATCGGATTCGTTGGCTGCTGAAACGTCCACCTGTAGCCGCTGAGAAGACGACTGCCGCCAGTGCCGTCGTGGAACCGCCATATGACGGCGGCTTGGTTACAGAGCCGGCTCGTGTCGATCGGGCGGGGGAGCCTGATGTGACGTACATGGTCCAGAAAGTGGCCAATGAAGGTGCTGGCATCGTCAACGTGATCAGGTCACGTAATAGCGGTAATACAACCGCGACCACGAGCCTCTCAGGCGTTCGATGAGGCGAGAAAATCCGATCACCAGACCAAGCGCGATTCCGCCACACTGCCACACACGAAACCGATCAGGTCACGTTCCAGGCTCACCAGAATATTGGAGCCGAGGCCACCTCGGCTGAACTCTGCCATGCCGCGGGCCGCCACCTTTTCCAGCCGCGGTAGAAAACGTGGGTCAGCAGCGCCGGCATGGGCGAGCAACTCCCAAATCGCGAGCAGCGCCATCAGCACCGCAAGCGGTGCCGATGAAGCGGAAGGCCGGCGGTGCGATGGAAGCGCCGCGACAGCCTATCCCGACCTGCAATCGTGATCAGGCTGATCGTGGGGTCTCCGGACGCCAGCGTTGCAGATAGTTTTCGGCAAGCGTGAGCAGGCCGTGGATCACCAATCCGGTCAGGCCGACCACGATCATGGCCGAAAGACGAGTTCCAATTGAAAGAGCTGACGACCATAGGCCATCAGGTATCGGAGCCCTTCGAACGATGCGATGAGTTCTACCGCAACCAGGGTCTGCCAGCCGTTGGCAAGGCCTTCTCGCAGCCCTGTAAAGATCGACGGCACGGCGGAAGGCAGCACGATCATCGTGAGTTTCGACCAGCGGCTGAACGAAAGGACACGGCCAGACCCCGTCTCACGACGACGCCGTTGCGCTTCGCCGCCATCAGGCTGCGTAGAGGACTTGCACGTCTAAAGCTGTCGATCATGCTCGGCACATAAAAAAGGGCGGCATCGCTGCCGCCCTTTCCGTAAGCTTGCGAGATTGGCTGAATTAGAAATCCATACCGCCCATGCCGCCCATGCCACCGCCGGGCATACCGGCCGGCATGCCGCCGCCAGCCGACTCCTTCTTCGGAGCCTCGGCGATCATGGCTTCCGTGGTGACCAGCAGGCCGGCGACCGAGGCCGCGTCCTGCAGAGCCGTGCGCACAACCTTGACCGGATCGACGATACCCATGGCGATCATGTCGCCATATTCGC